>CANFXY010000096.1 GCA_947451105.1 Bacteroidota bacterium | reverse complement strand
GTTATCCACCAAGGTGCTCTAGATTCATTGAAACGTTTCAAAGACGACGTGAAAGATGTGGTTAAAGGCTTTGAGTGTGGTATCTCAATTAAGAACTTCCAAAACATCGAAGTTGGTGACAACCTAGAAATTTTCGAAGAAACTTCAATTGCTAGAAAATTAGATTCTCTTTAATTTTACGCTAAGGACATTCTGATGGATGTTTTTGTTAAAAATTCCACAACGTAATAAATGCGATGAAGCAACTTTGCGGCTGCAAGTTTTTTTGATTTAATGAGAAAAAAACAGATACATGTTTTCACTTACCTCTAGCTTTCCCTTCCTACACCGCCATCAAATTCCCTTTGAAAATCTTCACGGCAATGGCGATAAGAATCACGCCAAAGAATTTACGAACAACCAACAATCCACCTTTACCCAATATCTTTTCAATTTGCTTGGTTGATTTCAAAACCAAATAAACAACAATTAGGTTGATGATAATACCTATGTAAATATTAACCGCTTGAAACTCGGATTTTAATGACATTATGGTGGTTAATGTTCCACTTCCTGCAATGATTGGGAACGCAATGGGAACAATACTTCCTGATTTTGGATCTGGATCAACTTTAAAAAAGTCCCTTCCCAATACCATTTCTAATCCAATAATAAAGATAACAATAGAACCTGCCAAGGCAAAAGAATGAATATCAATACCCAACAAGCCCAAGAAATTCTCCCCTACAAAAAAGAACAGGGTCATCAGCAAACCTGCAGTTAGAGTTGCGACCTCCGATTGTATATGTCCAATTTTAGTGCGTAAATCAATAACCACTGGTATAGAACCAATGATATCAATTACCGCAAAAAGTGTAAATGAAACGGTTAGGATTTCTTGAAAATTAAGCATGCAACAAAATTACATGTCAAGTTTGGGATTCACCCTATGTTAATTAAGAAAGCGGTTAAATTCTGCCGCCGATTTAAAATGATTGACCACATAACTCAACAAATCGCTGTCTAATATCTTCTCGGCATCTACCTGGTGAACCAGATAAAACTGTTTGTTGTAGATCAATTCATGCAGCTTGGCCACTTCTTTCAATTCTTTAGGCAATATCTTTGACTTCTCTCCTCTTACTTCACCGAAAGATGCTTTAAAGGCTTTGGCATTAATTATTTTCTCGAAGCTAGCTGGATTTGCCGCAATTTTCTCCCGAATCTTTAGCAGCTGATCTTTTTCAGGCATATAAAAACCAGTGTAAATATTTAAAAATTCAGGTCCTAATTCGATGTATAAACCAGGATCGTACATTTGCTTTCTTCCCCCTTTTACTATTAAGGCTGACATTTGCAATTTGTAAGGTGTTTTATCCTTACTAAAGCGAATGTCTTTATTGATTCTAAAAATGCAGTCACTGGCCTTTAAATCGCCTAAATCTGCATCTTTTTTCAAGGTTGCAATTAAGTCGCCAACAAACACTTCCATTGCGGCCTTAACCTCAGTTTGATAGCGGCTGCGGTTTTGGTCAAACCAATCTTTATGGTTATTGGCTGCTAGATCCATAAAGAAATGCAAATAGGCCTCTGTAAAATATTGTTTTTTCATATGATTGACATAAAAAAAGCGCCCTTTTCAAGGCGCTTTTTAAAATTATTTTCTTGTTTATAGAACACTTAAAGATTTTACAATGTTCCCTTTGTCCGTATGGATTGATAGGGTGTACATACCATTGCTGATTCCTTCTAAATCCAATACTGTTTTATTGCTTGCCTCAATTGTGAAACGTTTTACTTCACGGCCGTTTACATCGTAAACAACAACTTCATTAATCAAAGCTTCTTCACTGCTTAAAGTAACATTTTGCTTTGCTGGGTTAGGGTATACTTTAGTCCTAGCCTCTAGTGTAGATTCTAAAATACTGTTTGGTGTTTCATCATCTAAAATGGTAACGGTGTGAATACTATCTGGACCGATTAAAGTTCCCCATGCATTGTCTCTGATAACCCAAATAATGGTTTCATTTAATTCAATTTTAGCATCATCATTTATTTTTGATTTTACATTGATGCTTGGGTTTGCTTGGGTTAAAATAAACAATCTGTTTGGCAAGGATTGGTAATCATCATTTCTAGCAGCAGTTCCACCTTTAATCACAATATTGATTTGTTGGTTAGTGGTTAGGTTGGCGCATTGCAAAATGAAACCTTCAGTTGAATCTCTGTTTTCTTTGCCTATTGAGGTTGGTGTTGAGAATCCAAATGTTGGAACAACCAAGTTGGTAAAATCACTCATTCTTCTAGGATACAATTGGTAACCTGAAGTATAAGGACTGGTTGCATCGTTTTGAGCACCTAAACCGGCGACGTTGAAAAATCCACTTGGTGCTGTTTTGCCATCAATATCAGTTTCGCTGTCTATAACAATATCAAATGAATCATTTGCAGTTAATACCTTCAAAGTTACAGAAGTATTTGGAGCCATAGCAGTACTCGGCCATTTTGAAGGATTAGAAAGTTTCACTAAGTTGTACTTAACTAAGTTTGACTCCGTTGATTCGTTGAGAATGCTAACAACTTTTGCGCTGCGCAATGGTCTTCCACTACCCAACAACAAAATAGTATCCAATTGAGTTAATTGAGCCATACCATTAACTTGAGCAACTCGACCATAAACTTGAACACTGTCACCTTCTGTAACTGTATAACCTTTGTTTCCTCCTGATCCTTTGAAAACTTGTATGCCTCCTGTGTTGTCGATTACAGTGAATGAAGTTCCGTTTGGCGTGCCAACCGGACCCATATTTACGCCATAAACGACACCTCTAATTGCACAATGAACATTCAAACTATCTAAAACAAAATTAGGTGCTTTACCAAAAGTTAATTTATTGATTTTATACTCAGGAAGATCATTATCCACGATGCTAATTCTTAAGGTATCAGGCTTGCCAATTTTTGCATTAAATGCGGTTCTAATAACAAAAACAGCATCTTCCTTTGGTTCACTAAAGTTGTCATCCAATATCGGCAAGGTATAAACGAAACTATCTGGGTCTGTTGCGGTGAAGGTAATAAACTGACTACCTGTAAAAGTAAAGTCTGAACCAGCTTGGGCATACTTTGGATCTGAAACAGCTGACAATACAATATCACTCTGACTGTTGTTTCCGCCTAATTTGTTAACTCTTATTTTTACACTACCAACATTCTCTTTTACCGTGAATGTTTTTGTAGAGAAGCTATATATTGGTGGTGCATCATTGTCCGTAATAATCAAGGTAAACAATGAGTCTTTTCCAATAGTTGCTGGAGAAGTTGGGTTGCGCAATACCAATGTTAAGGTATCGCTTCTGTCTTCTTTAAACAAGTCGTTAATAATTGCAATGTTAAAATCCAAACTGTCGACAACCTTACCTCCTGCAAATTGCACAATGGTGTCTTTGTTGCTTGAACCTAATTTAAATTCACTTGGAATAAAAGTACTATCCGTTTTAGATTTAACCAAAACCTTCACATTGGTTGCTGTATTAGAACCTGAATTAATTTTCAATCTAACTTTCAAGATGCCTTTAGCTTCTGAAACTGTCTCCGTTCTTTTAGCAAAGGTAATGACAGGAATATCATTGTCGGTTATATTGATTGAGCTGGTCGTTTGGAAACCAATTCTACCATTAACAGGATTGATCAAACGAATTGCCACGTTTTCAGTCGCTTCGCTTGCAAAGTCATCATTCACTCTAACTTGTATGGTATCTAAGGCCTCTCCATAAGGTTTGAACACCAATGGATAAGAAGTCAAAATAGTGTAGTCAACATTGTTTGTTGCAGTACCAGCTGTAATGAATGCACTTACTTTACTGGTATCGTTGTTTCCATATCTTCTTCTAACTACCATATTCACTGTTGCGTTTGCCTCAACCAAAGTCGTTAAATTTGAAACAAACTCAAACTCTGGCTTTAACAAAGGCGCATAATCACTTTTAATGTTAACTGGTTTCACTGCTCCGCCTTTTCTATTTTTGGTTGTATCATTACCCCAAACACCATCAGCCTCGGTGTTGGCATAAATAATGGTATCAAAAAATGCATCTCGGCTTTCAATTCTGGTAATACCAGAAGATAAATTATTTGGAATTATACTACCCCAAGAACCTGAAACAGTATTTACTTTATTGTTGTACCATGTTTGCATGTTTGAATATGAAATACCGTCATTTTCACTATAAGTAACGGTAATTGGTCTGTTGGTCGTTCCATTGATGTTGTCGTATAAAAGCACTATGCTTTTTGCTTTCACGAATGAAGAACCATAAATGGCGGTACCCTTTGATGCAGTTTGTGCCGCAGAGAATTGCAATACTTCAATTGAATCGGTTAAATACACCTTTTCAGTTTGTGGTGTACCTGTTCCAATTTCCTCGAATACAATTATTGGATATACAAATTTACCTGGGGCAAAGCGGCTGTCGTTGTTGTAAAATGCGCCAAACCAACCGGTAAATTCATTCTGAGCCAAGGTCAATGTAATGGTATCATGGCCTCCTGATGTAGAAATATCAGGACTAGAAATCGTGGTCCAAGTTCCATTTTTCTTTAAAATAATTGGGGTTCCAACACCTGTGGTTGTTGAACTAGACGTATCATTTAAAGAAATGAAACGTGCAAAGTATTTATATCTTCCACCTGGAGTTAATCCGTTAATTTTAGCTCGAAACAAAATCGGTAATCTTGTTGAATCGGCAGTAGACGAGCCTGTGGAACCGCAATACAATGGAACTTTCTCTCCTTGAATCTGCCCTGTTACGGGTTTTTGCGCAAATGAACTCACCGCAACAAAGCAGGTCATCATTAAAATAGTAGCAATATTTTTTTTCATTAGTACGATGCTTTTTTTGCAAATATACTAAATTAATTGATTGCTTGGCACAAGGCAAAGACCTGAACGTTTTCAAACCCATTATGTTTTAATAAATTGGCACAAATTTCCAAAGTTGAACCAGTGGTGACAATGTCATCCACCAAACCAATATGTAGATATTTGAATTGTAATTCTGCATTCATTTGAAACGACATAACCGAGGATTCCCAACGTTCAAAGCGTTTCTTGCGGGTTTGAGAACCAGCATTCTCTTTTCTCAGAATTAAATGCTCTACAAAAGGAATTTCAAGTGCCTTGCCCAACCCCCGCGCAATGGCTGCAGCTTGATTAAATCCTCTGCTTTTTAATTTATCAGGATGCAATGGCACGGCACACAAACAATCTGGCAATATAAAAGTATTTTTCATTTTCAAGTCAAGCCCATACAAGTAACCCAAGTGTTCGCCAAGAGCTTCATTACCTTTGTATTTCAAGCTATGCATCATTTTTTGCACCATGCCCTTTTTACAAAGTACAACCAAGCATCGGCTTGATTGATATCAACCCTGCCTAAAAATAGTTTGTAAACCGAATTGTCGGTTCCAGATATAAAGTTGGTCTTTGGCAACTGCAATTCACAGAAAAGACAAACAAATTTTTCTGAACGCTGCATTGGCTTTTCGCACGCAGGACAGATGTTTGGATAAAATAAATCAAGTAAATCGTTTAACAATAAAAATGCCTTCATAGTTTAAGTAAAGTTACTAAAAACTATGAAGGCAAAAAATATTAATTTTACAATAAAATGACTTTTAAGGCATGTTCGCCTTAAGTTTCATTAAGAAACCAATTTCACTTTCCTTAAGGAAGCGCCATTTCCCTCTTGGCAAATCTTTCTTTGTAAATATACCCATGCTTACGCGGTCGAGCTTCTCAACCTCATAACCAAGGTGTTCGAACATTCTCCTAACAACACGGTTTTTACCACTGTGGATTTCAACCCCAACATGGCGTTTGTCTTCATTGTCAACAAAGGCAACTGCATCAGCATGCACAACCCCGTCTTCCAATTCAACACCTTCTACCAATTTATCCAAATCGCTGCCATTTACTTTTTTGTCCAATACAGCATGGTACACCTTCTTGATTTGGAAAGATGGATGTGTTAAGGCTTGGGCAACATCACCATCGTTGGTCAACAACAAAACACCGGTAGTGTTTCTGTCCAAACGGCCAATTGGATATACCCTTTGAGGGATTTTATCCGCCAACAAATCAACAACCGTTTTACGGCCTTTTTCATCGTCGGTGGTGGTGATAAAATCTTTTGGCTTATTCATAAGGATGTACACAAATGGCTCTGGCAATATTTTTCTTCCGTCAAATTTCACCACGTCACCCTTTTTAACACGGTAACCCATTTCTATAACCACTGTTCCATTAATACTTACCAAACCTTGTTTGATAACATCATCCGCTTCTCTTCTGCTACAAACACCAGAGTTGGCAATGTATTTATTTAAACGGATATCATCTGGACTATCTTGGGTTCCTGTTAATTCCTTCTTTCTGTCTGAATATGATTTTCTGATTTGAACTTGAGGATCGTACTTTGGTCTGAATGGTTTATCAGCCTCCCCTTCAGGTTTAAATGGTCTTTTAGGGCCTTGATCATCGGCATTTCTGCGGTAATTTGATTTACCTGCATAGCCATTGTCTCTGCTATCACCTTCGCGTTTTTTGTATGGCGCTTTGCCATCGTCGTTGCGGTCAAATCCTGGTTTCTTATATCCACCTTCGCTTGCTTCTCTTTTTTTGTATGGAGAATATCCACCGCCTTGATCACCTGATTTTGAATAGCCTGATTTTTTATAGCCACCTTCTTCAGAGGCGCCTTCGCGTTTTTTGTATGGAGAATATCCACCTCCATCGTTTGAAACTCTGTTAAATCCAGGCTTTTTGTATCCACCATCGCGGCCACTGTCTTCTCTTTTCTTAAACGGAGCTCTGCCATTACCTTCTTCTGATCTTGGGTAACCTGGTTTTTTGAAATCAGAATCACCGTATCCGCCTTCGCGTTTTTTGTAAGGAGGTCTGCTTCCACCCTCTTCTGTTCTTGGATAGCTAGGTTTTTTGAAATCAGAATCGCCGTATCCGCCTTCGCGTTTTTTGTACGGAGGTCTGCTTCCACCCTCTTCTGATCTTGGATAACTGGGTTTTTTGAAATCAGAATCGCCGTATCCGCCTTCGCGTTTTTTGTACGGAGGTCTGCTTCCACCTTCTTCAGATTTTGGATAACTAGGCTTGCGGGTATCAGATTTAAACCCTCTGTCTTCACGGTCTCCGCCATAGGGTCTGCCTGATGGTTTTCCTCCACGGCTTTCTGGACCTTTGCGCCCATAAGATTTGTTGCCATCGCGTGGTGGCAAGAAACGAGGTGGAGCTAATTCATTTGAATCATCATTTGTTCTTGGTTTTTTGAATGAAGAATCTCTTCCTCCAAATTTCGAATTCGAATCTGAGCGACCAGCAGTTTTTTTATAAGAACCGGCTGGCTTTCTACCATCTGATTTCTTATAGGGCCCTGAAGACTTTCCCGAGTTATTTTTACGTAAAGGCATTGAACTTGCAAAGATAATACTTTATACAACCCTTATCGCAATAAAGCAATGTAAAACTTAATCTATTTCTTTGGTGCTCCTACACATTTAATACTCTATTTATCAATCATATCCCAAAATATTGCAATTTTATGAGCATTATCATCCAAGTTTTTCAACTTAATTGCATTAACTTTGTGGCTTAATAATCAAAATAAATTATTCATGATTGTACCTAAATTTTTAAATCCAACAAACTCGTTTCATGCTGAACTTAGAAAACGCATAAACGATTATTTTGTTGAGATCAAAGCAAAACCAACCGGTAATGCTAAATTATACACGAAAGCAATTATTCTAGTTACCAGTTTCATTGCCGTATATGTTCACTTAATATTTTTCACCTCTCCAATCCTTGCCATCAGCTTAATCGAATGCATGTTGTTAGGCGCCCTAACCTCAGCTATAGGTTTCAACATTATGCACGATGGTGCTCATGGCAGCTTTAGCCAAAAGAAATGGTTAAACGAATTGGCAGGTTTGTCATTGAACGTATTGGGTGCTAATGTTTTCATGTGGAAAACCAAACACAATGTGGTTCACCACACTTTCACCAACATCGAGGGTATGGATGATGACATCAACGCAAAACCTTTCTTAAGACTTTGCGAAACGCAAAAAAGATACAAGATCCACCGTTTTCAACATATCTACTTCTTGATGGCGTATTCATTGTTGTACATCTATTGGATTTTCTTTACCGACTATAAAAAATATTTTTTAAAGCGTGTAGGTGAAATGCCAATCAAAAAAATGAGTTTAACTGAACACTTCACATTTTGGGGCTTTAAAGCATTGCACTTGGTATTGTTCGTGGTTATTCCAATCGCAGTGGTTGGTCCGCAAGCTTGGTTGATTGGTTTCTTAACCTATGGTTTATTCGCAGGCATCGTTCTTAGCTTGGTGTTCCAATTGGCCCACACAGTTTCTGATACACACTTCCCTACACCTGATGCACAAACAGGTAAGGTTGAAGACGAATGGGCTGTACACCAATTAAAAACGACTGCTAACTTTGCAACCAAAAGCAAAATTGTATCTTGGTTTACAGGCGGATTAAACTTTCAAATTGAGCACCATTTGTTCCCGCACATTTCACACATACACTATCCTGCTATTAGCGAAATCGTAAAAGACGTTTGTAAAGAATACAACATCAATTATATTGAATACCCTAAAGTTCGCTTAGCTGTTGCATCGCACGTTGCACACTTGAGAGAAATGGGCAGAAAATAAGATCAACAAAAAATACATCTATACTGAATATAGGCAAGCAATTATGTTTGCCTATATTTTTTTGTAGCCATATAGACAAGATATATAGAGTAATTGTAAGTTTCTATTTTTTTATCAGAAATAAAGTGCCAATTTTGCACCCATTATGTCAGTATTAGTAGGAAAAAAAGCCCCGCACTTTAGTGCATCAGCTGTAATCAACGGCGAAGAAATTATAGAAAATTTCAGTTTAGACCAATACATTGGCAAAAACCATGTGGTATTGTTCTTTTACCCAAAAGACTTTACGTTTGTTTGCCCAACTGAATTACATGCTTTCCAAGAAAAACTTGAAGAGTTCGAAAAAAGAGGTGTTAAGGTTGTTGCTTGCAGCACCGATACAGAAGAGAGCCACTACAACTGGCTTCAAATGCCGAAAGACAATGGCGGTATCCAAGGTGTAACTTACACAGTTGTTGCTGATACAACCAAATCAATTGCTACCAACTATGGTGTATTGTTCGGTAACTATGACTACAACGAGCAAGGTGAACTAATCGCCAATGGCCCTATGATAGCTTTCCGTGGCTTGTTCTTAATCGACAAAACAGGTATTGTTATGCACCAAGTCGTTAACCACTTACCACTAGGCCGCAGCGTTGACGAAACCTTGCGTATGGTAGACGCTTTACAACACGTAGAGAACCATGGTGAAGTATGTCCAGCAAACTGGGAAAAAGGTGATGAAGCGATGAACGCAACCTTCAAAGGTGTAGCTGATTATTTGAGCAAACACTAATCTTTCAAAATTTAAAATTCTGAAGACCGGTCAATTGATCGGTCTTTTTTTGTACTAGCATTCCTGAGAAACCATAGGCATGCTTAGGAATTCTGAATGGCAAGAAGATTGCTTTAATTATAGAACAAGGCTTACAAGCCTATTGTTGAAACCATGGGCTTATTTCATCGCCCATACTGAAGTCTGCCTTGCAGACTTTTTCATTGCCTCAATGGCAATACTAAAGTTGTAAGTACAACTTTTTCATGCCCAAGACTTTGGGCATACCAAAGCTGCGTAGCAGACTTTTTCATTGCCTCAACGGCAATACTAAAGTCTACACTGTAGACTTTTTCATGGCTATTTCATAGACATAAAAAAAGGCCGGTAAAAACCGACCTTTCTTAAACCTATGAAAACTATTAACCTCTCTTTAAAGATTAGCGCTTCTCTGCAATTCTTGCCGCTTTACCACTCAATCCTCTTAGATAGAAGATTCTAGATCTGCGTACTTTACCAATTTTGTTCACTTCGATCTTGTCGATGTTTGGTGAATGCAAAGGAAAAATTCTTTCAACACCTACACCGTTAGAAATTTTACGCACTGTGAAAGTTGCGCTCAATCCTGCGTTTCTGCGTTGAATTACATCACCTTGGAACAACTGGATTCTCTCTTTGTTTCCTTCTTTGATTTTGTAATGAACTGTTACTTTATCTCCTGCTTTAAATGAAGGAAGCTCAGCTTTTAAATATTCTTTTTCTACAAACTTGATTAAATCCATGGTGAGTATAAATTTTGGGATTGCAAAAATAGCTATAAAACTTTAAAATACAAACCTTTTTTCTCTTTCTTCTGTCTAATAAATCCAATAT
>CANFXY010000095.1 GCA_947451105.1 Bacteroidota bacterium | reverse complement strand
GAAGGTGGTAGAACCATCGGTGCTGGTCAAGTAACTGAAATTTTAGATTAATATTTTAAAACAATAAGGATGTTAGTCACCCTGGTCCTGAATCAGGGTGACTAATATTTTTACGAGAGTAGTTCAAGGGTAGAATAGAGGTCTCCAAAACCTTTGATGGGAGTTCGAATCTCTCCTCTCGTGCTAAAAAACATAGAAATGGAAAAATTAAGAAACATGTGGAATCATTCAATAGATGAGTTGCTGAATAAAGTAACTTGGCCTACATGGGATGAATTACGCGAAAGTGCGATTATCGTATTAGTGGCTTCTCTTATCTTCGCTTCGTTGGTATGGGTATTAGACTATGCGCTTGGCAACGGTCTTGACTTTTTTTATAGTTTGTTTAAATAATGGCAATGGAAGCAATCGACTTACAGTGGTATGTAGTTAGAGCGGTTTCCGGTCAGGAAAAAAAAGTTAAAGCTAACTTAGAAAGTGAGCTTATAAAAGCTAAATTAACTGATTATGTTCCGCAAATCCTTATCCCTATGGAGAAGGTTTACCAAATTAAAAATGGTAAAAAAATAGCAAAAGAAAGAAACTATTTCCCAGGTTATATATTAATTCAAGCAAAATTTCATGGTGAAGTTGCTGCTACGATTAAAGGTATCAATGGTGTCGTTGGATTTTTGGGTTCTAAAGACAACCCAGTTCCATTAAGACAAGCCGAGGTGAATAGAATTTTAGGTAATGCTGATGAAAATGGAGGAGTAGACGTTGAAACTACTGAGCCATTTATCGTTGGTGAACCAATAAAAGTTACTGATGGTCCTTTCTCTGGATTCAGTGGCGTGATTGAAGAAGTAAACGAGGAAAAGAAAAAATTGAAAGTAATGGTTAAGATTTTCGGAAGAAGAACACCTTTGGAATTGAATTATAACCAAGTAGAAAAAGAATAACATATAAACAGCTATATCATGGCAAAAGAAATAACAGGATACGTAAAATTACAAGTAAAAGGCGGACAAGCAAATCCCGCACCTCCCATTGGACCTGCTCTGGGCTCAAAAGGTGTAAACATCATGGAATTTTGTAAACAATTTAACGCGCGTACACAAGACAGAATGGGTAAAGTATTACCAGTAGTTCTAACAGTGTTCTCCGATAAATCGTTCGAATTCATAATCAAAACCCCTCCAGTTGCTACTCAAATTATTGAGGCTACTAAAGCTGCTAAAGGTTCAGCTGAACCTAACAGAAAGAAAGTTGCTGAATTAACATGGGATCAAGTAAAGCAAATTGCAGAAGACAAAATGCCAGATTTAAACTGCTTCAAAATTGAATCAGCTATGAATATGGTTGCGGGAACTGCAAGAAGTATGGGTGTAACAATCGCTGGAGATAAACCTTTTTAATTATTAGACAATGGCACTTACAAAAAACAGAAAGAAAGTTTTAGAAAAAATTGATAGTTCTAAAGTTTATACATTAGAAGAAGCTACAAAACTTATGAAGGATATTTCCTTCACCAAATTTGATTCATCGGTAGATATCGATGTAAAATTAGGTGTAGATCCTAAACAAGCTAGCCAAATGGTTAGAGGTGTAGCAACATTGCCACATGGAACAGGTAAAACTGTACGTGTATTGGTATTGTGTTCTCCTGATAAAGAAGCAGAAGCAAAAGCTGCAGGAGCCGACCACGTAGGTCTTGACGATTATATCGAAAAGATTGCAAACGGTTGGTTAGACATCGACATTATCATTACCATGCCAGCTGTAATGGCGAAGCTTGGTAAGTTAGGAAAAATATTAGGCCCACGTAACTTAATGCCAAATCCAAAATCAGGAACTGTTACTCCTGATGTGGCAAAAGCCGTAACTGAAGTGAAAGCTGGTAAAATTGACTTTAAAGTTGATAAAACCGGTATCATTCACACATCAATCGGTAAAGTTAGCTTCCAACCTAATCAAATCGCAGAAAATGCTGTGGAAATCATGCAAACTTTAAGTAAATTGAAACCCTCTTCTTCCAAAGGGACGTATTTCAGAAGTGTTTACTTAAGTTCAACCATGAGTCCAGGTATCTGCATCGACATCAAATCAATTCCAGGAATTTAAATCACTTAAATGAACAGAGAAGAAAAAAACGCAGCAATTGCCGAATTAACTGAAAAATTCAAAAATGCTAATTGTTTGTATATCGCCGATACATCTAGTATTGGTGCTATAGACACAAACAATTTCAGACGTGAATTATTCAAAAACGACATTGAAATGCTGGTAGCCAAAAATACATTGATATTGAAGGCTATGAGAAATTCCGGTAAAGAATTCGGTGAATTAGAAGGTGCACTTAAAGGAACATCTGCTCTGTTATTCAGTGCTAATTTTAAAGCTCCAGCCCAAGCCATTCTGAAATTCAGAAAGAAAGGCACTAAGCCAGCTCTAAAAGGTGCATATGTTGACAGCGCTGTATTTATTGGCGATGACCAATTAATAGCCTTGAGTAACTTGAAATCTAAAGAGGACTTAATCGGAGAAATTATGGGATTATTACAATCTCCTGCTAAAAACGTTATTTCAGCGTTGCAGAGCGGTGGTGGCAAAATTGCCGGTATCGTTAAAACATTATCAGAAAGAAATTAAAAACAATTTAAAAAAAAACAATTAAGAAAAATGGCTGACTTAAAAGCATTTGCTGAACAATTGGTTAATCTTACCGTTAAAGAGGTAAACGAATTAGCCCAAATTTTGAAAGATGAATATGGTATTGAACCTGCTGCTGCTGCTGTTGCTGTAGCTGCTCCAGCTGCTGCTGGTGCTGGCGAAGCTGCTGCTGCTCAAACAGAATTCACTGTAATCCTAAAAAGCGCTGGTCCTAACAAATTAAACGTAGTTAAAGTTGTTAAAGACTTAACCGGACTTGGCTTGAAAGAAGCAAAAGACTTGGTAGACGGAGCTCCAAAACCTGTAAAAGAAAACATTGCTAAAGACGAAGCTGAAGCATTGAAAGCTAAACTTACAGAAACTGGTGCTGAAGTTGAGATCAAGTAATTCAATATTTAGCTCTATTTAACTCCAATAGACCCACTGTAACCGATGGGTCTATTGGTGTTTTTGTTTTTTTATAAAAATCGGTTTAATCAACACAAAATTTAATATTTTACAAAATTGGCAACAAAAGTAAAACAACCAAAAAGAATCAATTTCGCATCTATCGATAAAGTTATTGATTATCCGGATTTCCTTGACGTGCAATTGCAATCTTTTAAAGAGTTCTTTCAACTGGAAACCCACGTTGATAAAAGAACTGATGAAGGTCTCTTCAAGGTTTTTCAGGAAAATTTCCCAATAAACGACACCAGAAACATTTTCAACCTCGAATTTTTAGACTATTTTGTTGACCCACCTCGATACGACATCACTGAATGTATCGAAAGAGGCCTCACTTATTCTGTGCCTCTAAAAGCCAAACTAAAACTTTCTTGTAACGATCCAGAACACGAAGATTTTGAAACCATCGTTCAAGATGTTTACCTAGGTACTATTCCTTACATGACGCCAAGCGGTACCTTTGTTATCAATGGTGCTGAAAGAGTTATTGTATCGCAATTACACCGTTCACCAGGTGTATTCTTTGGTCAATCGTACCACACCAATGGAACTAAATTGTATTCAGCCCGTGTTATTCCGTTCAAAGGATCATGGATTGAATTCGCTACAGACGTTAACAACGTCATGTATGCATATATCGACCGTAAAAAGAAATTCCCTGTTACTACCTTATTAAGAGCAATCGGTTTTGAGTCTGATAAAGACATCCTAAACATTTTTGGTCTTGCTGAAGAAGTAAAGGTTTCTAAAACCGGTCTTAAAAAATACGTAGGTAGAAAACTATCTGCAAGGGTATTGCGCACCTGGGTTGAAGATTTTGTCGATGAAGATACCGGTGAGGTTGTATCAATTGAACGTAACGAAGTTATTATCGAACGTGATACCATCCTTGAAGCTTCTCACATTGATGAAATTGTTGAAGCAGGTGTTAAAACCATTATCTTAAACAAAGAAGAAGAAGGTAAAAATGATTTCACAATCATTTACAATACCTTACAAAAGGATACGTCTAACAACGGTAAAGAAGCTGTTGAGCATATTTACCGTCAATTGAGGAACACTGATCCACCAGATGAAGAAACTGCTCGTGGTATCATTGAAAGATTGTTCTTTTCCGATAAACGTTATGATTTAGGTGAAGTTGGTCGTTATAGAATCAACAAAAAACTAAACCTTACCACTGGAATGGAAGTGAAAGTTTTAACCAATGAAGACATTATTAAAATCATCACTTACCTTATCGAACTAAGTAATAGCCGTTCTGAAGTGGATGACATTGACCACTTAAGTAACAGACGTGTTAGAACAGTTGGTGAACAATTGTATGCTCAATTTGGTGTTGGTTTGGCACGTATGGCGAGAACCATTCGCGAAAAAATGAACATTCGTGACAATGAAGTATTTACGCCAACTGATTTGATCAATGCGCGTTCACTGTCTTCTGTTATTAATTCATTCTTTGGTACCAACCAATTATCTCAGTTCATGGACCAAACAAATCCTTTGGCTGAAATAACCCACAAAAGAAGAATGTCTGCACTTGGACCAGGTGGTCTTTCCCGTGAAAGAGCTGGTTTCGAGGTGCGTGACGTACACTATACGCACTATGGTCGTCTTTGTACGATTGAAACTCCCGAAGGTCCAAACATTGGTTTGATTTCTTCTCTGTGTGTGCATGCTAAAATTAACAGTATGGGATTCATTGAAACTCCATACAGACCAGTTGAAAATGGCCGTGTTAATTTTGCAAAACCTGTAGTATATCTAAGTGCTGAAGAGGAAGATGGAAAAATCATCGCTCAGTGTAATGTAGATATCAATGAAAAAGGTGAATTCAATGAAAAAGAAATCAAAGCGCGTTTTGAAGGTGATTTCCCGCTTGTAGAAGCAGAGAAATTAAATTTCATGGACGTTGCTCCAAACCAAATCGTTTCGATTGCAGCATCTTTAATTCCTTTCTTAGAGCATGATGACGCGAACAGAGCCTTGATGGGTTCTAACATGCAACGTCAAGCAGTTCCACTTCTCAGACCTGAATCTCCAATTGTTGGTACAGGCTTAGAAGAAAGAGTTGCAAGAGATTCTAGAGCTCTAGTTATGGCTGAAGGTGATGGTGTAGTTGATTACGTTGATGCAAATGAAATTAAAATTCGTTACGACTTTACGGCTGATGACGAGTTGTTAAACTTTGCAAGCAATGTTAAAACGTATGCTTTAACTAAATTTTTAAGAACCAACCAAAGCACTTGTATTAACCTTAGACCTATTGTAAGCAAAGGTCAAAGAGTAAGCAAAGGTGAAGTTCTTTGTGAAGGTTATGCAACCCAAGACGGTGAATTAGCAATCGGAAGAAACTTAAAAGTAGCATTCATGCCATGGCAAGGTTACAACTTTGAGGATGCGATTGTAATCTCTGAAAAAGTTGTAAGCGATGACTGGTATACTTCAATTCACGTTGATGAATTCGAATTAGAAGTTCGTGACACCAAACGTGGTGAAGAAGAATTAACCAATGATATTCCTAACGTAAGTGAAGAAGCAACAAGAAACTTAGATGAAAACGGTCTAATCAGAATTGGTGCTGAGCTAAAAGAAGGAGATATCATTATCGGTAAAATCACACCAAAAGGTGAAACTGAACCTTCTCCAGAAGAAAAATTGTTAAGAGCAATCTTTGGAGATAAAGCAGGTGATGTGAAAGATGCTTCATTGAAAGCGCCGCCATCAACTGAAGGTATCGTAATTGATAAAAAATTATTCACCAAAACCAAAAAAGAAAAAGGGGCTAAAACTGAGGAAAAAGCTAAATTAGCTAAAAACGAAGTTGAATACAGAAAGAACAAAGAAAAATTAATTGAAATATTGGTTCAAAAATTATTCAAAGTTCTTAATGGTAAAACCTCTGCAGGTGTTAAAGCAGTATATGGTGACGACATGATTCCAAAAGGAACCAAATTCACACTTAAGAACCTTTCATCTGTTGATTACGATAACGTAAACTTTGGAAATTGGACTTCTGATGCCGATAAAAATGTTCAAGTTAATACCATACTTAAAAACTTTAAGTCTCAATTAACTGAAATATATGCAGCATTTAGACGTGAATATTATGCAATAACTGTTGGTGATGAATTGCCAACTGGTATTTTGAAAATGGCTAAAGTTTATGTTGCTGTAAAACGTAAATTGAAAGTAGGTGATAAAATGGCGGGAAGACACGGAAACAAAGGTATTGTTGCCCGTATTGTTCGCGCTGAAGACATGCCTTTCCTAGAAGATGGAACGCCTGTAGATATCGTGTTGAATCCACTAGGTGTACCTTCAAGGATGAACTTGGGTCAAATTTATGAGACCGTATTGGGTTGGGCTGGAAAAGAGCTAGGTTTGAAATTTGCTACGCCAATTTTTGATGGTGCAACACCAGCTCAAATTGATGAGTACACCAAGCAAGCAAACATTCCAATCAATGGTCAAGTATTCTTGTACGATGGTTTAACAGGTGAGCGTTTCCACCAACCAACGACTGTAGGTATAATTTATATGCTTAAATTAGGTCACATGGTTGATGATAAGATGCACGCCCGTTCAATCGGACCGTACTCAATGATTACCCAACAGCCTCTAGGTGGTAAAGCACAATTTGGTGGTCAGCGTTTTGGTGAGATGGAGGTTTGGGCACTTGAAGCATTCGGTGCAGCAAACATCTTAAGAGAAATCTTAACCATTAAGTCAGACGATATCATGGGTCGTGCAAAAACTTATGAAGCAATTGTTAAAGGTGACAACATTACCCAAATCGGTATTCCAGAATCATTCAATGTATTGATTCATGAATTGAGAGGTTTAGGTATAGAAATGACCTTTGAAGAATAGGCTAAAATTTACAATCACAAAAAAAAAGCAGTACATTAATGTCAACGATTAAAAAGAATCAAAAGATAAAAAGCAATTTCACCAAAATCCGTATTGGTCTTGCTTCTCCTGAAAGTATTTTACAAAAATCTTTTGGTGAAGTAATCAAACCGGAAACAATCAACTACCGTAGTTATAAACCTGAAATGGGCGGATTATTCTGTGAAAGAATTTTCGGTCCTATTAAGGACTACGAATGTCATTGCGGTAAATACAAACGTATCCGTTACAAAGGAATCGTTTGTGACCGTTGTGGTGTTGAAGTGACTGAGAAAAAAGTGAGACGCGAAAGAATGGGCCACATCAATTTGGTTGTGCCTGTTGCTCATATTTGGTATTTCCGTTCATTGCCAAACAAAATTGGCTATTTATTGGGTCTATCAAGTAAAAAATTAGACCTAGTAGTATACTACGAAAGATACATTGTTATTCAAAGTGGTGAATACGAAGAAATCAACAGATTAGATTTACTTTCTGAAGAAGAATATTTAGACATCTTAGATAAACTTCCTAAAGAAAATCAATATCTTGAAGACAATGATCCTAAAAAGTTTGTAGCCAAAATGGGTGCAGAAGCTTTATGGGAACTATTAACCAATATTGACTTAGATGGTTTAAGTTACGCTTTGAGAAATCAAGCCGCTACTGAAACCTCTCAACAACGTAAAGCTGAAGCTCTAAAGCGCCTAAAAGTAATTGAGAGCTTCCGTGCGGCAAACAGAGAAGGCAACATCAACCGCCCAGAGTGGATGATTATGCGCATGCTTCCAGTAATTCCACCAGAATTACGTCCTTTAGTTCCTCTAGAGGGTGGTCGTTTTGCAACATCTGACTTGAACGATTTATACCGTCGTGTTATCATAAGAAACAACCGTTTGAAGCGTTTAATGGAAATTAAAGCGCCTGAAGTAATCTTACGTAACGAAAAAAGGATGTTACAAGAGTCTGTTGACTCATTGTTGGATAACACCAGAAGATCAAGTGCTGTTAAATCAGATGGTAACAGACCATTAAAATCTTTAAGTGATATGCTTAAAGGTAAACAAGGCCGTTTCCGTTTAAATTTATTGGGTAAACGTGTTGACTATTCAGGTCGTTCTGTAATTGTTGTTGGTCCTAAACTTAAATTAAGTGAGTGTGGATTGCCAAAAGCGATGGCGGCTGAGTTGTTCAAACCATTTATCATCAGAAAACTGATTGAAAGAGGAGTTGTTAAAACAGTTAAATCTGCGAAGAAAATTGTAGACAAAAAAGAGCCAGTTATCTGGGAAATTCTAGAAAATATTTTGAAAGGTCATCCTGTACTCCTAAACCGTGCTCCAACGTTGCACAGATTGGGTATACAAGCTTTCCAACCAAAATTAATTGAAGGAAAAGCAATCCAATTGCACCCATTAACTTGTACTGGTTTTAACGCTGACTTTGACGGTGACCAAATGGCTGTTCACGTTCCACTTGGAAACGCAGCAATATTGGAAGCCCAATTGTTGATGTTAGCACCACACAATATCTTGAATCCTGCAAACGGTTCGCCGATTACAGTACCTTCTCAAGACATGGTGCTTGGTTTATACTATATAACCAAAGGAAGAAAAAATACACCTCAAAAATTAGTTAAAGGTGAAGGTATTACTTTCTACTCTCCAGAAGAAGTAATCATTGCCTTGAATGAAGGTAAAGCAGATTTACACGCCCACATCAAGTGTAAATTGTTAGATAAAGACGGCAATGGCAATTTCACTTATCAAATAATTGAAACCACTGTTGGTCGTGTCTTGTTTAACCAAGTTGTACCAGAAGGTGTTGGATACATAAATCAATTATTGACCAAAAAGTCTTTACGTGACATCATCAGCAATTTTGTTAAAGTTGTTGGTGTTGCTAGAACATCTAAATTCTTAGATGATATTAAAGACTTAGGTTTCCACTATGCATTTAAAGGTGGTTTATCGTTCAATTTGAATTATGTACAAATTCCAGATGCTAAAGAAAAATTAATTGATAAAGCCAGAGCTGAAGTAGAAGAAATTAAATTCAACTACGAGAATGGTTTCATCACAAACAACGAGCGTTATAACCAAGTAATTGATATTTGGACAAGAATCAACTCTCAAGTTGGTGAAATTCTTTTAAAAGAATTGGCAGAAAACGATCAAGGATTCAATCCAATTTACATGATGCTTGACTCAGGTGCGAGGGGTTCTAAAGAACAAATTCGTCAGTTAGGTGGAATGAGGGGATTGATGGCAAAACCACAAAAGAATATTGGTGGTGGAGTAGGTGAGATCATTGAAAATCCAATTTTATCAAACTTTAAAGAAGGTCTATCAGTATTAGAATATTTCATTTCTACACACGGTGCGCGTAAAGGTCTTGCGGATACAGCGTTAAAAACTGCGGATGCGGGTTATTTGACCAGAAGATTACATGACGTTGCACAAGATGTTATCATCACTGAATTTGATTGCGATACCCTAAGAGGATTATCACTATCTGCTTTGAAAGACAATGATGATGTTGTAGAAAGTTTATTCGAACGTATTCTAGGTAGAACTGGTTTATATGACACTTACCATCCTGAAACAGGTGCTTTAATTGTAAATGCGGGTTCTGAAATTACAGAAGAAGTTGCAAAAGAAATTGAAGATGCTGGAATTGAAGAAATGGAAATTCGTTCAGTATTGACTTGTGAAACCAAAAGTGGTGTTTGTTCAAAATGTTATGGACGTAACCTAACCAATGGTAGAATGGTTCAAATTGGTGAAGCAGTTGGTGTTATCGCCGCTCAATCAATCGGTGAACCTGGTACACAGTTGACACTTCGTACTTTCCACGTGGGTGGTACTGCATCAAGTATTGCTGCTGAATCTCAAATCGTTTCTAGGTTTGATGGTATCGTAAGCTTCGATGAACTTAAAACTGTAACCACTGAGAAAGTTGACGATGCGTCTGGTGAAGCTCAAAAAGTTGAGTTAAACTTAAGCCGTAGCGCTGAAGTAAGAATACTTGATCCAAAAACGAAAAATATTCTTATCACTTTTGTTGTTCCTTATGGTTCATTTGTTTACCTGAAAGAAGGTGACAAAGTGAAAAAAGGTGACTTGATTTGTGCTTGGGATCCATACAACGCAGTAATCTTATCTGATTTAGCGGGTAAAATTCAATACGAAAACATTATTGATGGTATCACATTCAGAGAAGAAAACGACGAAGTAACTGGTTATGGTGAAAAAGTGATTATAGAAACTAAAGATAAAACAAAATCACCTTCAATCAAAATCATCGGGAAAGACAAAACTGTACTTAAAGAAATCAACTTACCAGTAGGTGCCCACATCTCTGTAAATGATGGTAAAGCAATTAGTGCAGGTGATATTATCGCAAAAATTCCAAGATCAGCTCGTGGAACTCGAGATATCACAGGTGGTCTTCCACGTGTAACAGAATTATTCGAG
>CANFXY010000094.1 GCA_947451105.1 Bacteroidota bacterium | reverse complement strand
TGTTGTTTCCAACATATCATTTCTACAAATGAAAATAAAATCTGTTTCTCCTGGAAACAACTCTATCACATGCTGTATTACAGGCTTTCCATGTATTGGAATTAAGGCTTTATAGGTTTCGTATCCCGCTTTCTTAAAGCGACTGCCTTGACCTGTCATTGCTATTACTATCTTCATATTATTGCTAAAAATTCATTTGGATAATCCGTATAAAAATGGGTGATTCCCCATTCCAAATATCTTTTAAAATCTTCAATATCATTGACCACACAAGCACCCATTTGTATTCCTTGATTGTTCACTTGAGTTACTTTTTCAGGAGTTATTGCTTCATTTAAGTACATTAAAGTTTCGAAACCAAATTGTTTGGCTATGCAAATATCGGTTTCTAATACCGAGCCTATTAACCTATCCCAATGGACAGGAATATTTTTATCATATAACTTAGCTTCAATTAGGTATTCACAATTGATATCGTTAAAAGCAATTTGTTCATATACTCCATATTGTTGTGCTAATTGTATTGATGGTATAACCAAACCGTTGGCTTTGGGTTGTATGCTAACTTTAGTTTGGGTGTTTTTGATGATTTCAAAGACTTCTGACAGTAAAGGAAGGGTGTGTATTTTATTGTCATTGAAAAAGTGTCCAAAGTTTAAGTGCTTTAGTTCCCCATAATTTGCTTGACTAATTATCGTATCTACTCCAGTCACTCTTTTTGAAGATTCATCATGCGTTACCACTAAATGTCCATCTTTAGTCTGCTGTATATCTAGCTCGATCCATGGGCATCTTAAATTAATTGCACTTTGGAAGGCTGCAATTGTGTTTTCAGGGAACTGAGACATATTGCCTCTATGGGCGTAAATTTGTATCATGATTTTTTTTAAAACAAATTTTTGCGAAGCAAAAAATAATCCGCGTTAATTAATCAAAAGTTATCATTTTTTATTTTTCTGCGAAATCTGCGTTATTATGCTTTCATCTTTTCAAAGACAAAATAAACCGTTAAAAATTGTAACAATCCTTCATAATCAGATTTCCATTTTGGATTGTAAACCCCAATTTCTTCCAATTGTGGGATTAACTGGTAGGCAATTAATTCAATGTCGTTTTCGGATATAGTGCCATTTAATATCAAATATTGATGGATGTTATCAAACTCATGCTCTACATTTAGAGAGTCTATTTGGTCTAACTTATCTATTATTTGATCCAATCCAACCCCATTGGTAAACCTCAATTTTAATCCAATCTGTGGTTCTGTGTCCAGGTCTACAGGATTGATTTTGTTTTCACTGTAAAAACTCGCAACTATGTCGGCATGAAGTGCTTGGTTTTTAATGTATTTCTCTGAGTCTTGTTCTCTAGTTTTCAGTTGCTCTAAAACCTGTTCTGGAGAATACCCTCTTTTAGCCACATCTCTTTTTACTTTCCACCATACCCTTAAATCTTCTTGAGGCTGCATAAAAATCTTTAAATCATAAACATCCAATTGATTTTGAAGATAAAATGAATGCAATCCTTCAAACAAAATTAATTTGTTAGGTTTTAAGAAAGTAGGGATGGTAAACTTACCTGTGTTATGGTCGTAAAAACTGCGTTTAATGGTCTGCCCTGTTTTTAAACTTTTAGCTTGGTCTAAATCTTGATGCAAATGGTTGGCCCTTGGGTCTAAATGTGTAAATTTTTTCCAGTTTTCATTTCCTCGCTCCCACTTGTGCATGTCATCTCCACGAATTATAGTTGTATTTTGAAGTTCAAAAACAGAAGCCAAGGCATTGGTTAATGTAGATTTACCGGCTGCAGAATCGCCACCAATACCTATCATGTATGGTTGTGATAAAAACTTAGCTTGTATGTTACTGCTTATACCATTTTTAAACAACAGATAAGCCATAATTAACAATGTGGTTTGTAACAATGTAAAAGCAATGTTTAATATTGTTTCATTATATACAAAAAGCGGAGAATCTATCGAAGCGAAATTATAGGAATTTAAGTAGTCTGAGTGTTGAATAAATCCGAAATAAATAAAATATAAAAACGACAAAATTACGAAGACCAATTGCTCTCTTCTACCATGCTTAATGACAAAATAAATCAATAAAGGCATTATCCAAAAATACCAACCCTGCATAGGGGCTATCATGAGTGTAAGTGCTAAAAAAGTAAAGGCTAAAAATAATATTAACTGGTCGCGGTTCACAAATTTGAAACTGAAATACCATAAGACCAACACAAAATAAACAGCTGGTATAAAATAGATTTTAAGATTTGAATTAAACTGATAAAATAGATCAAAAACCTGTTGTTGCACAGGATTGTTGTATACCATATTGATGTAGGCAGCTGAACTAATATATGGTAGATTTAACAACAACACGGTCGAAATCATAATGGACATAACCGTTATTATTTTTTTGATATCTACAGAAGGGATTCTCCAGAGGTAAATTATAAAGAAAGGAAGAACCAATACCATGTTTGTTTTACAAGCTATTGCAAATCCTAAAATCAAAAAAGAATACGCCCATTTGTTCTTAAATAGAAAATACAAAGAACCTATTAAAAATGCCATTGGAATCACATCCAATTGACCGTGGAAATAGTTGATATAAATTAAGACTGGAGACAACCAATACCAAATTAAAACTTGGCGCGTTTTGGTTTTGAGCCATCTCATTAGTACAAATAGGATGCTTATATCAGCAATAAACAATGGGATTCTGTAAAGGAGGCTATCAGACAATGAAAATACGTCAATACCACCTGGTAAAAGAACCCAAAACAATGCCCTAAAACTTGAAAACAACCATAACATTAAAGGTGGATAAGGAAACTCTGTTCCTGTTCCATTTAGAGCAAAATATTCATAAGGATTTGCAAAACCAGACGATATAAAATAATTGCCAAATGGTGCAAAAAGTTCACTTAAATAATCAGAAGCAAACAGTATAGAAAGTACAAGTTTCACCAATACCCCTAACCAGAATAGTCGGGATTTGAGAATTGGTATTTTGTGGTTACCGTTTTTTTCTTTAAGTTGTATCATTATATTAACCGCTATGGGCGCAAATTGTAACGCAGATTAACGCAGAGATTTTGTTGTTGCTCACCGATTATTGATTATTAGCGCAGATTATTTACTTAGCTTTGCTTAGTAAATTTACGATTTCAAATTATTAACAACCCTGTGATGTTGTAACGAAAGTGAACCGAAATTTATCAATAAACAAATCTGATAATCTGTCGCTTTTAAGTAATTTAATGCCTGAATCTTATCTATTTCTTTTATAAAGTCGTTTGCTTTTACTTCAACAATTACTTTGTTCTCACATACAAAATCAGCCATGTAATATTTTGATAAGATTTTATTTTTATACTTGATATTTAATTTCTTCTCTTTTTCAAACATGATATTAATTTCTGTCATTTCAAACGCAAAAGCTTCTTGATATACAGCTTCTAGAAAACCAGGACCAAGTTCTTTATGAACATTCATAGCTGATCCAATAATTTTATATGTTAAGTCATTAATTGACATGTCACTCAAATTAGCAAAAGATGGTGATTCTCTGTTTGTAAAGTATTTTTACTGCCGTTTTTTGTATACTATTGCGTTTAGCTTGCTAAACAATCTGCGTTAATTTTTTTAAGCATTATTTGGAAATTAATTCTGCGTTAATCTGCGTTCAAATATCAACCTTTCTTTGCGTCCGATAGGTATCGGACCTTTGCGTGAAACCCTTAAACTTTATACCCCTTAATCCCCATAGCCACCGCTCCCTTAACATCCTTCTCCTCACTATCCCCAATCATAATACACTCATCTGCTCTTGCTCCCAATTTTTCTAAAGCCAACTCAAATATATATTTGCCTGGTTTTTCTATACCGGCCTCTTCCGAGCTTACTAGGAAATCAATATATCTTCCCAAATCCAATTTTAACCACTTTTGCATCTGAATTTGAGCTGTTAAATCAGTAACGATGCACATTTTAATTCCTTTGGCTTTGGCCTCTTTAAGAAATTCTTCTACTCCCGGTTTGAAAGCAATGGTTTCTAAAAAAACGTTCCAATAGGTTTCTTCCATCTCTAAAGCAAAAACAGGGTTACTTTTACCAAATAAGTGTTCACTTACCTTTTGTGCATAAAGCAATCGAGAGTGAGAAGCCCCTTGACCATGTAAATCATGGTGGACTTTATCTCTTCCTAATTTCCATGCTGCATCAAAATCTAAATTGGAAATTGTATATTTCTTGTCAGCTAAAACCTTACATGCTTCATAGCCCGCTTGATGGCATGGTTTGTAAGCATAAAGCGTATCATCTAAATCTAAAAGAATGGCTTTTAAGTTTGCAAGAGGAATGTGGTTCATGTTTTGGTATCCGCTAATTTGCTCTAATTAGAGTCTCTGCAATTCTTGATACAGTTTTTTCATTTTCACTTCATAGTCCATATGCTCTTCTGCATATTTTCTCATCTTTTGAGGCAATGCTTTGTCTTCCAGAGCTTTTTTTGCAAACTCTATGACTTTTTCCATGTCAATGAGGCTATCGTCATTGGGGAATTCTAAAGAGAATTCTTTTGCATCCTCTTTTAAATCCGGGTCGGTGTAGGCGTAGACAAATGGAAGGCCTCGTGCTACATATTCTCTTGTTTTTAAAGTTGAAGCTTCCATTAATTGCTTTTTATGCAAAGCTAGGGTTGAGATTCCGACATGAACATTATTAATTAATTGATCAATATCTGATTTATTTTTATAACCAAGGTGTTCAATATATTTTTTATCGGGAATTTCTCCTTCAATTTTATAACCACAAATAACTAACTTGATTTTTTCATGAGGAATTTCCATTTTATCAATAGAATTAATAAGTCTATCTAATCCATTCCAAGAAGCGTTTGTTGAAGTTCCTTTGAGAAAAATAACTTTTAATGGGTAGCTAAATTCAATACTTTCTCGAACCTGATAATTTTTTACATTAATTCCGTTTGCACTGATTATTGATCGTTTAGCGCCTTTTTTTAATTGATATTCCCCTATTTCATTTGTAACTGCTACTACACTTAAAATTGACTTAACAAACAAATTGCCAAATAATTTTTCATTAAATACTGGTAAAAAATTATACAAGAACCAACTAAGAAATTTTGAAGGTGCAATCCCAAATAAATTATTTTTTGCTGAGCTATTAATCTCCTCTAATTCTTTTGATTGATGTTCAGAAACAATTTTTTTGCCAAATTTCTTTGCAATTCTATATAACCCATATGTAGACCCGGGAAATCTAAAATAAAAAATATCAGTTGTTGAATATGTATTTTTAAAATAATTATAAACTGTTTTATCAAAAATAATTCTTTGTCCAATTTTCTTAAAATAACTCCACTCACATTCTTTGACAGGATAAAAACTTGAATAAATATCTATTTGGGTAATTTCTTTAACTTCAGTAGAAAAAAATATGCCTTTACAATCAGCTCCAGCTTTGTTTAAAAAATTTATTTGATTCAGAATTTTTGTTTGAACTGAATATCCATTTAAAAGTGGTGAAGTAAAAATATATTTAATTGACAAATTCTTCATAACTACTTTTCTAACTTCTTCTTTAAATAGTTGATGTACAAATTTGGATTCATATAAACTTCCAATTTTTTAAAACGCTTCAAAGTTTTTGTATTGTATTGCTTGTAATGACTATGTGGAATAGGTTTTTCTTTAATGTAGTTATTTAATTCTTCGCTGTTTAAATCAAATTTTTTAGCAACAAAATCGAAATCGTTTTCAAGCATTTCTTTACTTGGATAGGATGGCATGTCTAATTCTTTGATTGCCTCTTCTTTACTTATTTGTCCCGAGTTAATTAAGCTTGCCAAATGTGCTTTTCTTTTATCAACTCCAAACTTTGTAGGCAATACATAGCCCTGATAAAAACGGGTAAATATGGATTCATAATGTTTGCCACCATAATCTCTCCATCCCATTTTTTCAATAATCGTTTCTTTTGCGTGGTCTTTATTGTAATAGACAAAATCTAACAAGGGATATGTTTGAATTTTGTATTTTTTGGTTTCCAAATACTCTTTTAATGGACTTAATAATTTGGTGGTTTTAAGTGGTATAGTTCCAAATTTTTGATGAATATCAATAATATTATCGGTATCTGCTTTGCTGTACCTCATTGAATGTGGTAAAATAAATTCTGTTTGATGATTGGTGCCTGATAATATAGATTTTATTCCTTTCTTTTTGGCGACGTTAAACAATGTTGCTTTAATCAAATGGTCCGTTGGAACTTCCCAGTCTATAACCGATGATTTAATATAAGACAATTGCAAATCTTTGAATTCCTCCCAATCTACAACATGGGTATGTAAATCGAATCCAGTATAATCTACTATCCTATTGATATTATCTACCGCCAATTCGCTATTCCAGCCATTGTCAAAATGGACTAATAAAACTCTTAAATCCCATTCCTTGGCTAAATAAGCCAAATAAGAACTATCAACTCCACCACTCAATCCTAATATTGCTTGATATTTTCCCTTTGCACTTTTTATAATCTCCAACATTTCTGCTAAATACTTTTGCTTTTGACTATCAGAAAGGGGATTTAAAACATAAGCATTTTCATAAGCCTGACAATGGTTACAAACTCCATTAAGATTGAATACTAAATTTGGATCATCATTCGTATCCAAAACACACTTACTGCACTGTATTGCTTCTGTTTTCTTCATAAATTATTCACTTATTATTTTGTAATTGATAGTTTGCCAAAGCTGAATAGCGAATGTGTCAGTTAGTGTTTTGTTTTTTAAATGTTCTATATAAACAGACTTATCTTGGAAATTTAATTTTCTTAAAAACAAGTCTAATTCACTTTTGCTCAACAATTCTTGAGCATAAGCATTAAGCTCATGGTTAAACCATGAAACCAATGGGGAACCAATGCCTACCTTAAAAGTTCTTTCTACTATAGATTTTGGCACGATCTCTTTTACAGCATCTCTAACTATTCGCTTGGTAAATCCTGCACCAATTTTATGTTCTATTGGTAATTGAAAACAAAATTCCACTAATCTATAGTCCATAAAAGGCATCCTCACTTCTACACTGTGTTGCATAGCAGCTCTATCAAAATCCCTTAAGTAAGTTGGTAAACTATAAATGAAAAAATCATTCAATAAAATTTGCTGTTCATATGGAAATGATTCAAAATGATACAAGTCATTACTGAGTTGTTTAGCCACATTAGGCGTTTTTACAATGTCTACTTTATGCTTTGTAGGTTTTAAAAAAGATTTCCATTTACCTTTCAAACTATTCTTGTCTTTTTCAACTTGGCTTATCAAAGAATCTAGCCTGTTTCTTACTGATTCTCTATTATTATCATGGTAAAGATTCACCAATACATCCTTAACTAAAATTGCTTTTTTAACACTTCCTATTTCTAAATAGTAGTAAAACAATTTGTCTAACATGTACCTATAGCCAAATAACATTTCATCTACACCATGACCATCTAGAGATACAATAACTTGTTCATTTCTGATTCCTTCGTAAATTTTAGTGATAGCATTCATTGGTGTACCTGCCATGGCATCAAATTGTGCAGTAACATTTTCGATTTCTTGAGCCAAATGGTTCATGTCATTGCTTATACAAACCCAATTTTCTTTACCCCATTTTTCAGCCACTACCTCTGCATACTGTTTTTCATCCATATCAGTGCCTGGGAACACTGCTGTAATTGCTTTCTTGCATTGATTAGCTTGTCGATCGTTATGAATGTTCTGCTCACTAATATGATGCACCATTGAATACACTGAAGAGGAATCTAAACCACCACTTAATGCAGATGCTAATGGCACATCTGAACGCATTCTTATTTTACAAGCATTTTCAAATAAATTATAAAATGACTTTACATTGTCTTCGTATGTATTGGTATTGCCTTTTTTAATTTTATCTCGAATGTCATACCATCTTTTTTGTTTTGGTACAGGCTTTTTATTTTGAATAAGTAATGTATGACCGGGAAGTATTTGATAAATATTATCATAAATTGTTAACCCCAATCCTTCATGAGCCAATGAATTTTCGACAATTTCTTTTAATCTATCTTCATTTATTTTTCTATTAAAACCATCTAAATATTTAAATGCAATAGTCTCAGAAGCAAATGCAAAAAATTGATCAGAAAAACTATAATACAATGGTTTTATACCAAATCTATCCCTAGCCAGAAACAAGGTTTTTTCAATTTCGTCCCAAATTGCAAAAGCCCACATGCCGTTTAATTTGTCTAAACAGTCTTTCCCCCACTGGGCATAGGCCGCAAGGATTACTTCTGTATCGGAATCGGAATTGAATGTATGTCCTAAAGCTTGTAATTCTTCTCTAACTTCGATAAAATTAAATATTTCGCCATTGTAGGTAATCCAATATCGCCCATCGGCATAACTCATTGGTTGTTTACCCGCTTCACTTAAATCTAAAATAGACAAGCGGCGTTGTCCCATTCCTAAAGTATCGTTATCAAACAACTCATAACCTGCCCCATCTGGTCCACGATGAAACATGGAATCCGTGAAACGTTTTAATGTTTCAAATGAAACTTTGCTATTGTCTAGATTATATATTCCTGAGATGCCGCACATATGAAAGGGTGTTTTGGAGTTTTATTTTATCAATGACAAATGTGATTTTTAGAAAAATACATTTCAAAATTAAGTCAAGTATAAAAAAATAAATATTTACTGAATATATACTAAACTTAGGATTTATGGTTTTTTGAATAAATATGTATCGTTATCCTTTAATATTATATTCAAATCTTTTATACTGTCGTTATATTCCCTTATGAACTTAGGTTTGAATTCTATTATTAAAATTTGATTACTATCTAATTTTGAAAACCTTTTTTTTAATAAATTAAGATAGTCAGCGTTTGTTAACTCCATTTTAATATCATAATCATAATAACTTTGATAAGGAAATTGTATAAATTCTACTAATTTTCTATTCAATACAAAATACTCTCTTCTAAAACCTGCAGTTGCATATATTGTTTTTAAATTTTTAAAATTATTTACTTCATTCATGATTTTAGAATAATTGTTATTAGTTTTTGAAACCTTATATTGATTATTCTCTCTATTATATTCTATTATGTAATAAATATTAAAAAATAAAGTGAATAATAGCATTCCTATTGAAACACTTTTTTTAATTTTTGTTTCTGATACATTAAAAACAAATACCAAATAATGAATAATTATTGAGAGAGAAATAATTAATGGACTTAGAAATATTCTTATATCTATTTCTGTTACACAATTTAAACTTTGTATACCAATCATTGATAAAAAATATATAACTGAAAATAAGCAAAATAATAAAATACGAGTATCTTTTTTTATGCTATTATAGTAGTTTTTGTTTTGCTTTTTGGTATAAAATAACCAAAAGACAATTAAAGCAAATAGTGGAATAATCAATACAAAATGATTAATCTTAGCATGCGCTGAAAAGAAAGTAATTTCTAAAAATAAATGATATAATGATATTAAACTTATCTTTAGATACTGTGTCATGCATTCAAAATTAACTTCCCTCACGTATGAATTAAATTCCACTCCACCTAGATTTCCATTGTACATTTTCCAAAATACTATATAAGCCAAAGGAATCAAAACAAAGAAAATAACATCTTTTAGAGCACTATTAATTGATTTATTTTTCAAACCACTAATTAATAAAAATATTATGCCTGCAAGCAAAACAGATAAGCCATTATATTTTGTAAATATAGAAATAGCAACAAAAAAAGAGGATAATATCAATAAGTATAACTTTCTCTTTTTAACATAACTTGATAATATAAATAAAGATAGAAATGCATAAAAAACAAAACCAATATCCGCATACAAAAAATTGCTAAATAAAGCAATAAAAGGAGAAGTAGTAAGCAAAATAACTAAAATAAATTTATTTCCTACTTTATCAGTTGTAGATATAAATAATCTATTAACTATTAAAATTACTCCTAAACCATAAAGGAAATTAAGAACTCTAAAGGAACTAAAAAAATCTAAACCCGAAAAAATATTTATAAAAACAATAAAAAAACCTACTCCAGGTTGATATAATGAACTATGTGGAAATAACCCATTTCTAAATTCATTCGCAAAATCAATATATGCCACTGTATCATTATGAATAATTGCACCATTTAATGCAAAATAGAGATAACAAGCTAAATAAATCCCAATACTAAATAATACGTTTTTAAATTGATTCATTTTGCTATTTTATTTAGTATATAACTTAAATTATTCAATTCATAATACATAGGCAACCTCAACAAAGTATCTGAATAAAAATCCGATTGTGGCAATTCTCCACCTTCATGTTTATTTTTATAAAATGGACTTTTATGCAAACTTAAATAATGAAAAACAGCATGAATTTGGTTTTGCT
>CANFXY010000093.1 GCA_947451105.1 Bacteroidota bacterium | reverse complement strand
GCTTCTGTTGGTAAAAGTTATTGGATTGCCTACGCAATTTTTTTGAGGGACAAAGAACGATGACACCACATCAAAATTACAATCTGCCACATTGAATTGAAAATCGCGTTTGGTCTCACCGATTAAAACTCCTTTTCTATATTCTTTTACTTTGATTCCAATAACATATTGATTAGGGACCGTTGGCGTTAGAGTTAGTTTGCCCGTTCTACGGTCGATGGTTAAGGTAGGGCTGCCATCAATTTGGTTGAAATAGGTGTTGTATCCAGGATTCCAAAGCACCAAATTACTTGGATAGTGTGGCAAGTTTCCCGGGTCTGCGTAATCAGGTCTTGAGGCTGTACTCGGAACAGTACCCGCCCCATCAAAAGGCTGAAACAATTCATATACCAAAGAATCTCCGTCTGCATCGGTAGCGCTATGGTCAAATTTTAAAGGCGCATTGGTGCAAAGAAAGTTTGGAGGCAATGATTTGAAAACGGGCGAACTGTTGTTAAGTGCCGTATTGATTTCAGTAAAGTAAGTAGCCCCTGTGTTTTCGGCGTCTACAATGTTGTTGATGGTTTTATTTCTGCAGCAACGTTCAAAACTAATTAGATATCTTGAGTTGGCAGGCAAGCTCATAGTGGTTGTGTAGGTGTATTTGTCTACACAGGCACTTGGTTTGTTTTTAATGCACTTGTAATTTAAATCGCTAACTGTAACTGGTCCCGTTCGAACCACTGTTTTACATAAATTTGTTTGCAGTGCTTGGTTGCTCATTTTAAACACATTAAAAAGAGCTTCATAGTCGCTTGAAATAGCACCTGCGGCTCCATTTATACAATCAATATACAAGTACATGGTAACACGGTAGTTCTTCGAGCCATTGGCCGTGCTTAGATATTGGTACATGACCTCTCCGCCCACAATGTGGGTTGCTGAGGCTTTTTGCATCAGTCCTGCGAGTAATATGGCAAGGACTATTTTTTTCATTGTTTTAAAAAACGCGCAAGAGTATAAAATGTTTTACATGCGGAGATTACTGCTGAGGCATTCCTGTTAATTTCATATATTCATTCAAAAACTGTTCCGCTTCTTTAGATCTGCCGGTTTTTTGTAATTCGGTGCCGATAATGCCGTAGGCTTCAGGATTTCGAGGGTCTAATTGAATGGCCGCTTGAAGGTTGTAGAATGCAGAATCTTGTTCGCCTAAAATCAGTTCTGCTTTGCCTAAACCTAAATAACCTCTGCCAACATTTCCATAGGCTTGGTTAAAGAGGTTGAAATACATTTTTGCTTCTAACGCATTTTTTTGTTGCAGTCTGATTTCGCCCATCAATAATGGTGCAGACGCATTCTTTTTATGTTTAAAGGCTAGGGCCAAATTCTCAAATGCCATCTCAAGCATTTTTGCATTTGGGTTGTTCTGATCCGCCATTAGGGCTTGGGTGTAGTATACTTCGCCCAAACTTTGGTAAGCCTCGTAATTCCCATCTCTCAATTCAATGGCTTTTTTGTAAAACATAACAGCTGAATCCAGTTTCATTGTCATTTTGCATGCATTCGCTATCCCGCGGGCATATTCTTCCTCCAAAGGATTGAAGGTGTATGCTTGTTGGTAATACCAATGGGCAGAATCTCCGTTGTTTTTCTGTAAAGATTTTTTTCCTAAATAGCTGTAATTGCTGTTAGATCGAACAACGGCTGCAATGGTGACACCATCAACCTTTACTTCATATATTGTACCTTTAGGCGGCCAGTATCCATTTAAAATTTGGTTTTTAGAAAGTGTTCTGGTGGTCCAAATGGCATAGCTCCAATTGTTGTCAGCCCATTCGTATTCGCGGGTCCAAGCATATTTGACATCTTTGCCCTCTGGTACAAAGGTTTTAAGCGCTTCTTGTATGTTGTTGCTGCTCACTTTGATGTCTCCTTTTAAGACTTCAGGATGGTTTTCGATCAACCATTTGAATGCCGCTCTTGGGGTTTGGTTCCAGTAATCTAGTTCATATTGCCCATTTGCACCTTCAACACCTCCAGCTATTTCATTGAAGTAGATGTATTGGTAAGGGTGGTTGACTATGCTCCAAATGCCTGGTTTTATAAAAGTAAGACCAATGATGAGCATTAAACCCATTTTGATTTTATTGTTTTTAAATAGACCTGCCAACCAATACCAACCCAATATAGCGATGGCCACTAAGGAAGGATAAATAAAAATAAAATGCCTCCAACCGTTGTAAACATATGATTTTTTGTAAATGATGTAGGCAGAAGGGAAGAAGGTCGCCAATAAAACCAAGCCTACCATCAACCTTTGTGTTTTGTTGTTTTCCCATCCCAACAACACGCCTGGGACTATTCCAGCCAATACAGCCAACGGCGCTGTTAGCATGATGAGTTTAGGTTCGTAGTACCATGGTTTGTCAAATAAACGAACGCCTTCAAACAATTCGTAGTAGGTGAGGTAAGAGAATTTGTCAAATTCGGTTAAAGCTTTTAGTGTTCCATCAATTGGATTTCTTAAAGCATATGGCCAAAACAAAATTCCAAGTATGTAAGCAACAATGCCAATTAGCAGGCCGTGTTTCACGTACACTAAGAACTTATTGTCTTTCTTATTGGCGTAGTTTAACAACCAGTGCAAGCCCATAAACATCAATAAAAATCCGAGTGGCAATACACCTTGGACACGGATGCTAATGGTAAAGCCAATGGCCAAGGCAAGCATTACTTTTGTTTGGTGTCTGGCTGCTGGCAATTCTTTGAGTAAACGCACGAGGTAATACAAAGACATAATGTAACCTGCTGCAAATGGAATATCTTTAGGGTTGTTAAAACATTGGCCAAAGAATGAAGGAGAGCATACCAATGCGATTAAGGTGATGATGGCAGGCAACCAACCAGATAACATTCTCACCAAAAGTGAGGCAAATAAAATGGCTAGGAATCCTGTAATGGTATTTAAAATGTGGCGGGTAACAAACTCTGCGTGGTGGGTTTTGAAGCTGCTAAAACCAACGCTCACTGAGGCGTTGACTGAACCTTCGTTTAATTTGTCTTTTAAAATTGATTTAATTTCAGGTAAGGTTTTACCCGATACATTAATCTTACCCAAAGTACGGTGCTCAATAAATCCACTTTCATCTACTGGGTAACGTTTGTATTGGTTGTTAAACAATGAATCTACAATATTGCCTGTAAATGTAATGGCGATGATGTCTTTAGGCTCAGCGGTTTCATTGGTGCCAATAACCCTGTTTACACCAGAGGCCAAAACGTCAATGCCCATACCATACAAAACGTTGGTAAAGTTGTCGCGGTGTCCTTCTGCCTGAAAGTCGAACATGCTGGTGTCTTCACCCATACTGGTGTAGTAGTCTAAGACATCTTGAGAATAGTTGTTGTGGTTGGGCTCATCCCATGTTACATTGTAATCGTTGCTAATGCTTAGCATTCCGATTATTAAAAAGAGGGCAGAAAAGCCGAATATTTTTTTGTAAATGCCGTGGTTGATATCCGTCTTGTCGGTAATTTGAGTACCCGGGTTAAGTCCTTTGAAGAAATAATTTATTAAGGTTTTAACGCCATCTGCAAGTCCACGGGCAAACGATTTACTGGCATCACCAAGTTTAAAGTCACTGGCCTTGTATTCGAATGGTACCTTGGTGCACATGCCTTCTTTTTCGCCTAGTGCTGCAAGCTGCCATGGGCTGTCTATTTTTTTATCTAGGACCAAATGTTTGAAGTCGTCTTCAGATAGTAAAACAGCTTCGCAAGAAGAAAGGTTGCTGTTGGCTCCTGTGAAAAACTTGGGCCAGAAGTTGGTCCAATACACCAAATGTTTGTCGTAGAAATTCGATTTTTCAGAATTGCGGCCAAATGCAGCGACCATATTTTGGCCATTGAAAGCCTTGTTGGCATTGAGCGCCCATTTTAATATGGTGTCGGCTTTATTGCTAAGTGGCAATTGCAAGGTGAGTACATTTTTAATGTCATCGCCAAGATCTGTAGAATTTAGTATTCTTAATTTGCTGTCTTTTTGAAGTTCAGCGCTTGCACTTGATTTTAAATCTGCAGAAGCAAACAAGGTGAAAGGATTGTTCGATTTAGAACAAATTTCAGCCAATTCCATCAAGTCCTTTTCGGCTTGTTGGTTGCTATTGGATTTGCTGATGTATACAGCGGTATTAGCGCCATTGCTGCTCGTTTTGTCGCTGCTGTTTTGCTTTGTTGACATTGTAATTCTAAAACTTGAGTTTACGTTGGAAAATTACTTCAAAAATTATGAAAATCCAAATCTCAGAAATGTCAAGGTTTTTAGGCGATAAATAATCTTTAAAACAAGTATTTTACTTGTCTTTATTGATGTTTTTTTTTAATAAAGGAGCTTAGTAAGCGTTGTTTTTAGATGCCCAATTTGCTTCCTTTTATAGAAGTTTTAGCGCTTGTTTTATGATGTCTTCAACGCTAAGTGCAGGAGAATGGCCTGTAATCTTTTGAATTACTTTCTCTGCAGCCGGTCTTGGGAAGCCAAGTGCCAATAGAGCCAACAGAGCTTCCTCTGATTGTTTTCCTGTATGGCCAGGGAATTGAGACATCTCCCCAGGGGTTGCAATTTTGTTGACCTTGTCTTGTAGCTCGATGATAATTCTTTGAGCGGTTTTAGGGCCAACGCCTTTTACTGATTTTAGCATGGCTATGTTGCCGGTACTAATTGCACTAATAATAGCTAAAGGTGTTTGACCGCTCAGGATCATGCGTGCAGTATTGGCACCAACGCCATTTACCAGTATTAAATGTCTGAATAAAGTACGCTCTTGTTCATCGAAGAACCCATATATTGAATGGGCATCTTCTTTAATAGAAAGATGGGTTAAAAGCCTTACCTGCTTGAGTGTTTTGATTTTCTCGAAGGTGTTTATGCTGATTAACAAATGGTAGCCAATGCCACCAACATTAATGACTATGAATGCAGGGTTTGCATGCTCGATATGTCCTTCAATAAATTCGTACATAATTAAGGTGTAATAAGTTCAGATGCTTTAACCACGGTAATCCAGTTAAATGAATCGGGCAATACCAATGTTTTCATTTGGTTAAATGTTTTGATGATTTCAGCGCTTAACAAGTTCTCACTTGCATTTACTTTATATGCCTGTCCTTGGTAGCTGAAAAGTTCAATATTGGTAACCGTAGCGGCTGTTCCTGACACAAACATTTCTTTCACCAAGCCTTTCGAATGCCATTCGATTAAATCGTGAATTGACACTTTGGTTTCAATAACATTTTTGCCTTGGCTGCGCAACAATTGAATGATTGAATCGCGGGTAATACCGGCAAGCAGACTGTCGTTAAGTTCAGGTGTATATATAGCTTCATCTGTAATAACAAACACGTTGCTTGTTCCAGTTTCTTCTAGGTAAGTATGGGTTTCACCATCGGTCCAAAGCACTTGGTCAAAGCCTTCATCTTGTGCCAATTTGGTTGGGTACATTGAGGCTGCATAATTGCCTGCACATTTAGCTGCACCAACACCACCCATCGAGGCGCGTGTGTAGTGTTCTTCAACTTTTACTTTTAATGCATGGCTGTAGTATGAACTTACAGGGCAAGCGTATACCATAAATCGGTAGCCTTCACTTGGTTTTACACCCAGATAATCGTCGGTTGCAAACATGAAAGGACGAATGTATAAAGAACTGCCATCTTTGGTTGGAATCCATGCTGCATCTACCAAGACCAATTGTTTTAGTGCCTCCATAAAAACTTCCTCGGGAAGCGTTGGCATGCACATTCTCTCAGCAGAGCGGTTAAGTCGGGCTAAATTTTCTAAAGGTCTGAACAACGTAATAACACCATCTTTGTTTTTTACAGCCTTCATGCCTTCAAATATGGCTTGTCCATAGTGCAAAGCAGAGAGCGTAGGACTTAAAGCTATTTTATCGAAAGGTTCTAATCTAAAGTTTTGCCATTCGTGGTTTTTGTAATCGCAAGAAAACATATGATCGGTAAAAACATGACCAAACACTATATTTTCTGAATCGAATGAAGAAATTTTTGATTCTTCTACCAGTTTTGTCGTAATTTTGAGGCTCATTTGAAATGCAAATTAAATCAATTCCATGTATCAAAACCTAATTATTTCAGAAAATAATCCCGAGCAAGTCAATATGCTAATGGGGGAAGAATTATACTTGGTAGATGAGACCTCTTGGTTTGATGAGATTAAATCAGAGGGAGGAAACAAGTTTCGCTTCTTGAATATAGTCGACCATGGCAATGAGCACATCATACCTGATTCGGAACGCGACTTCTTTTTTAGAATGATTACGTCTATCAAGAACGATAAGTTTTCAATGGATGCGGATGGGTTTTCAATTATAAACGTTAGCCAATACCGCGGGGTGAAGTGGAAGAACTTAGACCATTTGTTTAGTCCCGTTTACTGCATATTTTGGGGAGCCAATCCTGAAAAGGTTGGTATCCATTGCAAATTATGGGGTGGTGCATTGCAGGGAAACTGCCGTATTTTATACGTTGATTCTATCAAAGATATTTCAGAGAACCAAGAAAAAAAGAAACAGTTGTGGGGTTTGGTTAAAAGGATGTTTCAAATTCAATAGGTATGTCAATTAAAATTGTATTTGCTTCGAGCAACCGCCATAAAATTGATGAGATAAAGGCATTGTTGCCTGAAGGGTTTGAACTGTTGTCATCTGCAGAGGCTGGTTTTACGGAGGAAGTAGAAGAGACAGGAAAAACATTTGAAGAAAATGCAGCCTTAAAAGCAAATGCTTTATTTGATGCCTGCGGTTTGTTTTGTTTTTCAGACGACAGTGGCTTGGAAGTTGAAGCCCTTAAAAAAGCACCTGGTGTTCGAAGTGCTCGATATTCTGGAGAACCAGCAGATACAGCCAAGAACAACGCCTTATTGTTGGAGAACCTAAAGGATAAAACCAATAGAAAAGCACGTTTTGTCACCGTTATATGTTTGCGCATGCCACACAAAACCTTCTATTTTGAAGGCTTTATTGAAGGTGAAATTGCTTTGGCCCCAAGGGGAAACAATGGGTTTGGCTATGATCCACTTTTTATTCCAAAGGGCAGTGATAAAACATTTGCTGAAATGGATGCCGCAACCAAAAATTCTATGAGCCATAGACACAATGCATTGGTAAAAATGCTTCCTTTTTTAGACTATTTGCGCGCTTAATAAATGGATGGAAAGGTACTAATTAAAGATTTCGATTACAGTCTTTCAGAAGACAAAATTGCACAGACTGCAGCAGAACCCCGCGACAGCAGTAAGTTGCTGCTTTATTCGAAGGGGGAAATTTCCGATTCTGTTTTTAACCAATTGCCTGCATACTTGCCGGAAAATGCTAGTTTGTATTTTAACAATGCCAAGGTAATTCCAGCAAGAATATTTTTAAAGAACAGCAATGGCGCCACAATAGAAGTTTTTTTACTTCAGCCCTATAAAATGGAACATGTAAAGGCTTTGAATGCAAGAGAAACTTGCGTTTGGTCGTGCTTGATAGGCAACAAGAAAAAGTGGAAGTCAGGGGAAGTATTGGAAATTGCTATTGAAAGGACTAACATACAAGTAAAACAGATTGAAGATTTGGTCGTTGAATTCACTTGGCAAAGTGGATTGGCTTTTGTTGAGCTTATAGAGAAAATTGGGAAATTGCCCTTGCCTCCTTATATAAAGCATGAGGCTACAGACGAAGATGCTGGCAGGTATCAAACGGTGTATTCGAAAATTCAAGGTTCTGTTGCTGCACCAACGGCGGGACTGCATTTTACGGATGCTGTGTTGGATGTAATTGCAAAAAAAGGGATATCACAAAATTTTGTAACCTTACATGTTAGTGCTGGAACTTTTTTGCCGGTAAAAGTAGAAGACGCTCGGACACACCACATGCACCAAGAAATTTATTCTGTAAATAAGGCTGAAATACAATCTATATTAAACGGAAAACAAATTATAGCGGTTGGAACGACCTCTATTCGGGTCTTAGAAAGTTTGTATTGGGCTGGGGTAAACCTCATTGAGAAAAAAGAAAATCCATTTAAAATTGAGCAGTTTGTGTATGAAAATAGACAAGAATACACCTTAGCAGAATCCATGTCCGCCATTTTGAACTATTTGGAGGGGAACAAAATTGAGGCCGTGTATGGAGAGACCTCAATAATGGTTATTCCGGGCTATACATTTAGGGTTGTAAAAGGTTTAATAAGCAATTTTCACCAGCCAAAATCGACCTTGTTGCTGTTAATCTCGGCCTTTCTAGGAGACGATTGGAAGAGGGTCTATGCCCACGCGTTGGACAATGGCTATCGATTTTTAAGTTATGGGGACAGTTCTTTGCTCTTGCCTTAAAAGAATTTTTTAAAAAGGTAAAAATCATTATTTTTGCGAACCTATAACATTTTGGCACATTATTCGTTTAAGCATTCGTATAAACAATTTATAAATCCATGAAGACAAAAATTTTCTTACTGATCGCAGCCCTAGGATGCTTTGTGTTTGGCGCAAATGCTCAAAAGTTTGGCTATGTTGATACGGAATATATTCTTGGAAATATGACCGAATACAAAGCGGCTCAAAAGCAATTGAATGAATTGTCGGGTAAATGGGAAGCCGATTTGAAAATATTAAAAGAAGAGGTTGACAAAATGTACAAAGACTACAAGGCTGAAGAAATTTTGTTAAGTCCAACCCAAAAGAAAGAAAGAGAAGATGCCATAGTGGCCAAAGAAGAAGCCATGAAAAAATTTGAACAAGATAAGTTTGGCGTTAATGGCGAGTTGTTCAAAAAAAGACTAGAATTAATCAGACCCATTCAAGAAAAGATTTCAGTTGCTATCCTTGCTGTGGCAAAGAAAAACGGCTTAGACTTTATTTTTGATAAGTCAGCGAACATGAATATTTTATTTAGCAATGCCAAGTTTGACCGCAGCGATGATGTGCTAGATGAATTAGGTGTTACCCCAATAGATACAGACAAATAAACCAAATAAACCAGTAATGAATAGATCCATTTTTATCGCAGCGCTTGTATGGCTGTGTGCCTTTTCACCAAATGTTGCTCAAGCTCAAAAAATTGGGCACATGAATTTCCAGAACATTATTCAAGCAATGCCAGAATACACCAAAGCGTCTAACGAATATGAGTTGTACAAACAATCATTGGAAGATGAGTTGAAAGCGATTGAAGCAGAAGCAATGGCAGTCAATAAAAAATATGAATTAGAATCTAAGAAGCCTCAGCCTAGTCAAACTAGATTAAAGCTTTATGCTCAAAATATTGAGACCATGCAGTTAATGTATCAAGAAAAGCAACAATCTATCCAAGATAGTTTGTCAGCGAAAATGACAGAATTGGTTGCTCCAATCAAAAAGAAGGTTGAAGAAGCGGTTGCTGAAGTAGCAAAAGCACAAGGCTATTCTCATATCATCGATAACAGTTATGGTATGTTGATATACGCGGCTGAAGAAAACAATGTTGAAGCGGCTGTGAAAACCAAACTAGGCATTAAAGATAAGCCTGCAGCTAATCCAGGTGCTGGAAAGCCAGTTGGCATGCCAGGAGCAAGATAGTTTTGTCTACTGGCAAATTTTCACCCAAGGCATCTTATCCAATCGGGGTCTTTGACTCTGGGATTGGTGGATTGACGGTTGCAAAAGCGATCAACGATCTGCTGCCCCATGAGCAATTGGTTTATTTTGGAGACACCGCCCACATGCCTTATGGTGAAAAATCGCCTCATGCCATTAAAGACTATTCAGTAAAAATTGCTGAATTCCTAATACAACATCCTTGTAAGCTGATTGTAATAGCTTGTAACTCGGCTTCTGCAACAGCTTTCAAGCAAGTTCAATCCATTTTACCCGACAAGAATTTTGTAATTAATGTTATAGACCCTGTGGTTGAGCATATTGTTTCACAGGACCGATACAAAAAAATTGGATTAATTGGTACTAAAAGGACGGTAAGCAGTGCCGTTTACAAAAAGAAATTTGAGAAAGCAAATCCTCAAATGCATATAAAATCATTGGCCACACCTTTGTTGGCTCCCATGATAGAAGAGGGTTTTTTTAACAATAAAATTTCTAAAACCATAGTCCATTCATATTTGGACAACCCTCATTTAGCAGGGATAGAGAGCATTATATTGGCTTGTACCCATTATCCCTTGATCATTAACGAAATCAGTTCTTACTACAAGGGTAAATTGGATATTATCAATTCTGCCGAAATTGTATCAAAGGCGGTTCAGACTTTTTTGCATGATAAAGGTCTGTTGAATCCAAAAACCTCAGAGCCAAAGCATAAGTTTTTTGTGTCTGATTACACAGAATCATTTGAAGAAACAGCTAAAATTTTCTTTGGTGCTTCTTTAAAGCTGAAGGAAAACAACCTTTGGAAAGACAAATAGTCTCTTTTTTATTTGAAATAGGGGTAAAAATGGCCCTGTTCAAAAACTCTGAGGCGGGTTTGAGTATTTGAGTTTAATTCCATAAATTTGCGACACATTTTATTACCATGGCATTCGATATAAACATGATCAAAAGAGTGTATGCCAATATGCCTGAACGCATAGAAGCTGCACGCAGAATTCTGCAAAAACCATTAACCCTTACTGAAAAGATTTTGTAT
>CANFXY010000092.1 GCA_947451105.1 Bacteroidota bacterium | reverse complement strand
TGGTAATTTGCAATATCCAAAGAGGGGGTCCTTCAACTGGTTTACCAACCAAAACGGAACAATCAGATTTGTTGCAAGCTTTATATGGCAGAAATGGAGAATGTCCATTGGTGGTCATAGCTGCTTCAACCCCAGCAGATTGTTATGAAATGTCTTATATGGCGGTAAAAATAGCTTTAGAACACACCGTTCCAGTGATGTTCTTAAGCGATGGCTATTTGGCCAATGGCGCTCAGCCATGGATGATTAAGACACTGGATGAAATGCCTGAAATACATTCGCATTTTATTCGCCAAGCGGATGAAAACAAAGTCTATCAACCTTATGCGCGCAATGCAGATTTATCACGTGAGCACGCTGTTCCCGGCACAGCAGGCATGGAACATAGAATTGGTGGATTAGAAAAAGAAAACATAACAGGTAATATCAGCTACGATGCGGCCAACCATGAATTGATGGTAAAACTGCGCGCTCAAAAAGTATTGAATGTAGCAGACACCTTGCCAATGCAAACTTTTGAGCATGGAAATAAAGAGTCTAAAGCACTTATCATTGGTTGGGGTTCAACATTTGGAAGCATATCAACGGCTGTTAAAGAATTGCGTGAAGAAGGCATTGACATTGCACATATACACTTGAAATACATCAATCCTTTGACATCAAATCTAGGAGAGATGATTCAAAATTTCGAACAAGTTTTTGTAGCTGAATTAAACAACGGACAATTGATTCGATTGATAAGAGATAAGTTTTTAAAGGATGCCCAAGGCATTAACAAGATACAAGGACAACCTTTTCAAATCAAAGAGATTAAAGACATCATTAAACACAATCTTCAATAATGGAAACCGCACATAAAACAATATTTACTTCAAAGGATCTTGAAACCGATCAAGAAGTGAGATGGTGCCCTGGTTGCGGCGACTATGCCATATTGAACAGTTTAAAAAAGGTATTGCCTGAACTTGACCATGCCAAAGAAGACTTTGTGTTTGTATCTGGCATTGGCTGTTCATCACGCCTTCCATATTACATGGATACATATGGCATGCATTCCATTCACGGGCGTGCAACAGCTATTGCTTTGGGGTTAAAAACCAGCAGACCCGAGTTAAGTGTTTGGGTGATTACAGGAGATGGTGATGCATTAAGCATTGGTGGCAACCATTTGATTCATACCCTAAGAAGGAATCCTAATCTAAATATTTTGTTGTTCAACAACCAAATCTATGGTTTAACCAAAGGTCAATACTCACCAACCAGTGAGATAGGAAAAATCACCAAATCATCGCCCATTGGAACCGTAGATAGCCCGTTTAACCCTATTGCTTTGGCCTTGGGCTCCAACGGCACCTTTGTGGCTAGAACACTAGACCGCGATGCAAAACACCAACAAGAAATTTACAAGCGTGCCTACAAGCATACGGGTTGTTCATTGGTTGAAGTGTATCAAAATTGCAATGTCTTCAACGATGGCGCATTTGAGGTCATGACAGAAAAAGACAGCAAGCCATTCTCAACCATTTTTGTAGAGCAAGACAAACCATTGGTCTTTGCGAACGGCACAAAAGGAATTGTCTTAGAAGGATTGCAAGCCAAAGTCGTTGACATTATCGATGGAAATACTGAAAAACTTTGGATACATGATGAAACGGATCCAATGAAAGCCTATATACTTTCTCGATTTTTTGACAACGATGAATTGCCTCGACCATTTGGTGTTCTGTATATAGATGCAAAAAAACCAAGTTTGGATGCTTTAATTCAAGACCAATTAAAAGAGAAACGCATTGAAAACAAGGCCTTGGCATTTAATGATTTATTAAAATCAAAAAACAGCTGGGAAGTACAATAGAAAGTAAGTTTCTTTTCTGTTAATTTGGTTTCCCTTTCTGAATGATTTAGCTTTAATTTGCGTCAACAAACGTTGATATGAAATTAATCTTTACTATACTTACACTTACTTTGAGCAGCATCAGCCTATATGCTGGTGACACCACCAAAGTAACATCCCACAACAAGGTGGTTATTAAAACCAATCCAAGTGTTGGGGCAACCGAGTACCCTTCAAAAGTTAAGTTCCCTGCCGATTCTGTCTCTTACCGCAAGGTATATATGTATTTAGAATTTGGTTGTGCGCCAGGATTAAAGTGTGGTGAATGGGATTATGGCAACCATGTGTATGTATTAAAAAATGGGGTTCGTTACGAATTGGCTAGATTCATAACGCCTTATGGCTTTTATTGGAATAGCTCACAAAACTGGAAACACGGTTGGTACTATGACTTAACCGACTTCTCAACTTTATTGCACGATTCCTTGGAAATTATTTACCAGCACTCAGGATATGAAGGCAATACGGATAGAGGTTGGACGGTAACCATGGATTACTATATGGTAGAAGGTGAATCAGCAAGAATTCCTATGGGGTTGGTAAATATGCACCGCGTTAATGCACCTTATGGAAACGACAACAGTCCATTTTCAAGTGTAGTTAAGCCCTATACATTCGTCATGCCTAAGGGCGCTGATGCTGTAGATTTTAAGATTATTCAAACAGGACATGGCATGGATAAGCAAGAAAACTGTTCAGAGTTTTGCTCTAAAAAACGCACTGTAACTTTGGATGTAAATACGATTTCTGAAAAGAATGTTTGGAGAGAAGACTGCGGATTAAACTCATTGTATCCTCAAGCAGGAACATGGATATACGACAGAGCCAATTGGTGTCCAGGTGCCCCGGTAACTGCCGATGACATCTATTTGAACATTAACGACACCAATGCCCATATTTTTAGTCTTGACATGGAAGCATACTCTAATACTGCAGGTGGAAGTGCGAACTATGATTTAACAACTTATGCATTCTTTTTCAAAGACAATAGAAAACAATTTGATGCCGCAATTGAAGACATTATTTCACCTTCTGTACATTTTGATTATTTGCGTTTAAACCCTACTTGCGGCGCGCCGATTATCAGTGTTCGCAATTTGGGAAAAGATACCATTACCCGTTTGGAATTTGAATATGGCAAACTTGGAGGCGCTTTACAAAAAATTTGGGTTCCATGCAATATTGCTCCTTTCACCAACCAAAAAGTAACGCTAGAAGCCGTTTACAATTGGAGTGGCGCTGGCAATACATTTGTAGCCCGCATTACCAAGGTTAACGACCAAGTTGATCAATACTTGGCCGACAACACCATGTACTCTAAAATCACCAACAGTGTTGTATTTCCTACAAAAATCATTATTGTTTTAAAAACCAATAATGCACCAAGCGAAAACTATTATACCCTTAAAGATGCAAAAGGAAAGGTTATTAGAAACAAAAGCAATTTTGCAGCCAACACCATATACAGAGACACCGTATACTTGGACAACAATGTTTGTTACACCTTCGAAATGCTAGATGATGGACCTGCGCCAACCGACAATCCGTTAAATAAAGATGGACTTGATTGGTGGGCCAATACTGCTGATGGCACTGGGTATATTCAAATTAGAAACGGGAACAACAACAGCATGTTAAAGAACTTTGGTGCTGATTTTGGAACCAAACAAATGATCAATTTCCAAACCACTTACAGCATGGGGATAGAGAACAATACGCCACAAACCATCGGTTTAGACATTTTGCCTAACCCTGCTTTAAATGGCGCTGAGACAAGCATTAACGTTGACGTAGTGAAGTCTGAGTTGTACACTTTAACCGTATACGATCAAACAGGACGAGCGGTTAAAACATTTACAGGAAAAGCATTAAATGCCCAATTCTACTTGAAAGATTTGGCCTCTGGCATGTACACCGCAACCCTTCAACAAGGCAGCGAAATTAGCAGCAAGAAATTTGTTGTAGAATAATCTTATTAAACTATAAAAAAAGGATGTCTAATGACATCCTTTTTTTTGAAACAAGTATTTATACTTCTGTCTTTTATTTAAACTTTTTTAAACTAAATTTGTTCACTAAGAGATGAATATCCTAATCAATATACTAATCGTCTTAATTGGATTCAGTTTCATGGAAGCGACCGCTTGGTTTACCCACAAATACATCATGCATGGATTCATGTGGCGTTGGCATAAAAGTCACCACGAACCTCGTGTTGGGAGATTTGAAAAGAATGATTTGTTCGGAATAGTCTTCGCGTTTGTCTCTGCAGGATTAATCATTTTTGGGTCACTTTCTTATCCAATGGATTGGCGTTTTTATTTAGGTATTGGCGTTCTATTGTACGGCGTAGCATATTTCTTGGTGCACGATGTTTTTGTACATCAAAGATTCCCTTGGTTAAAAAACACAAACAGTGTTTACTTCAAGGCCATGCGTTTTGCCCATAAAATTCACCATAAAGTGAATGAAAAAGATGGTGCAGAAGCTTTTGGTTTTCTGTTTGTAAGCAAAAAATACTTAGATAAATACCGTCAGAAAAAATAAGATGCGCAAAAAAGTAATTGTAATCGGCAGTGGTTTTGCAGGTCTTAGTGCAGCATCAAATCTAGCTAAAGAAGGCTTTGATGTAACGGTATTGGAAAAGAATGACCAAACTGGAGGGCGCGCCCGCATTTGGCAAAAAGATGGTTTTACCTTTGACATGGGCCCAAGTTGGTATTGGATGCCCGAAGTTTTTGAAGAATATTTTGAAAAGTTTGGCAAAAAAGTAAGCGATTATTATGAGCTTAAAAGACTAGACCCTGCATATAGAATCTATTTTACCGGCAATCAAGAGATGGACGTGCCAGCAAATTTAGAAGAATTAAAAGCTTTGTTTGAAAAAAGAGAGCCAGGAAGTGCGGTTCGATTGCAAAAATTCTTGGATGATGCAGGGTATAAATACGAAACAGCGATGGCTGATTATGTAACCCGCTTATCTAATTCAGTGCTTGAATTCATAGAACCAAAACTAATTATTAAATCTTTTCAATTAAGCTTATTTTCTAGCCTTAGAAGAGCGGTGCGTTTACAATTCTCCGACCCTTTGTTGGTAAGCTTACTAGAATTCCCGGTTTTATTTTTAGGGTCTACGCCTGCTAACACGCCCGCATTGTACAGCATGATGAATTACGCGGACTTGGTAAAAGGCACATGGTTCCCCAAAGGTGGCATGGTCATGATTGCCAAAGCATTCACCAAATTGGCTGAAGAATTGGGGGTTAAAATTTTGGTAAACCATGAGGTTGAACACATAGAAGTTGTAAATGGCAAAGCAACAGCGGTGCATACCAAGCAAGGTGTGTTTCATGCAGATATCGTTGTGTCTGGGGCTGATTACAACCACACGGAACAAAAACTATTAAACAAAACAGACAGGGTATATTCAGAGCAATATTGGGAGAAGCGCACCATGTCGCCGAGTTCTCTTTTATACTACGTAGGATTAAATAAAAAAGTTGAAAACGTCTTGCACCACAATTTGTTTTTTGATGAAGATTTTGAGCAACATGCCATTGAAATTTATGAGCAACCGAAGTGGCCAACCAAACCATTGTTTTATTTATCTGCTGCCAGCAAAACAGATGCGGATTGTGCCCCTGAAGGCTGTGAGAATTTATTTTTCTTAATCCCTTTGGCTCCAGGTTTGGAAGACAATGAGGCGCTAAGAGAGAAGTATTTCAATATGATGCTAGAAAGATTGGAAGCCAAATGCGGCGAGAACATCAGAGACCATATTGTTGTGAAACGCTCTTATGCTATGAAAGACTTTGAAGCAGATTACCATTCTTTTAAAGGCAACGCCTACGGATTGGCTAATACCTTGATGCAGACAGCATTTTTAAAACCAAAGATGCGCAGCAAAAAAGTAAAAAACTTATTTTATACAGGACAACTAACGGTACCAGGACCGGGCGTTCCTCCAGCAATTATAAGCGGACAAATTATCTCCAAAGAGATTGTGCGTCAGACTAAAAAGAATATCCTGTAAAACAAAAACTTAACAAAATGGTTAATACTATCTGACGTATGTTTGAATTATTTGAAAAAACTTCCGCCGTTTGCAGCAAAGCAACAACCAACATTTACAGCACATCCTTTTCTTTAGGGATTAGAATGATCGCAAAAGATTACCGTTGGGCAATTTATGGTATTTATGGCTTTGTGCGCTTAGCAGATGAAATCGTCGATACGTTCGAGCGCAACGACAAAGCAGAATTGCTTGAGAAATTTAAACGCGACACCTACGAGGCCATTGAAAAAGGCATCAGTTTAAACCCCATTCTATACACTTTTCAAAAAGTTGCCAATCAATACAATATTGGGAAAGACTTAATCGAACCATTTTTCGAAAGTATGGAAGCTGATTTGCATAAAAAAGAATACAACAAACAATCATACAACGAATACATTTATGGAAGTGCTGAAGTGGTTGGATTGATGTGTTTGAAAGTGTTTTGCGATGGAGACGAAAACCAATGCAACAGTTTAAAAGCTCCTGCTAGAGCCTTAGGTGCTGCATTTCAAAAAGTGAACTTCTTGAGGGACATTAAAAGTGATGTCGAAGACAGAGGACGTATTTATTTCCCAACGCTTGACTTAAGACAATTTGATGAATTAACAAAAGCTGAAATTATTGAAGATGTAAAGCAAGATTTCAGAGAAGCCTATGAAGGCATCAAACGTTTACCGATTAGTTGCCGTTTCGGTGTTTACACCAGCTACCGCTACTATTTGAGATTGCTTGAAAAAATAGAACGCGTTAATGCAAAAGAAATTTTAGAAAATAGAATTCGCGTAGCAAATGCTGAAAAGATGGCGGTGCTTGCAAAATCATTTTTTAGGTTTAAATTTAATGCGCTTTAGTCTCTTACTAATAACCTTATTCTTATTTAGTTCCGCCACATCAGTTGATGAATTAAATACTGCGCGTACTTATTTCCAAAACGGGAGAGACGACAAGTCTGCAGCAGAAAAACTTCAAACCCTAACCCAGGGAAAAGACCATGCTATTTTTAAAGCATACAACGGTGGCGCTGTGGCGACCTTAGCAAAGCATCAAAACAATCCGTATAAAAAACTTGAGTACCTAAAGAAAGGTTTAAAGATTATCAATAGTGCAGTATTGCTTGATGCCACGGATATAGAAATTCGCTTTGTCCGTTTCGCGGTTGAGGAAAACATCCCAAGTTTTATATCGTTTACCAGCCATATTGAGTCAGACTCAAAAATGTTGATCAACAACTTGACTGCTAGCCACAGCAATTACAAAATGATCAAAGCCTATTTGTTAAAGTCGGCAAAAATCAGTGCGGCAGACAAAAAGAAAATTAAGTAACTATTCCCATGGATGGTCATCCTCGGTAATGTTTGCCCCAGTATCAGAATTATTCAACCAATCATCTTCAGCAGAAGCAGGCGTATCGTTATTTTGCAACTGGCTTAAGCCCAATTTATACATATCAACTTTTGATACACTGTCCTCCCCTTCATTGGTGTTAATTTTACTAGAGAAGGTCATGGTTTGAGGACCGCTGTCTTCAATACCATTGTAAGGGTTGTCATCCCAATTTTCGAACTTGGCTAAGTGAGGAATGTAGCGCACTTTTGCTTCACCTGTTGGACCATTTCTATGCTTTGCTATGATCACTTCACCCATGTTAAGTTCAGTTTCAAAACCAGCATCATTTAGTTTATAGTAATCAGGACGCCAAATGAAACCAACCATATCCGCATCTTGCTCAATACTACCCGATTCACGCAAGTCACTTAATTGAGGTTTTTTATCTCCACCACGTTTTTCAACGTCACGACTCAACTGAGCCAGTGCGATGATTGGGATGTTTAGTTCTTTTGCTAAACCTTTCAAGGAACGGGATATGTAACCAATTTCTTGTTCACGGTTTCCGTTCTTGTTTGAAGAATCATCTCCGCGCATTAATTGAAGATAGTCAATTACAATCAATTCAATATTGTGTTTACTGTGCAACCTTCTGCATTTTGCTTTTAATTCAAATACTGGAAGCGAAGGGGTATCGTCAATAAAAATCTTCGCTTTTGAAAGCTTTTGAATTTTAGAGTGCAATTGTGCCCATTCGTGTTCTTCTAGTTGGCCTTTCTTTAATTTTTCAGAAGACAATCCACTTTCAGAAGCAATTAACCTGGTTACCAATTGAGTTGCGCTCATCTCTAAAGAGAAAATGGCAACTGGCTTTTGGAAATCAACTGCAGCATTGCGCAACATGGTAAGCGCCAAAGCTGTTTTACCCATACCTGGTCTAGCTGCCAAAATAACCAAATCGGACTTTTGCCATCCCGCGGTGATGTGGTCTAAGGTTTTAATACCGCTCGGCACACCTGTTAGACCGTCTTTCTTCGCAACGTTGGCTTCGATTAGACCAATGGCTTCATTGATGATGTTTGAAATTTCTTTGTAAGAACGTTTCATTCCATCATTTTTCACTTCGTATAAATCTTTCTCCGTTGCATCTAAAAGTTTAAACGCATCCGAAGAATCGTCGTAAGCATCGGTAATTGTCTGTCCAGAAATACGAATGAGTTCGCGTTGAATAAATTTCTGAATAACGATGTGGGCGTGGTATTGCAAGTTTGCAGCTGAGGAAACTTTACTTGTCAATTTGGCGATAAAATAAGGTCCGCCAACAATGTCCAAATAGCCTTTAACTTTTAACTTTTCGGTAACTGTTAGAATGTCGACAGGTTGATTTTCGTTGTACAAATCCAACATACATTCGTAAACATATTGGTGGTTGTCTACATAGAAGTGTTTGGCTTGCAAAGTTTCCATTGCATCCTTCAGCGCTTCCTTCTCCAACATCACGGCTCCAAGAATTGCTTCTTCGAAGTCTGTGGCCTGAGGAGGCATTTTTCCACCCGCGTCTAATGAGGTAATATCTGGTCTTCTATTCTTTCTTAGTCCGGGTCTTTCTAACATGATGCGAAACTAATTTCTTTAAAGAGATTCTACAATTTAGTTTATACATTTAAAATGTGAACACAATGTTAATATTATATAGAAAAATACAAAACAGCGAAAAAGCAGAATAGAAAATAAATTACATTTGCCATGATGACCATTAAAGCGACGAATTGTCACAAAAGCAATTAAAATAAATTATGGCATCAAAATGGATACTCACTATCAATAATAAAAGCATACTAAACGTAAAGCATTAAATTACAAATAATATTTTTTTCATAACTTTGTTTATATATCATTAAATGGAAGCAAAATTTTCACCCAGAGTAAAAGAAGTCATTCAATTTAGCCGCGAAGAAGCGATTAGATTAGGCCATGACTATATAGGAACCGAGCACCTTTTGCTTGGCATCATTCGCGAGGGTGAAGGCACTGCCCTTACAACACTTAAAGCATTAGAAATCGATGTAATTCGTTTAAAGAAAACCATCGAAGACACCATCAAAGGTACTGCGACAGGTGTTAGCAATTTGGGCAATATCCCATTGACCAAGCAAGCTGAAAAAGCTTTAAAGATCACCTATTTGGAAGCTAAAATTTTCAAAACAGAAACCATAGGAACTGAGCATCTTTTGCTTTCAATTTTGAGAGATGAAGACAATATTGCCTCACAGGTTTTATCTCAATACGGAATCAACTACGACTTCTTCAAACAAACACTAATGGATGGTGGTTCATCAATGAAACCGAAAGACAATCCGATGAATGCTTTCGAAGATGAAAACAACGATTCAGGCGAAGACAAAAAGATTGAAGAATTAAAGAAAAAAAATCCAAAATCAACCACTCCGGTTTTGGATAATTTTGGACGCGACTTAACCAAGCTTGGCGAAGAGGGAAAATTAGATCCAATTGTAGGACGCGAAAAAGAAATTGAACGCGTTTCACAAATCCTATCTAGAAGAAAGAAAAACAACCCTATTTTAATTGGCGAGCCAGGTGTTGGTAAAACAGCCATAGCAGAAGGCTTGGCCCTTCGCATTATCCAAAGAAAAGTATCAAGGGTATTGTTCAACAAACGCGTAGTAACCCTAGACCTTGCCTCTTTGGTTGCAGGCACAAAATACCGTGGCCAGTTTGAAGAACGCATGAAAGCCATTATGACAGAATTGGAAAAGGCCAATGATGTTATTTTATTTATTGACGAAATCCACACCATAGTAGGTGCAGGCGGCGCAAGTGGCAGTTTGGACGCAAGCAATATGTTCAAACCAGCATTGGCTCGTGGAGAAGTACAATGTATTGGTGCAACCACATTGGACGAATACAGACAATACATTGAAAAAGATGGTGCTTTAGAAAGACGTTTTCAAATGGTAATGATTGAACCAGCTTCACCTGAAGAATCAATTGAAATCTTGCAAAACATCAAAGAAAAATACGAAGACCACCACCACGTTACGTATACACCAGAAGCGATTGAAGCTTGTGTAAAATTAAGCAACCGTTATATCACCGATAGAAATCTCCCTGACAAAGCGATCGATGTATTGGATGAGGTTGGCGCACGTGTGCACATCACCAATATCAATGTACCAGAAGAAATCGTTGACCTTGAAGGACAAATTGAAGCCATTAAATTGGAGAAAATATCAGTTGTCAAGAGTCAAAATTATGAGGAAGCTGCGAGATTAAGGGACAAAGAAAAAAACCTAATCAAAATGTTGGATGCTGCAAAATTGAAGTGGGAAGAAGAAACCGGCAACAACCGTTTTGTGGTAAATGAAGA
>CANFXY010000091.1 GCA_947451105.1 Bacteroidota bacterium | reverse complement strand
TAATGCGTATATTTGCGCAGCAATAAAACGATGCGTAAATTATTAGAAAAATTCGAAAATAAGCAACCTGAGATTGTCTTTGAATGGAAAGACAGCGAGACAGAAGCTGAAGGTTGGGTGGTAATCAATTCACTTAGAAATGGTGCTGCTGGTGGCGGAACAAGAATGCGTAAAGGATTAGACAAACGTGAAGTTGAAAGCTTGGCCAAAACCATGGAAGTTAAATTTTCAGTTTGTGGACCTCCAATTGGCGGTGCAAAATCAGGCATCAATTTCGACCCAGCTGACCCGCGTAAAAAAGGGGTATTGGAGCGTTGGTATAAAGCGGTGTATCCAATTTTGAAAAATTATTATGGCACGGGTGGCGACCTAAACGTGGATGAGATTCACGAGGTTATTCCAATGACTGCAGCCAACGGTTTGTTGCACCCGCAAGAAGGAATTGTGAATGGACATTTGAACTACAGTTCAGAAGAAAAATTAAAAAGCATAAGCCGTTTACAAACCGGTGTATTGTTGCCGATAGTTGACGAGCGTTTCACACCAGATGTTGCGAAAGCATATACCATCGCCGACATGATAACAGGTTGGGGTGTTTCTGAAGCCGTGAGACATTATTATGAATTATGGGGCGGAAACATGAATGGTAAATTTGCCGTTATTCAAGGTTGGGGAAATGTTGCAGCAGCTGCAGCATTCTATTTGGCTAAGCACGGGGTGTTAATCAATGGAATTATCGACCGCGACGGTGGTTTGATCAATGAAAAAGGATTTACCTTCGAAGAAATCAGAGAACTTTTCTTGAACAGAAAGGGCAATACATTGAACCACCCTGATATGTTAAGTGCCGAAGAAGTGAATGCCAAAATATGGGATTTACCGATGGAAATTTTTATCCCAGGAGCCGCATCAAGATTGATTACCCAAAACCAGGCAGAACGTATGGTTGCTGCGGGTGTAGAAGTTATTAGTTGTGGAGCGAACGTTCCATTTGCCGATAAAGAAATCTTTATGGGACCAATCTCTGAATACATGGACAACAACACGGCTGTAATTCCAGATTTCATTGCGAATTGCGGTATGGCCAGAGTATTTGCTTACTTAATGAAACAAGGTTCTGAGGTTAACGACTTGGCTATTTTGAAAGATGTTTCTGACATCATCAGACAAGCCTTAATTCGTGTTCACCAATTCAACCCAAAAACCACCGGCATCAGTGCAAAAGGATTGGAATTGAGCTTAACCGACTTGGTTAGCAGCGCTGCTGTTGCGAGCAGATAGGCATCAAATAAGATACATTCAAAAGCCTAGGGTTATGCCTAGGCTTTTTTTATGGGCAACGTTTTGCCAATTTAAGTGTCTCATATCTGAAGGATATAAAATTACTTTTTTACAATACCACTAAAAAATGGTTAATTTTGTTTTCCTAAATCAAGCTTATGTAAAAATACTGTGTATTTATTGGCAAGAACAAATAGCGCATTCAGGTTAACAAGTTTGATTATTCTTGTTTTTATGGGCATGCACAATGTTTTTGCTCAAAACAGCATGGTTGGCGATGGATTTGGCGGGCGTAAATGGTACAAACCTTACAATTACACCGTAGGCTCTTATTCAGCCTACACGGTATGTGGTGATTCGAATCAATTGTATGGATGGGGCGCTAATCACCACGGAGAATTAGGCGACGGCACAAAGGTTCACACAAACTTTCCGGTTAAGGCCTTGGGCATGACCAATGTTCGTTACTATTCGACAGGCTATAATATGGGTGCGATTAAGTACGACAGCACAGGTTGGATTTGGGGAGCCCCGATTAGCAATGCACCTAAAAAAATACTGGATAGTGTGAAATTTTTAGATGCCAGTTCTCAAGTAATTTCATTTGTAAAATACGACGGGACGGTTTGGTCTGTTGGACGAAACAATTCTGGAATGTTTGGCAACGATTCAGTAAACAGTGGAACAATAACTACCCCTAGGAAAGCCGTGAATATAAACACTGCGGTGAGAGTTGCATTAAGTAGAAGCAATATGGCAATTTTGCTAGCCAATGGCGATGTATGGGTAACAGGAACAAACAGTTCAGGTTGTTTAGGAACCGGTGCAAATCCAAGCACGATGGAGAAAATTCCTGTAAAAATCACTAGACTTAAAAAAATCGTAGACATCAAGGGCACTGCGGGAAATTTTATAGCCCTTGATTCTTTTGGAAAGGTTTTTACCTGGGGATCAAGTTCGGCAATAGGGACAGGTTCCAGCAAACAAGATACGCCTGTTTTAATAAGCGCCCTCAGTGACATTGTGGCCATTTCTGGTTGCGATGATGGGTCTAATATTATGGCATTGGATGCAAACCATGTTGCCTATGGATGGGGCCCCAATTACTTAGGTGCATTGGGAATAGGAAATAATTTAAATCAATCATTTAATCCTGTTCAAATCACAACAGATGCCTCAGATATCATGGCAGGGGAAACATTCAGTTATCTAGTAAAACTAGATGGAAGTCTTTGGGCTGCTGGCAGAAGCAATGGCGGTTCCATTTGGATGAATTTAAAAGACAGCAACCGCACCACACTTACAAAAATCGACCCTACCATAGCGCCATTAAACCTATGTGAACTCCCGCCCTTTGAAGGAAATTACTTTAGAATAAAGACTATCCTATGTGTGTATGACAGCATACAATTTCAAGCAGCTAAAAATGACAGTTTCACAAATTTTCATTGGAATTTTGGTGATGACACCTCGAAATTTTATGGTATGGAGCAGAAACATAAATTTCAAAAAACAGGAATATATACCATTCGATTGTTTTCGGAAAGAAAAAGTACGGGTGTAAAAGACACGGTAATAAGAGACATTACGATTTACGATGCAAGCTACGCCCCACTTTTTAACGGAGACACCCAGTGCTGTGACAGAATTGCCTTCGAAAAAACGCCTTTGGTTTTTGATGAAGATGCCCAATATACATGGAGCGACGGAGCCATTTCTTTTAAAAAATACATCAATTATGATGGGCTTCACATTTTAAAGGTAACAGACAGAAACGGTTGTTATTACTCCGACACATTCGAAGTTATTTTGCATGCAAACCCAAAGGCCTTATTTAAAGCAGACACCTATTCTTTATGTGAAAACGCTAAACGGATGGTAAAATTCACCAACCTCTCTTCCAGCAGCGACAGCATCGTGCGTTGTAAATGGGATTTCACAGAAGATACATTAAGCACAACAGACTCTGTAGTGTATTTCAAGTTTAAAAAGGCCGACTACAAGCCTGTTTGGTTAAGTGTGTGGACCAAATACGGTTGTAAAAGTGACACCATTGATGTATTTGATATTTTACCTTCTCCCAAACCTCTGTTTGACCTCAAAATCAACGACTCCTGTCAATACAAAAATAGCATCACCATTACCAACAAAACATTAAAAGACACCATACAAAATCCGCGTTTTAAATGGTATTTCAGTGAGGGTTTTATTTTGAGCAACCGAAACCCGACAGCTCCGAGAACCTATACCGATACAGGTAAATATTACATTGACCTTATTTACACCAAAACAAATAAATGCACAGATACGCTTCGTAAATTCGTGCACATTTACCCCCACCCAAAAGCAGATTTTCAATTAAACAGCCCAATATGCTCAAACGATTCGATTGCCTTCCCTAACTTGAGCAGTTCGAATTACAAACCAATTAAGGCACTATGGGATTTTGGCGACTTGAAAAGCTCAACGCTCTTATCCCCTAAACACAAATACGATAACAAAGGAAATTACACGGTAAAACTTAAAATCACCTCTCCCCAAAATTGCACAGACCTCATTAGTAAAAACCTCGTGGTTTACAATCCACCAAAAGCCAGTTTCACCATCAACGACAGCATTCAATGTTTGCTAGGCAATGTCTTTAGAATGGTTTCTAATTCAACCGCAGATACAAGCAACTTAGTTGACCAATTTTGGCAATACAGTGACAACAGCAACGAACATTCTGACTTCCCTAAAAACAAGTCATTTAGCAGTGCTAATAAATTTTCAATAAAGCTTAAAGTTACCGACATCTTCGGATGCACCGATAGTTTGGCAAAATGGGTAGATGTAAAAAACGGTCCTGTGGTTGATTTCAATATGAACGACCCTTCTCAATGTGAAAACAGTCAAAATTTCAATTTCAATTACCAACCAATAAAAACCAACGACAGCATTGTCAACCTAGAATGGCGCATATTAAACCAATCTTATTTTAACCAAAGCACATACAGCAGCAGCACCTTTCCTCTTGGCAAAACATCCATACAACTTATACTGAACACCAAATTTGGATGCCCTGGTTTAAACAACAAATATGTGGTGGTAAACCCAGTACCCAAGGCCAATTTCAGCATCAACCAAGCCGTTCAATGTTTTGATGGGCACCAATTCAATTTCACAAACAACAGCACGGTTTCAAGTGGAAACATAAAAACAAACACATGGAGTTTTGGTGACCTCAGCACTTCAACGTCTATTAATCCATCTGGAAAAACCTATTCTACTTTTGGAAATTACACCGTCAAATTGAAAATAGAATCTGACAGTTTATGTACAGACAGCACCTCTGAAAACATTGAGATAAACCCCAACCCTATCATCAATAGTCAAAGTATAAGACCTGTTTGCTTGGGTAAAGGAACAGATTTCAGCAGTTTATCTTCAATTGCCAAAGGTCAGATTGTTGATTATAGCTGGGACTTTGGAGACAATACATTTGGGAAAGACAGCAGCACCCAACACACATACAGCAACTTTGGTTTTTATACCATTGTCCTAAATGCAAAAAGCGACAAAGGTTGTATCAGCAGCAAATCATTTCTTGGAGCTGCGGAAGTCTATGCCCTACCAAATGCAGAATTTGATTACAGTTTGGAAGAAGGCGATCAAAACAACAGCCTACTTAAATTCAAAAACCAAAGTACCCCTCAGCCATTAAACGCTTTGTGGAATTTTGCTTCTTTTGGAAAAGCAATTCACGACACTGCCTTATCTATTGAAGACACGGTGACGGTGAAAGCCAACTTAATGGTTACGGATATAAATGGTTGCATAGCCCAAATAAACAAAACGGTGTTTGCATCCGGCCCAATGTTGCTGTTCATTCCGAATGCATTTAGCCCAAACAAAGACCAGTTGAACGACTTTTTTAACCCAAGCGGACGCATTAGCGTTAAACAATACCATCTATATATCTACAACCGTTGGGGTGAATTGTTGTTTGAAAGCAATGATCCAAAGATGGCTTGGGATGGTAACTATAAGAATGAAACCTGTCCTCAAGATGTTTACACGTATTGGATAGATTTGGTCGATGTATTTGGGAAACGCAAAACCTATAGAGGTACTTTTACCCTATTGCATTAACCATTGCTAAAAATAGTAGCTTTAAAAACCACAATTTAACAATAAATTTGCACCATGTTTTGGCTTGCACATCCGAAAACCTATGCACTAATCGTATTGATAGTGGCTCTGTACAGTTTAAAAACGACAGCCTTATTTGTATACAGACGACGTAACCACATCAAGGGTAAAGACAATTTCACCATTGGTATAAACACCATTTATTATGTGTTTTTAATCATCTTAGTGATTATTTTGTTGATGGCATTATTGAGGGTAAACATAAGAGAATTTTTTACCAGCATTTCAATCTTGGGTGCAGCTATTGCAATCGTTGCAAAAGACTATATTTCTAATGCCATTAATGGAATGATTCTCATGTTTAACAATCAAATTTCAATTGGCGACCATATTCAGATTGGTGGACATAAAGGCAAAATCACCCACATCAGTTTGCTCAATTTACAAATCATTAATGAGGAAGACGATTTAATCTATATACCCAACACCAATGTTCTGAGTCAAGACATTATCAATTACACAAAAGCTGAGAGTTTAAAAGTGAGCATTGAATTCGTGGCTAAGGCCCACAACATGGAATCGATTGAGTCCCTTGAACAATATTTCTCAAATGTATTCAACACAAATACAAATGTTGAAAAGGACACCTTCCGCCTTAAAGTTATTCATTTAAAACACAATAGAATTGATTTAAGGGCTGAAGCGAATTTAATCAAACGCGACTCAAAAATGGAGCGACAATTCAAACGTCAATTGGTTAACGCATGGTTTAAATACCTCCAAAAATCAAACGTCAACAAGTCTAATTAACGCAATAAATTGGCATCGCTGTAAGCATTCTATTTCCTTGAAAAAAAGAATATCAATAATCGGTGGTGGTTCCGCTGCTTTAGCCTTTGCAGCCAATATTAATACGGAGAAGTTTGATGTTATAATTTATGAGAAGAATAAAGCGCTTGGCCGCAAATTTTTAGTTGCTGGCGATGGCGGATTTAACCTCACCCATGGCAGCAGCATTCATGAAATGCTTAAGCAATACGAACCTCTAGGAATTTTAGATGAGGCATTGCTTCAATTCAGCAATGAAAACTTCAGACAGTGGCTCAAAGAAATTGGGATTGAAACCTATTCAGGCAGCAGCAATAGGGTCTTCCCCATTAAATCAATTAAACCCATTGAAGTACTACAAGCCATCTTAAAAGCGCTTAAAACAAAGGGTGTTCAAATACAAATAGGTAAACAATGGACTGGATGGAATTTGGATGAATCTTTGCAATTAAACCATTCGGAGTCTATACAATCTGACATTGTAGTGTATGCACTTGGCGGATCAAGTTGGAAAGTAACCGGCTCAGATGGCACTTGGCTTGATCTATTCAAGTCAAAAAACATACAAACTGAACCATTCAGAGCATCGAATTGCGCATTTGAAATTCATTGGCCCAGCGAATTCTCAAACCACCACGCAGGCAAAGCTTTAAAAAACATTACACTTAGCAGCGGCCACAAAACCTGCACTGGTGAATTAAGTATTACAGCATTTGGACTAGAGGGCAATGCCATTTACCCACTCAGCTCAGAGATACAAAGGGACTTGATTGCAAATGGAGAAGCCCATGTCTTTATCGATTTCAAACCCATGTTTTCTGAGGAAGTTTTGTTAAGTAAGCTTGAAAAATCTAAGTCAAAGAACACAACAGATAAATTAAAAACAGATTTAAACTTGAGCAACACAGCCATTCAAATGGTAAAAAACAATTTGAGCAAAGAGGCTTATGGCGACTGTATTTCACTCTCAAAGACCATCAAGCGGCTGCCTTTAAAAATAGTATCAGCTGCTCCAATTGATGAAGCTATTTCTACCACTGGTGGAATTGCATTGGAAGCCATAGATGAAAACTTTCAATTGTTAGAATTACCAAACCATTATTGTCTTGGTGAAATGTTGGATTGGAATGCACCCACCGGTGGCTATCTCTTACAAGGATGCTTTAGCATGGGGGTGAAATTGGCTAGGCATCTGAATGCCCGAGAATCTTAATCCAAAACATCGTAGGCTCCCAAACTTAAAACATCCATTACGGTATTGCCATTTGAATCGGTGTAAAAGGGACGTCTGAACTTTGCATTACATATGATTTCTGAGCCTATGTAACTGCTGCGGCTGTGAACGGTTTGCCCAAAAGTATCATCATACGCCGACATCAAAATATAAATCTCTACATCTTTTTCGATGTAATCTTCTGGTGTAAAACCGTACAACACACTGTCCTCTGTAATGGGGTGCACCAAGGTCCACGACAAAGCCAACATGCTTATTTTGTCTATTTCTAAATCCAATACATCAAAACGCCTGGTATCATTTCCATTCTCATCTTTTTCTACCCAAGAGAAATTCACTTTAGCACTGGCTTCAACTAGTGTCCCTTTTTTATTGTTGCACAGCATAAACATCAAAGCCTTGCCATCTTTATAGGGTGATATTAAAGCATTAGGGGAATATTTAATGCGTGCTTCTGGGCGACTGAATCGTCCATACAATGAACCAGTAGCCAAAGCAAAGGTCATAAGTCCTAAGAAAGCCTCGTAACCAGCCAAAACATTGCACAACATGCCTTTCGGATGCAAGCCGCCATAACCCACCGTGGTAAAAGATTGAAGACTAAAAAAGAAACACTGCCAATAAGCCACTATTCCTTCTCCTTCAACACCAACAATGTTTTCAGCTCCGATAAGGTAGTATAAACTTGCAAAGAAAAAATTGGCCCCTACATAAATAGACAGCACGGTATACCAATAGGTGCTCCACTTGCAGGTAATAACCCACTGGTAAATATGAAATTCAGACCAGAAATTATTTTTGCGCTTGATGTTAAAAGACCCATCGGCATTGATGCTTCTTTTGCGGTTCCGCTCCGTGCGGCTGTCAAAACCTAGATCATTTTTGGCCATTTGTCTTGAACTGCTGCTCATTTAGATTTGCGATTTAAACATTACGTAAAAATGGAATACCAATTTATGCGAAATTACTTAAATAACTTTGAATTTAACCCAATAAAAACAAAGTTTGGTTTAGACCTACAAAGTTATAGTCGTAACCAACTGAAAAAAATGTTTTCCAGTTTCATCAAAATTACGTGTATCGTATTGTCTCAAATAACCGGCAGAGAATTGAAGGTTATCAATAGGTTTCAACTGCATACCAAATGACAACCTGTTTTTTTCAAATATTGACTGACTCGCCAAGGTATAAGCTGAAATGCTACTAAAAAATTCATTGGCCAATGTTAATTTAATTTTACCATCTTTCAGAATTGGGTAGGCCAACCCAAGTCGGTATCGGACTCTAAATTTAAAAGCCGAAGGAAATTTGCGTAGTTCAAATCGATATCGATTTTCGATTTCCAATTTCTTAACGCGCTGACTCAAAAATACTTGAGCTGTAAATCGAATTTCATTCGCCACTTGTGGTTTGTTAAAATTGCCTCCAGAACTAAATGTATTGTATTTGCCTGCACCTAGAGACACACCGCAATCCTTTGTTAATTGCTTTTGTATGGAAGCTTTAAACTCATAATAGTGAAATTGCTTATAAAAACTTAAGGAACGCAATTGGGTTTCTCCATTGATTGACCAATCCTTTTGAAATTTATGTTTTAATTGCAACACATTCCAAGTTCCCAAATACTGAGAATGTAACATGAAATTGCATTGAAAAACGAAACAAATAAGAATGAATAGCCTAGCAAAAGATTTCATGGCACAAATAAACAAAAAAAAAAAACTCAATATTAAAAACACCTTAAACTTAATGGTTAATTAACAATGGCATAAATTAGTGAAAATATTTTCGCATAAAAAAATTGAAATTGCTATTATTAAATAAACTAGGCTTCCAAAACAAGGAAAAATCACATATTATCCTTAATGTCATCTTTATAAGCCTCTTAATAGCTTGTACTTTCTTTGCAATTTGGCTATCAATTCATGTAAACAATGTAGCTAGAAAAGTAAAGAAAGATATTTTTCAGACCATGGATGCTAAATCTCCTGATCCAGGCAAAACGTCTGCAGAGCATACCGCTATCGATTCAAGTGTTGAAAAAGTTAAGTTGGGCATTTATCTTGAAAGAATTGAAGAAATTGATATCAAACAATCACGTTGGAATTATGAATTTTATATTTGGTTCAATTGGAATCCAAAGAAGATTGACTTTTTAGGGAAAAACAGCACTGAACATGAAAATGAGATGCCATTTTCAATTATAAATGGCGATATAATTTCTTCTGAAATTGTACAGACAGCTTATGACACTGCAAGTAATTCTCAATACATTCAATATTTAATAAAGGCAAGAAATACACAATTTTTCGATGTTTCACTTTACCCAGTAGATGAACACGATTTAATAATCCCTATTGAACACAAATGGATAGACCGAAAGAAACTTGTCTTTGTTCCTGATACTGTTGATTCAAAAATCAGTTCCCGTGTTAGCATCAATGGATACGAACGAAACACCAACTGTAAATTGATTGAAAAACCCCACGCCTATAAATCGGCTAGAGGCAATCCCTCTTTAAAATCAGGTTACAAAGTAAATTTTTCTCAACTCAGAATGGCCATGAGAATCTCCCGTGGAGGTTTATCTAGTATACTAAAACTATTCATTGTTCTTTACATTGCAGTGCTTGTAACTTTCATTGCGCCGTTTGCATCTGACCCAAGTAGGTACACAGTTGGTGCGCTATTCACAACAGCAGGTGCCAATTATATTTTGGCCCAAAAACTTCCCGCAGTAGAAATATTTACGTTTGCAGAGATCATCAATACCGTTTGTTTGGTCATAATTGTGCTTATGATGGCCCTGCTTGCAATATTGCCAGCTGTCATTTTCGCCGATGGAAACGCAGACCCTTATGAGAAAAAGATGAACAGAAGAATCAATATGACTTGCTTTATCTTCTTCATCATAATAAATATCTTATTGTCCGCAATAGCGCTTCAGGCGAACGGTTAAAAAGAGTTAACAAAATCATTTTACTACACCCAATTTTCTTGGTCGTTTTATAACGAAATAGAGCTAGGTATTAACTAAAACCGAAAAGGTCTATTGAACTAAATACAAAAGAGATAAAGAATTTCCTACTCCACCGTAAGAGAATTTTCACTCACGCAAGACAATTTCACACCCAAAATTAATCAAAACCAACGAGAATTTCTCGTTTTGAAGGTACAACTTACCTCTTCGAACCTTTGGATGTCACCGTATTCATCTCACCAAACGGAATTATACCACATTAT
>CANFXY010000090.1 GCA_947451105.1 Bacteroidota bacterium | reverse complement strand
GGCATCTGTTCTTAGTGGAGAGGGGGTATGTAGCTTTTGAATTCTGCCTTCGGCGTATGATTTTTTTTGTTTTTGAACCATTACATCTGCCACGTCGCCCGGTGCAGAGAAGGGTATAAATATTACTTTGCCATCGTGTCTTGCAATTGATTTACCTTCTGCTGCGGCTGTTTCAATTTCAAGGTTTTCGATTAAATACGGTTTTTGGGTTTTCTTTGACAATTTCGTGCTGCTTATTCTTGGATGTATTTGTTCATCACACCGTTAAAAGTTGTGGTATCTAAGTAGCCTGTGTAAGGAGAAATAGAGGAGTTATCGGTAATGTTTTTCCAAACATAGGTCATCGGATAGCCTGGTACTTTTCCTCCTTTGTTAAGGTAGCCAACCAATTGTTCAGAACTCATGGTTTCACCATTAACGACATGCTTAGCATTGACTTCAGGATTGAATTTTACAGCTACAAAATTCTTGTTCATTTTTTTGATGATAGCAGCATTGCCGTATGTTTGTTGATCCATTACTTTACACCAGTAGCACCAGTCGGTGTATACATCCACAACAATCATTTTGTTCTCTTTTTTTGCTTTTGCAAAACCATCGGTCATGCTATACCATGTGATTTTGTTTTTTGCTACTTGGGCATTTGCTGTGCTCGGTTTTTTAACGGCCTTTTTCTTAGGGCTAGATTGGTTGATGAATGCCACACTTGCAAAACCAATTATTAATAAAGCGGCAAAGCTTATTCTTGTTAAATGATGTTTCATAATGATAAATACTAAATCATACAAATGTAATCAAAAATAAAGCCAAAAAAAACAGTGTCAAAATTTTGTTATTTTTTACATTGTTATGGCAAGAAATCTTGGTACAAATCGTTATTTTTGTCTGAACACAATCTTTACTTTTGAGTCAAGGGAATACAAATATTTTAGATGCTAAATTAGATGAATATATACATAAATATTACATCAATCAGTCTATAAGAGGGTTTTTATTAGGTCTTGCTCTTGTATTATTGTATGTCTTGCTTGCGCTGATGCTTGAATTTTTTGGGCATTTTGGCAGCGTGGTTCGATTGATTTTGTTTGGATTATTCGTTTGTCTCACACTTTCTGTTGTTGTAATATCAGTGGCTATTCCGCTTTTAAGGCGCTACAAAGTGTTAAAATCCCTTACAAAGAAGGAAGCATCCGAAAAAATTGGCGCTTTTTTTCCTGAGATAAAAGACAAGCTTTTAAACACCCTCCAGTTGCAAGATCAAAGTGCAAGTGGCAATAATGAATTATTGCTTGCTAGCATTCAACAAAGAATTGAAAATCTTAAACCCTTTACATTTTCTACTGCGATAAATTTGTCAAGTTCGGCAAAAAAATATGGTAGATACACGTTGCTTCCATTGTTGGTTTTTATATTTATCCTAATTTTTCAAAGCAGCATGATAACCAAGCCTGCAAGCAGAATAATTAGTTATAATGAGCAATTTGCCAAAGAAGCACCTTTTGAATTTATTCTAAAAAACACAAATTTAAATTTTGTGAGAAATTCAGATTGTACGCTCGAAATGGAATTAAGAGGTAAACAAATACCTGCAGTTTTGTATGTGAGCATAGATGGGCATTTGATTAAAATGGAACAGAAATCAAAAACGATTTTCACCCATACTTTATACAACTTAAGTGCATCTCATCAAGTATTGTTTTCAGATGGTGAGTTCGAATCAATACGGTACAATTTAAATGTATTGCCAAAGCCCAATTTAAACGCCTTCGAAGTAAAATTGAAATATCCTGCATACATCAACAAAAAGGATGAACTTATTAAGAATATTGGCGACTTTACCATTCCTGAAGGGACTAAAATAGAATGGATTTTTGATGCTGTAGATGCAGATTTTATACACTTCAATATTGCAGATAAGACATACAAATTAGGCCTAGTTGATAATCGCTTCTTATTTAACTATACGGCACTTAAAACTTGCAACTATAATCTAGTTCTTCAAAATAAATTCATTACTGAACACGATACAATCAAGTATGCTATACAGGTTGTGCCGGATAGATATCCAGGAATAGTTGCTGAGCAAACCATAGATTCAATTAATCCATACAAATACTATTTTTACGGAAAATTGGATGATGATTATGGATTAAGTAAATTGCAATTCGTATACAAGGGATCAGATGGTATTTTAAAGTATTTGCCTGTAAATATTGGCAAAACTACGGATGAGATATTTTACTACATGATCGACTTAAGCCAGTTTAAAAGTGCTGAAAGTTCTGAATTTGAATACTATTTTGAAGTATGGGACAACGATGCTATAAATGGCAAAAAATCAAGTAAGAGCCAAGTATTTAAAGTTCAAACACCAAGTGAAAAAGAGTTGAGAGCTGATGCTGAGAATAGCAGCAGTTCTGTGAAGTCTAAATTAAATGAAACCATGCGCGAGATTCAAAATCTACAAAAAAAGAGTTCTGAATTAAGCAAGGATTTAATGGATAAAACAGAATTAGATTGGGCGCAAGAACAGAAAATTAAAGACTTCATAAATGAACAAAAGAAGTTAGAACAAAAATTAGAAAATATTAAAAGTGAAAACATTAAGAACAATGAGAAACAAAAGCAATTAAGTCCACTTGATCAGGAGCTATTGGACAAGCAAAAGGAATTGGATAAATTGTTTAATGAGATTTTAACCCCTGAAATGAAGGCGCTTTTAAAGAAATTAGAAGAGTCGCTTAAACAGCAGAATAAGGAAGCAGTGCAGCAACAACTTGAAAAAATGAATCAGAGTAATGATGAAATGAAAAAACAAGTTGATCGCGCATTAGAGCAATTCAAGCAAATGGAGCTTGAGAAGAGGATTAACGAGCATAGCAGTGCGTTAGAGAAGTTAGCTCAAGAGCAGATGGACTTGGCCAAGAAAACAGAAGAGAAATCCCTTTCAAAAGATGAATTGGCCAAAGAACAAGATGCACTAAATAAGAAGTTTGAGGAACTGAAAAAAGAGATTGAAAAAACAGAAGAAAAAAACAAGGCTTTAGAGACGCCTATGGAACTTGATGATACGAAAGCAGAGCAAGAGTCTATTCAAGAGAATATGAATGAGAGTTCTGAAAGTATTGACAAAAAACAAAATAAAAAGGCAGCAGAATCTCAAAAGAAATCTGCTGACGAAATGGAAAAATTGGCAGAGAAAATGAAAAAGTCGCTTGAACAATCCAAAGAAGAGCAAGCGGAAGAAGACTATTATACCTTAAGGCAGATACTTGAGAATTTAATTGAGTTAAGCGTTCAGCAGGAGTCCTTAATGTCTAGAATGAAAGATATGCATTCATACAATCCAAAGTATGTAGAGTTAAGTTCACTGCAACAAAAGTTAAAAGAGAATGCAAAAATGGTTGAAGATTCTTTGCTGGCGTTAAGTAAAAGGCAAATTCATATCAAAAGTTTTGTAAACAAAGAGATTGGCAATATCAATTACAATATGGATGCTGCTATTGAATATTTCGGAAAGGTTCAAATTCAAGGAGGAACGTCGAGACAGCAATATGTAATGACAGGCTTAAATAATTTGGCGGTCATGTTAAGTGAATCTTTGAAGCAGATGCAAGAGAGCATAAAGGAGAAAAATGAGCAGAAAAAGGGTCAATGTAAGAATCCTGGTAAGAAGCCTGGTAAGCCAGGGCAATCAGGAAAACCTAAAATGAGTGGAATGAAGCAGATGCAAGATGAAATAAACAAGCAATTGCAAGAGATGAAGAATGGTAAACAACAAGGAAAGAATCCAGGCACTGAACAATTTGCTAAATTGGCAGCACAGCAGGAGGCCTTGAGACGCGAAATAGAGCGTTTGCAGAAAATGTTAAAAGAGGAAGGTAATTCTGGTGCTTTGGGTGATTTAGAGAAGACTAAGCAACTTATGGAACAACAGGAGCGGGATTTGGTTAACAAACAAATTAACCAAGAAACAATGAGGCGTATGCAAGAAATAGAGACTAGAATGTTGGAACATGAAAAGGCAGAGCGCGAGCAAAAAACGGACAATAAGCGTGAAGCTGAACAGGCTAAGGCTGTTGAGAATGAGATGCCTCCAGCGATGAAAGTATACTTGGAAAAGAAAGCAAGGGAAATGGAATTGTTAAGAAGCGTTCCCAATAATTTGTCGCCATATTATAAGGATAGAGTAAGGGTTTATTTTCAAAAAGTTGGTACGATATAATGCCAGTTAATCTTCTTTGTATAGAATCTTCTTACCACATTTGTTCTGTGTCAATTAGTGCGAATGGCAATATTTTCTCATCTGAAAGTGTGGCTGTTCAAAACCATGCAGAGTCATTAATGGCTTTAATTCAAGATTGTTTAAATCAGGCTAATGTTACTTTGGAGGAACTAAATGCAGTAGCAATAAGTTCTGGTCCTGGATCTTATACAGGCTTGAGAATTGGAACGAGTACTGCTAAGGGCATATGCTTTGCGTTGGATATTCCGCTTATAGCCATCGATACTTTATATTCTTTAGCGTATGCTGCTTCATGTGTTGAAGATCTCTCAGATTGCTTTATTTGGCCTATGATTGATGCAAGGAGAATGGAAGTCTACCATTGTGTTTTTGATTCAAGTTTGAATGCCGTTACAGAGGTAACAAACGGGATAATTAATGATAGTGGTTTTGTCCCACAATTAATAAAATCGAATACTGTGATTTGTGGCGATGGGGCAGATAAAGCGTCGTCTATTCTAGGACTTAGAAAAATAAATGTTGTTCAACATGCTAAGTATCTATGTAAAGCTGCCGAACAGAAATATTCAAATTTAGATTTTGAAGATTTAGAAAAGTTTGAACCTTTCTATTTGAAGTTTGCGAACATTACTTCTGCGAATAAGTAAATTCGTTTTCAGTTTTTAAACACCAAATAACAAAAAAAATCCCGTCAAGTAATCTTGACGGGATTTTTTTGTTTAATATTTTAATTATTGAATTTTGATTTCAATAGTATTTTTGGTTTCTGTACCAGCATTGTAGTTGGTGATGATTCTATCTCTAGAGATACCAAATTTCTCAACTAAGAATTTGATCATTTCATCCATGCAACGTGTGTTAGCAGCTGCATTGTATTTTGAACTTTTTCCTGCTGGACCGTTAAGAATTAACTTCTTGTCAGGGCATTGTTTCATTTTGTCAACTACTTGGTATAATAAAGCTTTAACTTCTTTAGTTAAGCAATTAGCACTGATAGTTACTGGAGGGAAAGTAACGTTGTCGCAATTGCAACACATTTTAATTTCAACACCATTGGCATCAACCAAAGCACCTGGAGAAGAATTTAATTCTCTATCTCTGTGGTCAGGAATGTTGTCGCCATCGCTGTCCATTGCTTTACCAGTAGTTGGGTCAACTAATGCACCTTTGTCAGTGAAAGGCTCTTGGTCTTGGCAATCTGGAACACCGTCCATGTCTGTATCAACAGCCATACCATTACCGTATACCATACAAGAATCAGGTGTGTTGTTGTCTTGGTCGAAGCAATTTGTAACGTGGTCTTTGTCATCATCGAAACCTAAGCAATCGGTTTTCTTTTTAACATCAGCCATTTGATCATAAATAGATTCAACAGGGCTTAACCAATCGTAGTGTTGTGTGTTTTTAGATCCAAACTTCCAACCGAAACTTGCGCGGATGTATGAGTATGAGTCAAACCATCTGTTTTGGAAGATTGCTGTGTTGTATACATCAATATCATCAGATCTTAAGAAGGTGTGTCTGTATTCAACGCCTAAGTCAAAGTTTTTGCTTAAGTAATGTTTGAATCCTATACCTAGAGGAATGCTTAAATGTCTAGCTTGGAATTTTTCTTCAACTTGCTTACCTAAGTTAGGATTTGGAGTTCCTGTACCAAAGTATGAAGTTAAATAATAATCGCCTAAGAATAGTCTTTGGTCAATAAATGTTGCTGTAGATTTGAAACTAGTTTGTCCAAAACCAGCGAACAAGTACATTTGAGTTTTACGCAATGGGCGCAAGAAAGAAATGTTACCTAATGTAAAGTGAGCTTGTAAACTCCAATCGGTTACATTACTTGTGAATTGGAAATTATCTTTGAATAAAGTCGGGGCTTGATAATCCCTTTGACCTCTAAGCTTCGCAATGTTGTATTCAGCTCTCAAAGCAAATGTTTGAGAAATTGAGTACTTTACGAATGGAGCAATGTCCCATCCTAATTGCTTTTTGTCTGCATCACCATGAAAAAGAGATGCTCCAGCCATTAATCCAAGAGTGAATTTTTTTGCTCTTCTATCTTGATAGTACGAAGAATGAAGACTTTGTCCAGAATCAGTGTTCACACCATTAACCCATTTGCTTTTAGCATAAGGGTGGCGTTTCCAAGTCGAATCTTGAGAGGCAAATGCAGAAAAGCTAATTCCGCATAAGACCAAAAGGGTCAGTTTAAGTATTTTCATTTTTAAATGATTTTTCATTTTATGAGGGCAAAAATACACATTCTTTGCACAAAAAACAATACAATACAAGTAAAATTATTCTAAAAAATCAATTATTATCTTATTATTTAATTGAATTACAGTTGTTTATATGCTTAAAATATACCCTCTAGAAGGACTTAAATCGAGGCTGTTTTTTAGCGTAAATGCTACATTTTCATATTTTATCCACATTTCAAGGCAATTCAAATTTCTTTCTTGCATATGCTTGATATCAAAATAATTGCGGAAAGTATCATCTAGTTTTTTCAATGAGTTGTCAACCTTATTTTTTTCAAGTTCCATTAAAGATTTTTCTGCATTTTTTAATGCTTTTTCATACGCTTTTCCAAGTTCTACAAGTTTGATAAATTCTGATTTATCTATTTGATTGACAGAGTCTTGCATTTCTTTTTTAAATGTATTGAAAGCGGTTATTTGCTCTTTAAGGTTGATTTGGTTTGCTCCCAGACTAACCATATGTTTTTCAGGGTTTTGACTTATTAACAAATCGACACCAGAAATATTTAATTTTTTTAGTAAATCTAAGCTTTTGATTGGGATTATCCACAAACTTGGTCTTAATAGTAAGTTTGGCTTGCTTATATTGTTGATTTCAAATATGTTAGATATTTGAATCCAATAATTGATTTCTGCATTTCCACCTATGTACGCAATGTTTGGTAAAATGGTTTCTTGGTATAAAGGTCTCAAGACTGCGTTAGGACTATAGTGTTCTGGGTGCTCTTTAATATCGTTTAATATTTCTTCGCGACTGAACATTAACTCTGTTCCAATAACTTTAAATTGTTCATTTTCTAGAACAATTCTATTTCTAATTCCATTGATTAAATAGAAAAAATTAATTTCTCTGCAATGTAATTGAGTGTGGTAATTTTTCGAACTTAAACGGTCGGTTAAGCTATTAAAAGGTTGGAAATTAATTTGCTCTAAAATGTCCTTTTCGATGACGTTTTTAAATTGATTTTTCAATTCTTTTTTATCAGCGTCTAGACAAATAAGGCCCATTTTGCCAAATATTTTATGGCATAATTTAATTGTGGCCTCAGATAAAGATTGAGAATTTGAATAAAGTTTTTCTATCTCATCTAATAGTATCTGCTTGTCAATGTTAAGGTTTACCTCGCTCTTAATTTTGTCAATAAGTGGTTTTACCTCATCGAGAGTATACCTTCCACAAGCGCCAGTTTGATTGGTTTCCCATGAGAATTTGTGGCCGAATAGATTCGTGTCCTTTATTTCTTCAAAATCATGATCCTCAGAGGCAAGCCAATATATGGGAATGAAGTTCTTGTCTGGGTGTTTGGTCTTTAATTCTTCTGTAAGTTTAATAACTGCTAGAATCTTATAAATTACAAAAGCTGGACCTAGAAAAAGGTGCAATTGTTGACCTGTAGAAACTGTATATGTATTTGTATTGCGGAGTAAATTGATGTTTGATTTCACCAAGTTGTCTTCCTCGGAATTTAAAAGAAAACGATAATCACTCTGAATACAATTTGCCAATGTTGCTCTGTATTCATGGTTAAAACTATTTTTCCCTTCCATGGCTTTATCTATTGAATAAAAAGCGCTATCCTTTCCGATAATTTCCATTAAAGACTCATCATGGTTGATGAAGGCTTTAGTGGTGTTTGATAAAGTATTTATTTCGGAAAGTTTGAAATCCATTATTTAATTTTACCAAATAGGTCGAAAGATTCGGCCTCCGTAATTTCAATATTTGCAAAGTCTCCTAGTCTTACAAAATTATCGGCCGCTTTTACCAACACTTCATTATCTACTTCGGGCGAATCAGCCTCTGTACGGCCAACAAAATAGGCCCCTTCTTTACGGTCAAAAAGTACTTTAAAGGTTTGCCCAATTTTGGCTTGGTTTTTACGCAATGAAATGTCTTCTTGCAAGGCCATTAACTCTTCAGCGCGTCTTTGTTTTTCCTCAGCAGGCACATCATCAATTAAAGTATGCGCATGTGTGTTTTCTTCATGAGAATAGGTAAATACACCAAGGCGATCAAATTCAAAATCTTGCACAAATTGTTTTAATTCCTCAAAGTCTTGCAAAGTTTCACCCGGATGCCCAACTAAAATTGTTGTCCTTAAAGTGATTCCTGGTACTTTTTCCTTTATGGTATTAAGCAACTCATATGTTCTTCTGCGGGTTATGCCGCGTCTCATGATTTTTAATACGTTATCTGAAATATGTTGAACGGGAATGTCAAGATATTTACAAATGTTATTTTCCTGCGCCATTAATGGCAAGATGTCTTCAGGAAACTGTGATGGGTAGGCATAATGCAATCTAATCCATTCAAGTCCTTCCACTTTGGTTAGCGCCTCTAAAAGATCTTTTAGTTTGCGTTCTCCATATAAATCCAAACCATAGTAAGTGCTGTCTTGGGCAATTAGCATGATTTCTTTTGTGCCGTTTTTAACTAGATTTTGGGCTTCTAATATGATTTGCTCAATTGACTTGCTCACATGTTTGCCCCTCATTAATGGGATCGCGCAAAAGGAGCATGGTCTATTGCAACCTTCACTAATTTTTAAATAGGTATAGTGTTGAGGCGTAGTTGTTAGTCTCTCACCTATCAGTTCGTGTTTATAATCTGCGCCAAGAGCGTTAAGTAAGCCAGGTAATTCTAATGTTCCAAAAAAAGCATCTACTTGAGGTATTTCAGCTTCTAATTCATCCTTATAGCGGTGGGATAAGCAACCTGTAACGAACAATTTGTCAATTTTTCCAGCTTCCTTTTCACCAACATAAGAAAGGATGGTGTCTATGCTCTCTTGTTTCGCGTTATCTATAAAACCACAGGTGTTTACAACAATGATATTCGCATCATTTTTCTCCGATTCATGTGTGGCCTCGATCTCATTTCCTTTTAGTTGGCTTAAAAGTACTTCACTGTCAACAAGGTTTTTGCTACAACCTAGGGTGATGATGTTTATCTTATTTTGTTTTAGCGATTTTGTACGCATGTGTTATACTTCAAAAAGTGAATTTACAAATTCCTCAGCATTAAATATTTTTATATCTTCAATACCTTCACCTGTTCCGATAAATCTTACAGGTATTTTAAATAAATCACTCACACCCAATACCACACCACCTTTGGCGGTACCGTCAAGTTTGGTTAAAGCAAGTGAACTTACTTCGGTAGCTGCAGTGAATTGTTTTGCCTGTTCAAAAGCATTTTGACCAGTAGAAGCATCTAAAACCAACATAACATCGTTCGGCGCATAGTCAAGCACTTTGCTCATGACACGCTTGATTTTACTCAATTCGTTCATTAAGTTGATTTTGTTATGCAGTCTACCCGCCGTATCGATAATGACAATGTCGTAGTTTTCGTTTTTAGCTTTTTCTAAGGCGTCAAAAGCTACAGCTGATGGATCAGCATTCATTCCTTTTGAATAGAAGTCACAGCCAACCCTTTTGCTCCAGATTTCTAACTGGTCTACTGCACCAGCCCTAAAAGTATCTCCAGCGGCTAACAAAACTTTGTTGCCGTGTTTTTTAAATTGATTGGCTAATTTACCGATGGTCGTCGTTTTGCCCACACCATTTACGCCAACCACCATAAGGACGTAAGGTTTTACTTGTTTGTCAAGGTTGAAACTTAGCTCTTCGGTTTTCTTGTTTTCTGTTAAAAGCAAGGTAATCTCATCTCTAAGCAAGAGATGAAGTTCATTTGAATTTAGGTATTTGTCTTTTTTGACTCTTTTTTCAACGCGGTCGATAATTCTGAAAGTTGTTTCAGTTCCGACGTCACTGCTGATTAAGATTTCTTCTAATTCGTCTAAGAAGCTAGAATCAACTGATGCTCTGCCTGCCAAGGCTTTTCCAAGTTTGCCAAAAAAGGATTCTTTGGTTTTGTCTAAACCAAGTTGAGATGGTTCTGATTTATTAGCAGACGTTTTGTCTTTTTTAAAGAAATCAAATATAGACATGGTTTTGGTGTTTAATAAAAAAGCCCCCGTTTCCGGAGGCTAACTTTTATATAAGATTTTATTATTTAAAATGGGTTTTAGCCTCTTCTCCGCTAATGATCTCTTCTTTGAAAGAATATGCACCATTTTTGGATTTTACTGCTTTGAAAACTTTAACAAAGTCTTTGCCTTCTCCTTCTTTTTTCAGTGTTGCAACAACCTTTTTTGCCATAATCTATAATTATTTAATTTCTTTGTGAACTGTAACTTTCTTCATGAAAGGATTGTATTTTTTCAATTCAATTCTTTC
>CANFXY010000089.1 GCA_947451105.1 Bacteroidota bacterium | reverse complement strand
TATGTTGTTTAAATTGCTACCTGAGGTTACTATAGACCCCCCATGGCAAGAAATGCAGCTGGATTCTCCTGGAGCATTGGTTAAAGATGGGTTTGGTCCACTAGCATTCATTATAGCGCTACAAAGCACCAAAACAAATGCGGAACCAATTAGTAAATTTCGTAAGTATATGTTTTTCATTAGCGTGTTGAATGCAAAAATAGAATAGATTGGTCAATATATGTTGTAACAAATATTAAAAATGACAATAATTTGACATTGATTATCAGACAGATTGATTTAAAGTTCTGAAAAAGTTGAATAAATTAAACTAGGTATTATTTACGAATCAATTTAATCTGTGCTGTATGATTTCTTCTACCTTTTTAAACATTTGTAAGGGTGTAAATTTACGCCACTGCACATTGTCTAATTCACCACCGAAATTTAGATAATAATCAATTCGGTGCTGTTTAAATTCCTCTAAAACATGGTCTCTGAAATTAACCAAAGCAATCCACCCATCGTCAATATCATTATACCATTCTTCGTAATAACTGTCGTCAGATGCATGAAAATTGAGCACATTGTCCCCTATTAAAATAAATTTATTGATGCCCTCTTCTTGCATCAATTCAATTAAATCACGTTTGAAAATCATGATATCATTTTGAATCACATCGTTCCATTCTCCGATTAACTCAATAATAGTGTATCCAGCTTCATAATCTGCAAATAAAACTTTGAGGTATAAAGTAGGTGAACCAAAATTATCCCATTGCGGGTGAATCAAGTAGTTGTATATGGTATTACTGTATTCGAACTCACTGTGTATGGTATCAAAAAAAGGAGAGCGTTCATCTTCAACAGAATTGTATAGATGCAACCAATGGTAGTGTGGTTCTATGTCGTGCATAAGCCTTCAAAGATAAGTATGATTTTTAAAATCGAACAATAAAAATACATTAATTAATTGCTTAATTAATCCAAATCAAATGGCCATAAAACAGGTTGCTAAATTAGAAACCAACTGCTTCAAAAACAGACATTATTAGCTTTATATAAAATTTATTTCAATCGAAATGCAGCTTTTTTAATTTGTAATTTGATTTTTAACGATTAAAAGCATTATTTTGCGACTCATTTTTCAAAAAATCTGATATGGCCATATTAAATAAACTTAGAAATTCAACATGGGTGTTAATGCTCATCTTGGTATCCCTTGTCCTTTTTGTTGTAAGCGACTATTTTTCCAGTAAAAGCAAATTTGGATTTGGAAGCGCTCAAAGTGTGGGTGAAGTTGCAGGAACAAAAATTTCTGTTGTTGAATTTGATGCAAAATACAAAGAATTATTGGCGCAGTTGAACTCAAATGGTTCGGGCGAAACAGAGCAAACAAAAGAACAAGCTTCTTCATATGCTTGGAATCAATTTATTCAAACGTTAATCATTGACAAAGAATTTGAATCTTTAGGTATTGAAATTTCCGTTGCAGAGGCAGGCAAATTATTGTATTCTGAAGATGCGCACTCTACTATTAAGCAATATTTCAGCAGAGATGGTCAATTCTCTCCGTCTAACGTGATAAACTTTAAAAACCAAGTTGCTAAGAAAGATGCTAAGATGATGGCTCAATTTGAACTCATCCTAAAACAAGTATTTATGGAAGTTCAGAGCAGAAAATACAATTCATTGGTGTCAAAATCTCTATACGCAACCAATTTGGATGCAGAGGACGACTATTTTGCTTCTGCAGTAAACTACAACGGCAAAACTGTTACTTTGAACTTTGCTTCTATTGACGATAAATCAATCAAAATTGAAGACGCTGACTTAAAAGATTACATCAGCCGCCACAAAGACGAATTCAAACAAAAAGCATCTAGAGATTTAGATTACATATTAATCAACGTCTCTCCTTCAAAACAAGACACCCTTGAAGTTAGAAATTCATTGGTATCAGAAATAAACGAATTTAAAAATGCTGAAGTTGATTCAGTTTATGTTCAATTAAATAGTTCAGTTCCATATTCTGATTTATTTCAATCGCATGGCTCATACAACAAAGAATACGAATCAAAGTTATTTGCTGCACCTAAAGACAGTGTCATTGGACCAATATATTACGATGGTGGGTTTAGTTTATTCAAAGTATTGGATAAAAAATCAGACTCTAGTTTCTATTTCCATGCGATCAAAGTTGAACTACCTGTTAAAGGTGTTACAAAAGAAGATACTTTAAAAGCAATTGCTATAGGTAAAAAACTAGGGATTGAATCTAACGCCAGTGCAAATTCACTCGACTTCTTTAATGCAAAAACAAACACAGGTGAAGTTACCTATGCCCAAGACTTAGGTTGGGTTAGAGAAGGCACACAGGTAGAGGAAATCAACAAAGCAGTTAAAACACTTGGAGCGGGTCAATCTACAGTTGTTAAATCAATGTATGGCTTATCTCTCATCAAATTAATAGAACCTAAATCTTCTGAGTTAATTAAAATCGCTGAGGTGAGAAGACCAATAGAAGCCCTTAAGTCAACTGAGGATGAAGCCTATCAAAAAGCAAGCAATTTCAGATCTGCTCTTAATGGAGAAAAGAAAGATGAATTTGAACAACAAGTTAAGAAATCTGGATTGGTTAAAAGTATAGCAAGTGGCGTAAAAGAAAGTGACCGTTCAATGACAGGCATCCCCGGAACTATGGATGTAATTAGATGGGCTTTCAATGAAAATAGAGAACTAGGTGAATATTCAGATGTTATCACAGCTGGAAACCTATTAATCGTTGCTAAATTATCAAAAATTAGAGAAGAAGGCATCTCAGATGTTGATGACGTTAGAGAAAAAGTTACCCGTTTGGTTATGAACGAAAAGAAAGCTGAAATAATGACAAAACAATTAGAAGAAGGATTAAAAAAATCTAAATCAATTGACGAGTTAGCTACCGGGGTAAAATCTATTGTTCAACCATTTTACAACATCAATTATTACTCAAGCAATGTGCAATTTGCAGGTAACGATTTAAAACTCGTTGGTTATGTATGTGGATTAAAACCAAATGCAATGAGCAAACCAATTGTTAGCAGCGATGGTGTGCACATTATATTAGTAGAAGGCGTTAGCAAAGCTGAAATACCTTCAGATCTTAGCTCAAGAAAGAAAATACTATACGATCAAAAGAAACAACAAGTATACAACGCAGTATTCGAAGCGCTTAAGAAAGCCGCTGATGTTAAAGACGAACGTTACAAGTTCTATTAATATTTTTCCATTAACCAATACTTAACAAGCGATTTTATGAGTTCAGAAGCAGATTTTCTTCCCTTACACGGAACAGATTATATTGAATTGTATGTAGGCAATGCCAAACAAGCGGCCCACTATTACAAAACAGCATTTGGTTTTCAAAGTTTGGCCTACGCTGGACCAGAAACAGGTGTTAAAGACCGTGTAAGTTATGTTTTGGTTCAAAACAAAATGCGCTTGGTGCTCACAACGCCCTTGCATTCTGATTCAGAAATTGCAAAGCACCATCTTAAACATGGTGACGGTGTTAAAACTTTGGCTTTAATGGTTGATGATGCATACGATGCGCATGAACAAACAACCAAACGCGGAGGTAAATCTTGTCTTGAGCCTATAACTTTAACAGATGAGCATGGCGAAGTCCGTATGAGTGGTATACACACTTATGGTGAAGTTGTGCATTTGTTTATCGAACGCAAAAACTACAATGGCACTTTTATGCCAGGCTATAGAAAATGGGATAGCACATACAACCCCGGCCCTACCGGTTTGTTATACGTTGACCATTGCGTAGGTAACGTGGATTGGAATCAGATGAATCCATGGGTAAAATTCTATGAAGACGTTATGGGCTTTAAGAATATTTTATCTTTTGACGACAATGACATTTCTACCGAATACTCAGCGCTTATGAGTAAAGTAATGAGTAACGGCAATGGTTTTGTTAAATTTCCTATCAATGAACCAGCTGAGGGCAAAAAGAAATCACAGGTAGAAGAATACCTTGACTTTTACGAAGGAGAAGGTACCCAGCATATTGCAATTGCAACCCTTGATATAGTTTCCACCGTTAAACAATTAATGGACCGCGGTGTAGAATTCCTTAAAGTTCCAAGTTCATATTACGACGACTTATTAGACCGCGTTGGTCCAATTGAAGAAGACATAGAGCCTTTAAAAGAATTGGGAATCCTAGTAGATAGAGACGACGAAGGTTATTTATTGCAATTGTTTACAAAGCCTGTCGAAGATAGACCCACTATGTTTTATGAAATAATACAACGCAAAGGGGCTAAATCTTTTGGCAAAGGTAATTTCAAAGCATTGTTTGAGGCCATAGAACGCGAACAAGCCGAACGCGGTAATTTATAATAAATGCCAATCAGCATTGAAGTAATTGACATGCTGGGCAGGATTGTTAAGATCCGAAAGCCAATACAGCGTATTGTTTCTTTGGTTCCATCACAAACTGAATTTCTTTATGATCTTGGGTTAAAAGATAAAATAGTTGCACAAACTGTTTTCTGTGTTCACCCTAAATCGCATTTTAAAAAAGCCAAAAAAATTGGAGGCACAAAAAAAATTCGGTTTGAAGAATTGGATGAATTGGAACCTGATTTTATCGTTTGCAACAAGGAAGAAAACAACCAAGAAATTGTAGAAACACTCTCCAAAAAATATCCAGTTTGGGTTAGCGACATAAAAAACATCGACGATGCTTTTTATATGATGCGCAGCCTTGCTGACATTTTAGATGCAAGAAGTGAAGTTGAGAATTTACTTCAAAAAATCACACTTAGTTTAAATCAAAAGAAAATAAGACACCAATACACTTGTGTTTATTTGGTTTGGCGCAATCCATATATGGCTGTTGGCAATGACACGTTTATTAACCACATGTTGCAGCGTTCTGGATTTAATAACTTAATTAAAGAACAACGCTATCCTGAATTGAGTTCAGAAGCCCTTCAAGCAATCAACCCGGAACTTGTTTTATTGCCTTCTGAACCCTACCCTTTCAAAGACAAGCACGTTGAAGAGATAAAGTCTATGCTTCCTCATTCAAAAATATTAATGGTGGATGGTGAATTGTTTAGTTGGTATGGAAGTCGATTGCTAAATTCGCAGCCGTATTTCAACGAACTGCAAAGACAATTGCATAAAATTAAAAGATAAAAGATATGGCGATCATAATTAAAACGCCCGAACAAATTGAGGGGATTAGAAAGAGTAGCCAATTAGCTGCTGAAACACTTAAATATATTGAACCATTTGTAAAGCCTGGGGTTAAGACCATCGAATTGGATGGACTGATAGAAGCCTTTGTATTAAAAAACGGCGCTACCGCGGCTACAAAGGGCTACAGAGGATTTAAACACGCTAGCTGTATTTCACCCAACGATGTGGTTTGTCACGGGGTACCTAACGACTATGTTGTAAAAGATGGAGACATTATTAACATTGATGTAACCTGTATACTTAATGGCTATTTCGGGGATACCTGCCGCATGTATTTGGTTGGTGAAGTTAGCGAATACGCTAAAAAATTGGTACAAACGACCAAGGAATGCTTGCGATTAGGCATTGCAGAATGCAAGCCAGGCAATCATTTAGGCAATATTGGTTTTGCAATCAATGAACACGCCGTTAAAAATGGATACAGCGTGGTATTTGAATTCTGCGGACATGGCGTTGGTATTCGTTTTCATGAAGACCCACAGGTTGACCATGTGGCGAAGAAAAACTCTGGCGCGGTGCTTAGACCAGGCATGACATTTACAATTGAACCTATGATAAATGCAGGGAAAGCACGCTGTAAGGTAGACCGTAAAGATGGCTGGACTGCAAGGACCATTGATGGAAAATTATCTGCTCAATTTGAACACACGATACTTATTACTGAGGATGGGTGTGAAGCATTGACAGATGTATACGGCGATTTCTAAATCGACGTATTATTAAAACTCTTTTTGCAGGCTTTGCGCCTGCGGGCAATTATTTTTTACTTCGGTTTTTAACAGCAATTTCGGAAAGCTTTAGCATTCGTATACTAAGATCTTTTGCAGGCTGTGCGCCTGCACGCACTAACTTTTTTCATGTGCAAAAAGTTAGCAAAAACACTAGACGCCCAATTCAATTGACTGAAAACTACTGCGACTATCTCACCGCCCTGGCTTTGTTTTCGCCAAACCACTCCCTCTCCAGAAAACCGCCAGCTTCCTGCTTCGCCCTCCACGCATATAGTCACCTTGTTTTCTACGTCAATTTAATTGAAAGCGTCACATTAAGGTGAGCTGCTAAATCTCGTTACAAAGTATATTCATTGATTTTAAACAATAGTTTTAGAGTACTAAATACTTATTACAAGCTGCGCTTGTGTATTCTTGAGCCGTTTTGCAGGCTCTTAGTTTGCGGAGTAACTAATTTTGCAGCTAAGAATGCCATAGGGATATAGGCCAAAGTTAGGTCGGTAACATTAAACCACATTGGGGCTGGTAAAACCGTTACCATTTGTGCACCACCGGCAAAAAACAATACACCAATCATCATTGATAATACCATTCGCATTGAAACGGCTATACGCGCGCAGGTAAGCGCTCCAACAAACGTTCCGATAGCGTGGGCAAGAAATGGCATTAAAAAGTGCTTAGGCTCAAATAAATGAAGTCCGGCTTTCAATCCTGCTTCAGTGGTGACATCCACTCCGGCTGGTGGTGGAATAATATTGCCACTTATCATAATGATACCGCCGTTAACCAAACCACCAACTGTGGCACCTAGCATTAAGGCTAAAACATTTCTAATAATTGGATTCATAGGTTCAAAATTACTACTTACTTGTTGATTTTTATCATATCAATTCTATGCAAACCGGGTGCATAATAATTCTCAGAAGTCTTAATGCTTTTAAAATTAAATTTTTCATAAAAACCCACGGTAAATTGAGTCGTGTCAATGGTAATAGGAAATTCAAGAAACATGCTTTTAGCGAGCTTAAGTCGATAATTAAGCAAAACTGAACCATAACCCATATTATGAGAGCTGGCCTTAACCATACCCCAAACCAAATTAACTCGCTTTTCAAGTTTTGGGATATAAAACCCTCCACAAGCTAGCACCTCACCATTCTTTTCAAGAACAAAAAAATGCTCCTCTTCAGTATTTTTATAGGATAAAACCTTTTTATCTTTCCCGTCCAACCAAAATTCAAAATCATTCAACTCATTCTCTGCAAAATAGCGCGGAACATTGCTACAGAACAATCCAATACAGGATAATCGATCGTCTTTGCCATATGGCCTAATATTCATAAATTTATTTTAAACCAAGGTTTTATTGCCACAATTTAACCAAAATGGCAATTGCAGCATTATGTGATTCATTGTAAAACTATGTAATAATTACATACTGATCAAGGTTTCAGTTAAAGCAAAAGTATAGTTTATTCATCAAAATATTAGACATCATCAAATAATATATTTTCATGGCATCTGTATAATAATTGACGTGAAACACCAATTAGGAGATGGTATTAAAGCTTCTTTTACGGTTGTTATATTTTTTTGCAATTATCACTGGTCCTGTTTCCTATGAATAAAACGCTCTTTCATTTTTTTCAGGGCAGTTGTGAGGTTAAATTATTTAAATTTTTTAGTATATTTACACAATCATAGAAAGTAAAATATTTTCAGGAGGTGGTGTATTACCAATCGTTAACATCAAAAAAGATGGTGTTGAAATCCCTTGCTTTATTGTCTTTAGTTCCAAACGTGGAATACTTTCCGATGCGGGGGGAAGAGTTGATCTCGGTGAACCTATTGAAAAAACATGTACTAGAGAATTCTATGAGGAAAGCTGTAAGTTATTTTCTATTGACCATCAATTGATCATCGACCACGAACACATTGATTTAACTTGTGGTCCTACTTATTACAGGGTTTATTTTCCGTTTATGGATTTTGATGTAGATAAATCTAAGTTCCATAGCAATAGAACTTTTTTAAAATCGCAAAGAGCCTACAGTTACTATTTAGAAAAAAATGAAATGGTTTTCATTCCAATAGACAGTAAAACATCGAGATTAAATGTTGACTCAAATAAAATCTATACGGTTAAAGATATTGATGGCATTATTCGTCTTGCAAACCGCAGACTTCATAAACTTGTAACATTGTACCTTAAATTCAACTTTACCCCTAAGCAACTTGCCATAATGGAAGTTAGTTCCAATGAAATCAATACATACAAATCTGTTTAAAGCAAACACCCTTTATTAAGGTAAAGAATTTCTAAATTATATCTTTAAAGTAAATTAAGATGGATATGTTTTGTTGGTGTATGCAATTTGATTGATTAAGATATTTTCCAAAACACCCAAATTAATATCTGCTAGTTTTTTAATATACAGACAACCTTTGCTTGCTTTATACTTGCCCAATTGTCCAAGCATATCTTCACGGGCCTCAAAACCTGCAGACAAATAAAGTGTTAAGGCCGCAGCGCGCGGTGAAAATGCCAATATGGGTGCATCGCCCTCATGACCACTTTCATATTTGTAGTGGTATGAACCCAAACCGATAATGCTAGGTCCCCATAATTTTGCTTTAAATCCCGATACTTTTTCGAGTATTTCTAATAAAGTAAGGGCATCATTTCTTTTTGTCTCATCTTCAATTTTTAAAATAAAATCACTGACACTTAATTCGGTTTCTTGGGTTTTGTTTTTTGACATAAACTAAATACAAATTTAATGTGAATTAAATGAACCAATACAATACTATTTTGTTTATTTGCTATACTTTTAAATTACAAAAAATGGAAAAATCAAATCAAGCACCTAAACCGAAAATCTGGAAAATGTTATTTATTTCTTGGCTGTTCGTTTACCCAGTTATCAATATCATGTTTGCTTTGATATTTCCGCTTATTGCACAACTGCCTCAATTGCTAAAAACACTTATATTTACGTTAATCTTGGTTCCTTTAATGGGCTTAGCAATTCCAAAATTACACAAGCGTTTTTGGGCTTGGATAATTAAGTAAATTTATTTTTTTCTGCCTACAAATCGGATAACCGATCCTATACCGTTGTGGTAAATCCCCTCCTGTAATTCAATTTCCTTTTCTTCCAACACAATGATTTCATAATTTGAAAAATTATTTTGTATTTCTTCAATTGAAAACAACATGTCCAATTCTTTTGGTCCTCCTACTTTTTCGTTTTGTGCAATATAGTTGAGATGCGATTTGCTAAAAGCTTCAAAAATAACAGTGCCACCTGGTTTTAGTAAGTTTGATAGTTCTTTGTGCAGCTCTGACTTTATGACCGCAGGAAAATGCGCATAAATAAGAGCGATTGCATCAAATTGCGCTGGGGTATAGTTCAGTTCTGAAAGGTTTCCTACTTGATAATCTATTTTCAACCCGCGTTCTTGGGCCAATTTCATTGCTTTATTTTTCCCTTCTTGTGCTATGTCAAAGGCTGAGACTTCCCAGCCCAAACTTGCGGCAAACAAAGCGTTTCTGCCTTCACCTTCTGCAGGGAAGAGAATTTTCGAGGGACTCAATTTCTCTAATTCTTGTTTTAAAAACGCGTTGGGTTCTAGTCCATATGCATAGGCTTCGTTGCTGTAGCGTTCGTTCCAACGGTCGGTCCAAATATTGCTCATTATTTTGTTTTTTAAGTTTGATTTTGATCGTGCAAAAGTAATTGTTTAGATTAAAACCATTTATGTCTGAGGAATGAAATCTCCTAGCTCACCACTATGTGACACTTTCAATTGAATTGCCCACAGGCTTCGAGCCTGCAAAACAACACAAGAAATTAAAAGCATAGCTTAAAATAAGAACTTAGTACCTTTATGCAATCGGTTTTATTTAATTAATATACTTAGCAACCAAATCTAGTAGCTCACGCCAATGTGACGCCTGCAATTAAATTGACGCAGAAAACAAAGATGCTGTATGCGCAAAGGTGCGCAGCAGGAAGCTGAAGGTTTTCATTGTAGGCTAGTGCAGAGAGAAAACTTCTTCAGCGCGGAAATATAGCATCTGTAGTTTTCAGTCAATTGAATTGAGCGTCTAGAGTTTTTGCTTACTTTTTGCTCATGAAAAAAGTAAGTGGGTGCAGGCGCATAGCCTGCAGTGAAGATTATTTATACTCCCCCATGCCTTTGCCAATTAATATATCCGATCTTGATTTTTGAATACGCGCTATGCGTGTTTTCGCTTGCTTGGCTTGATTAAAAAACAAGACATACCCCCTTTGTCGACCGGGGGTTAAATTGTAAAAGGCTGCTTCTAATATCTTATCGTTTTTAAATGCATCTACCAATTCCTCAGGCAAAGGGTCCAATTCTTTCTTGATTTCTATTTTAAGTCCCGCTTTCTCTACCTCTATGGCTTCGAATATATACGCTTTGATGGTGGGTTCAAGTTCTATGATTTGTTGAACACTTGTAAACTTCATTACTCTACCACCTTGTGTATTTTCCCCAGGCTTACTGAGCAATTTGTATTCATCACCTAAAAAGGATCCTTTAAAAAAATTTATGGAACAATAGTTTTTCAAAGCAGATAAAATCAATATGTTTTTGCCCCCAAATGTGTAACAAGGCACATCCCATTTAAGGTCCTCGGTCAAACCACAATCGAGAATTAAGCCTCTTAAAACATTAAGTTCTTGTGGCCAAAAATGAACTTTGCACTTCGGTGTTCCGACGAGGGAACAACGGCCACAGCCTATATTAAGGTATTGGTCAACGAGGGGGTTCATTTTGCCAGGGACTAGGGTTTAGCGTCTAGGGTTTAGTAGTTTGGAAACTTAAATAAATTTAAACAATTTAATTC
>CANFXY010000088.1 GCA_947451105.1 Bacteroidota bacterium | reverse complement strand
TGTATTGTTTTTCGTATACGGTGGCCCTGGTTACCAAACGGTAAAAAATCAATGGCAAGGTGCCAATTATTTATGGTATCAGTATATGGCCAAATTGGGTTATATCGTTGTTTCAATCGACAACCGTGGGAGCGGTGGAAGAGGAGAGGCTTTCAAAAAAATGACCTATTTGAATTTGGGTAAATATGAAACCATGGACTATATAGAAGCTGCAAAATATTTTGGCGCACAAAGCTATGTAGATGCAAGTAGAATCGGGATATTCGGTTGGAGCTATGGTGGATTCATGGCCAGCAATTGCATCACCAAAGGTGCAGAAGTCTTCAAAGCTGCTGTGGCAGTTGCTCCTGTAACCAATTGGAGATACTACGACAATATTTACACAGAACGTTACATGCGCACACCGCAAGAAAATGCTGCGGGATACGACGACAATTCGCCGATCAACCATGTCGATAAAATTAAGGGCAAGTATTTGTTAATTCACGGAACGGCTGATGACAATGTGCATTTCCAAAATGCCGCTGAAATGGTTAAGGCTATGAATGAGAAAAACATTCCTTATGATGCTGAATACTATCCAAACACCAACCACGGCATACGCGGTGGAAAGGTGCGTTTGCATTTGTTTAGTAAAATCACCAATTTCTTGTTGACCAATTTGTAAGCCTTAGTTTATGCGGATATTAACTGCATTCGTATCGTTTTTATTTCTGGTTTCGTGCACCAACAACAGCGTTCAAAACGCCCCGCACAAATTGGACTCTAATTGTGCCTTGCTGCCAAACCCAGCCATGGAAAAATTGGACAGCATGTCTGATGGTGGTCATGATGAAATGCAAGAAGTTTGGGTTTTAGTTGGCGATACTTCGCGTAATTATTTCGAGCTTGATGCAGAGATGTATTTAAGGTCGGGCCAATTAAATTGGGGCATAGATACCCTGGAAAGGTATTACAACAGAGAGAAAAAAGTTTTGGTGGTATCTGATAAAAATGAGGACGAAATCTACAGAGGCGAGTATTTTCCGAGACGGTTTGGCACTGAAACATTAAGCATTGAATATTTGAATACCTACTCTACATTCACAACTGACAATACATTTGCTTTGGTGTTAGGGATTTATGATTCAGACGCTGAGGCGAAAAAAGCCTTGAATAAAAGCATCAAAGTTTCGCAACGCGCCTTTGTATTGCCCAGCTATTTGTACATGGGCTGCATGCATTAAAGTTACAACTCCAATTTAAATCCCATCCGTTCAAAGGCCGCTTCAGCCAACTCGGTTTCTGCTTCTCCTTTGCCTAAAGTGCCGGGCATAAGGATTAAACGCTTGCTTAATTTTCCTTCTGCAGTTTCAAAACTTACAACAAAACGGTTGCGCAGCAAACCTGGTATACTGCGTCTGATGCGTATGCTTTTAATGTTCTTGTATTCAATGAGTGAAACGGCTGAATAACGCAGGCTGTAAAAGGCACCAATGCTTAAATATAATCCAAGAAATAAATACAATAAAGCACTGCTGTAAATGTGTCTTTGGTTTTCAAAATTGGCATAGTAAAACAGGCCAATTGAAAGCAATAAGTATATGCCTATAATAGATTTAATCGGGTCTTTGCTGTTTACTTTTGAAGGGTCTATTGAATTGGTTCTGCCCATGATTAAACGGTCGCTTAACAAGAAGCAGTAGCCGTTTTTTGTTCTGAATTTTTCTTTGATGTCGTTATTCATAGACCATGACGAATTGTAGCTCTTTCATTAGTTTGCCGTAATAGTTTTTCATGTGCTTTTCTATGACGTTCATTTGTTTGTAATACTGACACATTTCGAAATATAAAACGTCGAAAATGGTGGAGCTAACAAAAGGGACTTCTTTTTTAAAGCCACTGATGCAAAGGGCCCCCGTTTTTTTAAGTATTTTTTTGATCTGAGGCCTTGAAATGTTTAAGGTTTCACAACTGCCAAGGTGTAAAATTTTGTTTTGCAGTTTGCCATCAGCCATTTCGGCCAATTCGTCTAGTGACAAAATGTTTTTAGGGCTGAGTTTTAAACCATTTGGAACTCCATGAAAAGCCATGTAAAAAATACTGAATTGGGCGTAGCGCTTTTTGGTGTATTCGTTGATACGGTTTTCTAATTCTTGTGTCGTGCTGCAATGTCTGTGGATGTATTTTATTTTCATTCCACTGGCAGTTTCCATGAATTTTAAAGCGTTTTCAATGGTGTCTTTTTGACGTAAATCAGGATGCCAATCTCCTTCTAAACAAAAAATCTGTTTGGCATAGCTGTTGGCGGTCTTCATTGGGTTAAAAGCTTATTTTACAAAAAGGTGACATTTCTATGGGTAAAATCACCTATTTTTGACAAAAGTATAGATTTTTAGCAATAAAATCACTACTGCGACCCCAATTAATTGATTAAAAGGTTACTTTATATTGCTTTAATTTTAATTATAAGTTCTTCTAAATCAAGTGCTCAGGGAACAGCGGGCAAAGATTTTTGGGTGGCATTTATGGCACAAGATTGGGGCTGCTATTACAACAACTATTACTACAACAACGACACAGCAGAACTTTTTTTGTCGTCGCAATTTGCCGCCAAGGTCACCATTACGGCACCTGGACAGAATTTTACCAAATCAGTTACCCTAGCACCCAATATTACCACCATGGTGCGCATGCCGCGAGAGGTGGTGTGCCGTTATTCAGATTCTGTAACCACCAATGGGGTGAACATCAAAGCGGATACCACCATCAATGTTTATGCTGTAAACCGCTACTGGTGGTCGAAAGGGGCAACCGTGGTTATTCCTGTTACTTCGATTGCCTACTCGCCTGAATATTTTATAACCACCAACCACGACAGTTACACCTGGGGATGGTATTGCAATGGCAAAAGTTTGCAATCTCCGGAGTTTACAATTGTTGGTATAGCAGATTCCTCTGTGATAGAAGTTGTCCCCACGGGTGCCTCCTCTCGGAATAGCCCTGCGGGTGTGCCTTTTCAAATTACATTGAAAAAGGGACAAACTTTTCAATATATGACCACCGATTACGATCTTACTGGTAGTATCGTTCGGTCGAAATACATCAATTCGAAATACGCGGTTTTTGCAGGTAATAGACAAAGTTATACCACTAGAACCTATAACAATTCAACTTGTTGGAGTAGTTGGGACCATATTTATGAGCAGATGTTGCCAACCATCACTTGGGGCAACAACTACACCGCAATGCCTTTTAAAAACAATGTTAAAGGATATACCTTGAAAATTGTTGCGGCTGAGAACAGCACAGTTGTTCAAATTAATGGTTCATTTTTATGCAACCTTAACCAAGGAAAATCTTATACCTACCAAGCCTATACAGATACCTTGTTGCGCATTACGGCCAATAATCGAATTTCAGTTGCTCAATTTGCCTTAGGTGGTTACGGTTGCAGCAACCATCCTACTAAACCCTATATTGGCGACCCAGCCATGATGATGTTGTTCCCCGATGAGCAATTCGGTCAAAGTGCCACGGTTAATACCGTTAGTCAAACCATGTGGTGGTGGTGGAACAACAACTGGTGGTGGCAACAAAGCGGTCCTGAGCATTACATCAACGTAATGACCAAAACCACAGACACAGCCAATTTTCAAATCAACAACAAAAAACTGCCTTCTTCAGCTTGGAAAACCAAATCGAATTTTAGCAATTACCATTTTGCGCAAATTCAAGTTGACAGCGGTAGCCATTATTTAAAAAGCAATAAAGGATTCCTGGCCTATGTATATGGTTACCTATGGTTTGAGGGTTATGCTTTCGCCGCCGCCGCCAATTTCAAGCCCATCCAAAATAATTTTGTCATAACAAACGCCCAGTGTAAAAGAGATACGGTCAAATTCCAGGCGGTATTGAACGATAGCTTTGCCAATTATTCTTGGAAATTGGGTGATAATTCTACAGCCACAGGTCCCGTCGTCAAGCACAAATACAAAGATACTGGGTGGTATACGGTCAAAATGTATTGTTACCACAAGCGGACCAATGCCAAAGACTCTGTGACCAAGACTTTGTACATTGCGGATACCAAGATTCAATCACTCTTTGGCAAAGACACTGCCATCTGTGGTAAGGTCAATTTCATTCTGATTTCAAAAGGTTTTAACATCGACAACGAATATAAATGGAACGATGGGCACCCTGTGTATTATCGCGCCGTTAAAAATCCCGGTCTTTTGTGGCTTGAGGTGAAAGAGCGAAATGGTTGTGTGTTTAGAGATACATTTATTGCATCGAATAGCACCATTCCGAAGGCCAATTTTACCGTTTCAAATGATTCGTTTTGTTTGAATAGAAATGTAAATGTGTTGTTTAAAAACCGTTCTACTTTTCAAAACAAAGATTCAATTACCAGTTACCGCTGGGATTTTGGGGATACGGTAATCTCCACTATGGATACCGTTCTGGTGCACCGTTTCAAAAAAGCAAATACTTTCCCTGTTATTTTAAGGGCCAACACCAAATACAATTGTTACCACGATACGTTTATGGTCGTGGATGTGTTGCCGTCACCTAAGGCCAACTTTACCTTCATAAGAAAAGACACTTGCTTTAACAACAATGCCATAGAGCTAAAAAACAATACCGTTATCAATACCAATGACCACAAACGTTTCAAATGGTATTTCAGTGAAGGTTTTGTGATCAGCAACAACAATCCTGTGGGCAAAAGGACCTATGCCGATTCCGGAGTCTTCAAGATTTTACTCATATACGAAAACAAGAATGGATGTATCGATACCATGAGCAAATCGCTCACTGTGGTGCCGAATCCGAAAGCAAACTTTGCGATACCGAATGCCGTTTATTGCTCGCGCGATTCCATCCCTTTTAAAAGTATTTCTTACGCTAAGCAAAGACCCTTAACTTACCAATGGATTTGGGGTGATTCAAGCAGCAACAGCAAAGATTCATTAAGCTACCACAGCTTTGCAAAGTCCGGTCAATACAACATAAAATTATCTGTTTGGTCGCCACGGGGTTGCCGCGATACCATCATAAGAACCATAAATGTCAATGAAACTCCGGTCATCGATTTTACCATCAACAAAGATACCCAATGTTACAATGGCCATTCGTTTAGCTTCACCAATGCCACCAAATTTAAAGGCAGTCTCAATTACAATTGGGCTGTTTCTGACGCCAGCAGCAGCACCGACAGTAATTTACTAAACAAGACTTTTGCAAGAGATTCTATTTATACAGTTAAGTTATCAAGTACCACCAAAGTTGGTTGTTACGCTCAAAAAGTAAAACCAGTGTATTTGGGGGCTTATCCAGATGCAAAATTTTCTGTTGCCAATTCCCGTCAATGTTTCAAAGGCAATTTGTTCAACATCAACAACAACAGCAGCATCCGCTATGGATCCGTAGTTAAGAATTTATGGACTTTGGGAAATGGAGATTCTTCAAAACTGAAAGACATCCGCAATTATAACTACAAAACTGAAGACAGCTTTACCGTTCGTTTAATCACGGTTTCAAATCTCAATTGCCGAGATACTGCCAATGCCATGCTGGTGACCTTCCCGCAAGGAAAAGCGCAGTTCACCAACCTAGAACCTGTTCAGTGTTTTGACCAACACCAATTTGTTTTCCCTAATACCTCTAGCATAAAATCTGGTTCGTTAAGTTACCGTTGGACTTTTGGCGACAATAGCAGCTCCGACAGCATCAGTCCCAAAAAGAAATACAACAGTTATGGCGTGTATTCTGTGACTTTGGTATCTAGCAGCAATCAAAATTGTAAGGATACCTTTAGCCGAGTGGTGACTGTAAATGCCAGTCCATTGGCTGCATTCAATGTCAATACCGACAAGCAATGTTTCAAAGGCCATAACTTCAATTTTACCAACACCTCAAGTATTGCCAACGGAACCATCGCCAACAATTATTGGAACCATGGCGATTTGACGACTTCAACAAATGCCAGCAGCTTAAATAAGGCATACGCCAGCGAAGACACCTTTAACGTGCGTTTGGTGGTGGTGTCAAACAATGCTTGTGCAGACACCATAGCAAAACAAGTGGTGGTTTTCCCGCAAGCAAAGGCCCAGTTTATCGTTAACAATGATGTTCAATGTTTCAAGCAACAGAACTTTGTGTTTACCAACCAATCGACATTAAAACACGGTCAATTGACTTACCAATGGCGTTTCGGGGATGGCAGCTTTGCCACAGACACCAACCCAAGTAAAAAGTATATTAAAGACTCCGTTTACAATGTTCGCTTAATCAGCAATACTGAAAATGCGTGTAAAGATACCGCATACAAAACCTTGTTCTTAAATGTGAGCCCTGATGCCCGTTTTGCTATCAGCAAAGACCGTCAATGTTATAGAGGCAACAACTTTAGTTTCAGCAATTCGAGTTCCTTAACTAAAGGCAATATCATCCAATACAACTGGGATATGGGCGACAACAAGTTCTTTAATACCTATCAAGTTAACAACTATAAATACAGAACCGAAGATACCTTCAAGGTTAAGTTGATCGTTTTAAGTGACAAGAATTGTTACGATACGATTAGCAAAATGGCGGTGACTTTTGCCCAACCGGTGGTTAATTTTGTCATCCCTAACGATAGCCAGTGCTGGCAAAAGAACTACTTCGTCATTACCAACAAGACCAAATTAAAGTATGGTGTTTTGAGCAGTTCATGGAACTTTGGAGACAATACATCCTCTAATTTTTACCAACCAAACAACAAGATTTATCCCAATAAATCTGCGTCTTATACCATAAGTTATAAGGCCGTTTCCGACCATGGTTGCCGCGATTCAGCGCAACACGACATCGCTTTATTGGAGCGTCCTATCTCCGAATTTAACATCAACGATTCCATACAATGTTTCAAAGGCCACTTGTACAGTTTTGTCAATAAAACGACTTTCAGTGCCATGAATACGCTGAGCTATTGGTGGGATTTCGCCAATGGAAATAAAAACGTAGGCATCAATCCTGTAAATGCCACTTACAGCAAGCCAGGATTGTATCCAATGAGTTTGGTGTCATATTCTTCGTTAACCAACTGTTACGATACCATTGAGAAGATTATCGTGGTAGCACCGCACGCCAATGTTAAGTTTGCCCTCAACAACGATTCTCAGTGCTTCAGATTTAACCGATTTGTGGTTCAAAATAATACCACTGTTCAGTTTGGAAGCATGCGCTACAATTGGCAATTTGGTGACAATACCAAAGACACCGCTAAGAACCCAATTAAGTCATACGCCAACAATGGCTCTTATACCATACAATTGATGGTTGAAACCAACTACAATTGTAAAGATTCTACCACCCTTCCGATAGGCTTCTATGCCACACCAAAAGCCGGTTTTGTAGTCAATGATATTGACCAATGTTTCAATAAGCACAGTTTTGATTTCACCAATACGTCCATTGTCAGCAGAGGCAATTTTAGCTCTAAATGGTGGTTCGACGACTTAAGTACGGGCAATACAAAAGACTTCACAGGCAAACAATTTAGCTTGCCTGAAAACCATTTCGTTGAATTGTCTATCACCACCAACAAGGGTTGTGTTGATACCGCAAGAAGCTTGGTGTATTTAGAAAACCACCACAATTCTAAGATTGACTTTAGCGGCTTGGATTCACAATGTTGGAAGAGCAATCTGTTTAATTTTGTAAATACCAAAACCAATGCACGCGTTACCTTTGTAAAGAGTAATTGGGTATTTGGCGATGGACAAACATCAAACCTTGACAAACCAAATCCTTTGAAATTCAAAAACGAAGGCTTGTTTAAAGTCATGTTGGTAACAGAATCTGCGGTTTCTTGTTTGGATACCACCTACAGAACCGTGCGCATTTATCCGCATCCTAAGACTTCATTTACGGCCGACAAAGTGTGTTTTCCGGAGCCTATAATTTTCAAAAACACATCGACCATTAGTTCTGGTGTCATTGCCAGCACCGATTGGGATTTTGGCGACAATAGTTTTAGCATATCGTTTGCCCCTATACACAATTATAGCAGCGCAGGCAACTACAATGTGCAATTGATTACTATCTCTGGCTACAACTGTAAAGACACCTTGTTGATTCCTTCAGCAGCGGTGGTGCAAGCCAAGCCAAAAGCAAATTTTAGTTTCACCCAATTGCCGACCATTGAGCAGGATCAAACCCGTTTGCAATTCAAAAATCTGTCATCTGCTAACAGCACCCGATATGACTGGAATTTTGGAAACGCAAGCAGCAGCAAACAAAAAGACCCTATAGGTTTGTACCAAGACACCGGAAGATTCTGGGTTACCATGGTGGCATTCAGCAGTGAGGGCTGTTCAGACACTGCGCGCAAAACCACGGGCATGATTATCCCTGACTTCTTCTACTATTTACCAAGTGCATTTTCACCAAACGAAGATCCATACAACCCGAATTACAAAGGGGTAGGAAGTGCATTTGTTTACAAATTCCATTTAGAAATATTCAACCGTTGGGGCGAGAAAATGTTCGAAACCAACGACATCAACCAAGGCTGGGACGGCACCTACAAAGGCGAAATCTGCATGGAAGGCGCTTACCTCTGCCGTGTTCAACTGGTGCCATTCAAAGGCACAATGAAGGTGTATCAGCAGATGTTTATGTTGATGAGGTAGTTGTTTGGTTATTGGTTAATGGTTATTTGTTATTGGTCCCTGTACCAGAGACTCCACTCCCCATGTCAGAATTCGCTATCACCTTCGCTAAAGCTACTGTGATTAAGACAAGCCGCGAATACGACACAGGGCATGTCGTTACGTCACCCTGCACTAGAGTTTTGTTTCACAAAACACAGAGCGGTACGGGTTTCAGAATTAAACCCCAGCGGGGTGACAGATTTGTAGAAGGGGAAACATCGTTTTCAGATAGTCGTAAACAACTGCAAGATCATCGCACTTGAGGCGTTGTTGGCGGGGACTCCAACAACATGTTTCACGTGGCTTGCGACCCAGGAGCTCTACCATTGGGACAAACAAATAACAAATCAACGAAAACCCCAACACCCATCGATTGCCTTCCTCAGCCCTGTTGTTTCACCCCGTGGTGTGTTTTCGGCTTTGTGAAAACTCTACCATGGGGCCCTAACCCCTATTTAAAGGCTTCCGCGCACGCCATCCCATCCAGCGCCGCACTGACAATTCCCCCAGCATATCCAGCGCCTTCACCACAAGGGAAAAGGTTTTCAATCTGCGTATGTCTGTATGTGTCTTTGTCGCGTGGAATGCGCACAGGGGAGGAGGTTCTGCTCTCTACACCCACCAATAGGGCTTCATTGGTTCTATAGCCTTTCATGCTTTTGCCAAAATGACTCAAGCCTTCAGCCAAGGATTGTCCAATAAACATAGGCAGTATTCTGTGCAAGTCAGCCGATGTTACCCCTGGTAAATACGAACAATCAGGTAAGTCTTTTGATACTTTCTTTACAATGAAATCGTCCATGCGCTGAGCCGGTGCAACGATGCTTTTGTTAACCGCAAAGGCTTTCTGTTCTACATGTTTTTGAAATGCCAAGGCGGCCAAGGGTCCTTCGCCATAGGTTTGCAACCAATGCGCGGGATTAACCGTTACCACCATGCCGCTGTTGGAAAATTTGCCATTCCGTTTGCTCGGACTCCATCCATTAACCACCACCTCGCCAGCATCGGTTGCCGCTGGGGCTATAATGCCTCCTGGACACATGCAAAATGAAAATACACCATTGCCTGCTGCTTGGGTAACCAAACTGTAAGACGCAGGTGGCAAATATTCACCGCGATCAGCCATCTTGTATTGTATGCTGTCTATAAGTTCTTGTGGATGTTCTATGCGCAAACCTAAGGCAAATGGTTTGGCTTCAATATGTACATTTTTGCGGCTCAACAATTCGAAAATATCTCGGGCCGAATGTCCTGTTGCCAATATAACGGCATCAACGGTTACGTCTTCATTGCCATTCACCTGTATGCTTTCTATTTTACCATCCTTAATGGAAAAGTCAGTGAGCTTGGCGTTAAACCGTATGTCGCCTCCCGCTTTGATAATGGCCTCTCGCATGTTTTCAATAATACCAGGCAATTTGTTTGTGCCAATATGCGGATGGGCATTGATTAAGATATCTGGATCGGCTCCATGGTCAACAAAGGTTTGTAAGACTTTTAAAACATTGCCGCGCTTTTTGCTGCGGGTGTAAAGTTTCCCATCGCTGTATGTTCCCGCTCCGCCTTCACCAAAACAGTAGTTGCTTTCGGGATTAACCACCAGCTCTTTGTTTAATGCAGCCAAGTCGCGTCTACGATCCTTCACTGTCTTACCTCTTTCTATAACCAAAGGCCAATAACCGTTTTCTATCAACTGCATGGCAGCAAATATGCCAGCGGGGCCAAAACCAACCACTGCCACTCTGCGCTTTAATAACTTTTCTTCGGTTAAGTTAAAACCACGAGGCAAAGCTTCCGTGGTTTCACCATTCAAATAGGCTTCAATGCGCAGGAGGTAAACAGGGCTTTTGCGCGCGTCTATTGAGCGTTTTAAGATTCTAAAAGCCGTTAACTGATTTTCGTCTATGCGCAGTGCACGACAGACCTGTTGTCTTATAAAAACCTCGTCGAAGGCCTTTGAAGGTTCTAATTTTAATTCTAATTCTTCTGGCATTGCACAAGCATTAGAATTTATTCGCCTTCTAGGGGAAGCGCCGGTTTATTGCGGGCTTCTAAAGCGGCTAGTTTTTCTTTAGCAATAGCAATAATCTCAGGGTTGTCGAATTGCTCGATCACACTGTTTAAGGTTGCTTTTGCTTGGAATTCATCGCCTTTCTTCAAGTAGTAATCAGACAATAGAATGAAGGTTTTGCCCAACCAAAAATCATAG
>CANFXY010000087.1 GCA_947451105.1 Bacteroidota bacterium | reverse complement strand
TTTGCCAGCGTCGTTTTACCACTGCCAATGTTTCCTGCCACAGCAATGTGCATTACTTTATTTTTTGTTTTGCTCATTTGAGTGCAAACATATTGAAATTATTCTATAAGTACTTAGGATTTTTGTAAAATGTGGAAAGAATACAAAAATTGGTGATACTTCCGTCAAACATCGAATAAATCTAATTTAATATTTCAAGACAAACCCGCTCAAATCTAACCCCTTAGGTCTTTGAAAAGCGACTTGGGCAAAAGAAAGAGATAAGACATGATGCACATACCCATAAATATTCCCAAATTCATTAAGAACCAATCCATTAGATGAAATAGCAATAAAAACACAAACAAAAATGGATCAAACCTTTTACTCAAAAGCCCAAGCGCAAAACTCAATTGCATCAGCATGGCTGTAAAAAAGAACATCCAAGCCAAATTTTCGTGGTTGATCATCCACATGGCAAACTGAGAACGCAAGCTATCAGGATGAAAGTAAAAATATGCTGCATGCTGGTTCTGCAAGGTATTTGAAAAACTATCCAAACTTAAATACCCCTTGCCTATTAATTTAAAAAATCCTGCAAAAAAATAGGTTATACAAACCATGATGCGGGCAAAGTTGGCACTCAAAAAAAAGTTTTCTTTTTTAAAGTAAAAAGGCAAAAGCGCAAAATGCAAACCGTATAAATGGTGGGTATGGTAGCCCAATTTGTAGTTAAACAACAACTGATACAACAAAAGAAAAACTCCTGCCAAGACCGTCAAATAGCGTTTTTCAACCAAGAAAAACGAAAACCCTAAAAGCAACAACAACAGATAAGAAAAAACGGTAGCACTTGCTTCATTGTACAGAATAATTTTGGGCAATTGCGACCAATGCAAAAGCCAAAATGTGATATCAGCGCCTTTGTATTGAAAGGGGGAATCGTAAATATTTTGCAACATCAAGCCTGAATACCAAAGCCATAGAAAGTAAAAAAACACAAAGGCCAAAACCAAGCGTTTCCAAAACCAAATATTTTGTAGGTTATTCAACATCCTTTGTCCTTACAATTTCACCGTTAAGAAAGCCAAACTCTTTTATTTTGTAGCGGTTTGACAATTCAATGCCTTGTCGCGAAGCAAACACTTTATACCAAGCCGAAAACTGTTTTAATTGCTCACAATCGCAGGTATTGTTGTCGATCAAACCAATCCGCTTGAGTTTATGGTTCATTTGGTTACAATTCTCCGCATTTTTTAAAATTTGGTACCTTGTTGGCAAGATCTCCATCATAATAAAACCGGTACCTGGCAGTTGGTAAATATCTACCGGAACATTGTCTTCTCCTGAGCTTGGGAGTATCTGATTATAGGCATCCATCTTGGGTGTTTCATTGCTGTACAAGGAAAAATAACCAAGTGGGGTAATCTCAGTCTTTAAGGCCAACTGAATGGCATACAATACAAAAACAACTAACACGAAAACAAAAAAACCAAAGTTTGATTTCCGACATTGTTTAAGGTAGTTGGCAATCAGCATCGCTTACTTAATAAAAGCGTTTGAAGCCAATGATTTCTCTAACCTCAGAGATGGTTTTATTTGCGCTTTCAGATGCTTTTTCTGCACCCATTTTAGCCACTTTACTTAACAAAGCTTCATCGGCCAAAACGTCTTTGATTTTGTTTCTATATGGATCCAAGAACACATTCATATCGTCGGCCAACTGCTTTTTCAAATCGCCAAAACGTATGCTACCAGCATAATAATCGGCTTCATACTTAGCGATTACATCGCTTGCACAAACAAGCCCCATCAAATCGAATAAATTCTGAATGGCCAAAGGCTTTTCCGACCCTTGCTCTGAAGCACCTTCAACACTCGCCGTAACCGCTTTCATTACTTTTTTGCGCATAACTTCTTCCGAATCGCTCATGTAAATTGAATCTGCTTCTCCAGCACTTTTGCTCATTTTACCTTGCCCAGTTAGACCAGGCACTTTAACTAAATTTTGATCGTAATTAAAGGCTTGAGGTTCCGGAAAATAGTCTACGTTGTACAAACGGTTGAATCGATTACCGAAGGTTCTAGCCATCTCCAAATGCTGTTCTTGGTCTTTACCCACTGGTACTTTCAAACCTTTATGCAACAATATATCGGCGGCCATAAGGACAGGATAGGTTAATAAACCTGCATTAACATTGTTCGGTTGGTCGCGGATTTTATCTTTGAAAGACGTCAATCTTTGCAACTCCCCTAAGTAAGCATTCATGTTAAGGAACATGTACAACTCGGCGGTTTGAGGCAAATCGCTTTGCAAATACAAGGTGCATTTTTCGGGATCTAATCCGAGGGCGATGTATTCTGCCAATACGCGTTTTACTGAGCTGTGCAAATCGCCTGGCGTTGGATGCGTGGTTAGTGAATGGTAATCGGCAATGAAGAAAAACGCGTCAAATTCGTTTTGCATGCGGATAAAATTCTTTACTGCTCCGAAATAATTCCCGAGATGCAACTTACCTGTAGGCCTAATACCACTAACTACTTTTTCCATGATGAATCTTGCAAATTTACAAAAAAATATGATTGAAGATTCAGAATATTAAAAGCAATTAGACTTTGATATTCATGTCAAACTTCCTAATTTTGAATTCCATTTACAACAAACAACAGCACATGAAAGCAGTGATACCCGTTGCAGGCATTGGTACTAGGCTAAGACCACACACCCATACACAACCCAAATCTTTGATTCCAGTTGCTGGAAAACCAATTTTGGCCCATATTGTCGACCAATTGGTGGCAGTTGGCGTTAATGATTTTGTTTTTATAATTGGCTATTTGGGCGACAAAATTGAAGAATACATTACCAAATCCTATCCAAACATCAATGCCTCTTTTGTAATCCAAACCACAGGCAAAGGAACGGGGCACGCCATTTGGTTGGCAAAAGAGCAAATCGACAACGAAGCGATTCTCATCGTTTTTGGAGATACCATTTGCGAATTAAATTGGAAAGAGATCATTGATTCCCCGCATTCACTTTTAGGGGTTAAAAAGGTAGATGACCCTAGGCAATTCGGTGTGGCTGAAGTAAATGAGGACAATAAAATCTCCCGCTTAATTGAAAAACCTGCAATCCCTAAATCAAATCTCGCCCTTGTTGGCATTTATAAAATTAATGAAACCAAAGAATTAATGAACTGCCTTGACAACATCATTGACAGCAACATTAAGAACCAGAATGAGTTTCATCTCACCGATGCCTTGATGTGCATGGTTTCAATGGGTGTAAATTTCTACACCTACAATGTTACATCTTGGTTTGATTGTGGCAAAAAAGAAATCCTTTTACAAACCAACCAATTGCTCTTAAAACGAGGAAACTTTGCCGAAGTAGATCCTGAATCGGTACAAAACTCAATTATTATTCCTCCTGTTTTCATTGACAAAGGCTGCAAAATAAGCAACAGCATCATAGGCCCTAATGTTAGTATTGGCGAAAATGTATTGATCGAATCTTCAATAATTAAAGAAACCATAATTGGTCCATTCGCAGAACTTAATTACGCCGTATTAAACAACTCACTTATCGGCAATGATGCATCTTTACAGGGAACAGTCCACAGCCTTAACCTAGGCGATAGCGCTGAAATAAATTTCGGATAATGACATACACACAAGAAGAAATCGTAAAAGCCAATGGTCCTTTTATAGCACCAGAGCAAATAACAGAGGAATACTTAGCCACTTGCATTGAAGAAATTGCAAAATTTCCGAAAGCCTTAACCTCGTTTATGATGTCTCTGCAAGCAGAGCATCAAATGCATACCTACCGTCCAGAGGGTTGGAGTTTCAGACAAATGGTTCACCATATTGCCGACAGCCACATGCAAGCCTACAGCCGCTTTAAACTGGCATTAACAGAGGACAAACCCACCATTAAACCCTACAGTCAAAATGCTTGGGCAGGCACTTCAGACAGTTTGGAAGTCGATGCACTTATATCATGCGCTATGATTATTCCTTTGCACGAAAGATGGTTACACCTTTTAAAAACAATGGAATTAAGTGATTTTGATAAAACATACTTCCATCCTGAATACAACAAAGAATATTCTTTAGGCGAAGTCGTTGGCCTATACGCTTGGCATGGCAAACACCATTTAACCCAGTTGCAAAGGTATGCGCACAATCAGGGTTGGATCACTTTAGCCTAAATGAGGAAGAAAAAACTTTTCTCTAAAGGCGTTAAACTTATGCTGATAGCAAGTCTCGCTTTTGCGTGGATGAACTTCAGTGTGAAAAGCATAGAACATATTCCCGTTTTTGAAGTCATTTTATTTAGGGCACTCATAACCTTAATTATCAGTTATGCCATTCTTAAAAAAAGGAAAGTTTACCCCTGGGGAACCCACCACAAATTCCTTTTGGCTAGAGGTTTGTTTGGCGCTGGCGGTTTAATATGTTATTTCTACACCTTACAGCATATGCAATTGGCCAATGCAATTGTCATACATTACCTCAGTCCAATTTGCACCACCTTAATTGCCATGGTTTTCCTTAAAGAAAGGGTGCGCTATATACAATGGATTGCATTTGCAATTTCGTTTTCCGGCGTGGTGATTGTCAAAGGATTTGCGAATGTTGACACCTTTGATTTTTTAATGGGTGTCGCTGGTGCAGTCTTTACAGGCTTGGCCTACAATGCCATCCGCAATATGAAAAACAAAGAAGATGCCGATGTCATTATCTTTTACCAACCAATGGTGGCTTTGCCTTTGGTCTTAATTTATTTTTTAATCTTCCCACAAGAATTTGTCCTACCCCAGGGTTGGGATTGGTTTTACCTAATTGGCACCGGCATATTCACACAAATAGGTCAATACTACATCACCCGGGCGTATCAAATGGATACCGCAGCCCGCATTTCAAGCGTTAGTTATATCGGCATTGTTTGGGGTGTTCTCATGGGGAAATTCATTTTCCAAGACAGCTATCCCACTAGCGTTTTATTGGGCATGGCGGTTGTTTTATCGGGTGTAATGTTGAATTTAAACAACCTTAAGGTAAGAAAGCTCGCAGACAAAGTAAGAACTTTATTTGTGCAGGATTAGATCTTAGTCCATAATTCACGACCATTTTAAAATATTAAAAAATATTTCTTCGTCAAAGCCACGAATTTAAAATTGAAGATGTCTTCAAATAAATTCAGCGCCTATGAAGTCAATCTACTCTCTATCAATTTTAATTATTTTTCACTTCATCAGCAGCAACAAAATTCAGGCGCAGGGTGAAAACGATCATTGGATTTTTGGCAATTCATGCCATGTTTCTTTTAAGAATGGATCACCTCAAGTTTTATCTCCATTAAACACTTTAAAAACCTTAGAAGGCTGCAGCTCAGTTAGCGACAAATACGGGAATCTCTTGTTTTATTCAGATGGCATTACCGTTTGGAACAAGAACCATGGCATTATGCAAAATGGAACTGGATTAAAAGGCGATCCATCCTCTACTTCATCTTGCGTAGTGGTTCCATTCCCAAAACACCCCAATATGTATTACATCTTTTGCGTGCAAGCGAATACTAGTAATACCCACTACTTGACCTATAATTTAATTGATCTTGGAAGCAATGGAGGCTTGGGTAAAGTCGTCTTAAAAAACCATTTACTAAACGAGTATTCTGATGAAAAAATTGCGGTAACAAAGAACTGTTCAAGCAATGGGTTTTGGCTTGTTATGCATAGAGCTTTAAGCAACATGTACCTTAGTTTTTCAATTGATTCAAGTGGCATAAGCACAAATCCAATATACAGTTTCCAATACTACAGTTACTCTAAAAACATAGAAATAGGATATTTGAAATTTTCAAGTGATGGCAATTATTTGGCCAATGCCCAATGCCATGGACGAACCATAGAACTCTACAAATTTGACAAACAAACAGGCCAAATTAATTATGTAGCTCATCAAACTTTACCTATTGGAGATGATCAAACTTTCTATGGTCTTTCTTTTTCCCCGAACAACAACTTCTTATATGCTTCATTATTAGACCAGGGTAAAGTTTACCAATACAATCTAAATCAAAATCCAATTGAAATATTCAGTAACGGAATTTTAGTATTAAAAAGCCCTTCAAGAATTGGTGCTCTTCAACTTGGGAAAGACAAGAAATTATACACCAGCAATTCCTACAATTCGAATGCGTTAAACTGCATTTTATTTCCGGAAGAATTGGGGTTGAAATGCCAGCCGGCATTGAATTATTTAAAACTAAATACCAAAAGCCATATCGGATTACCAACTTATATGGAAAGTTTGGACAATTACTTCAGTCTTGGCAAAGACAGCATTATTGATTTCCACAAACAAACATTGAGTGCGAATTATAAAAACGCTAAATATTTATGGTCTACCGGCGATACAACCGAAAACATTGTCATTGATAGAAGTGGCACCTACTGGTTAACAATAACAGATTTAAATAAATGTATATTAATCCGCGACACAATCACAATAAAACTACTACGCTTCGGAGCAGAAATGAAACCCCTAACCTATGATACTTTATCAGTGTGTTCAGGCAATTCAATTACATTTCCGAAATTCGAAAGTGATAGTCCGAATATCCGTTACTACTGGACAAATGACAACCCAAAAATTGGATTGGCAAAATCTGGTTGGGGGCAAATTGCAGATTTCATAGCAGCTAATGTTACAAATATTGAAAATGCAAAAATTGTTATTTACCCAAAGGCCGATACAGCCAGAGGTAAACCACAAGTTTTTAAACTTTCTGTAAAATCAAAAGTTAAACTTGAATCTGTAAATTCTTATACCATATGCGCGGGGGATAGTCTTACTAAAATCATTTTTAAATCTAACCTCAGCGATTGCAAAATAGATTGGTATAACAACAACCCTTCTTTCGGCTTGAATGCAGAGGGTAACGCGTACATCCCTGCTTTTAAAAGCCTGGAAATTGAAAACAACCAAACAGCCAATATACAGGTAATAGGGTCTAACAATTTTTGCCCTGCAGATACCCTTAATTTTGAAATAAATGTTTTAGGGCTTCCGAAAATCATACAAGAAAAAAACTTGGAATTTTGTGCTGGCGAAAAACTAAATACTATTGTATTTAAAAGTTCCACAAATGGCGCAAAGTATAAATGGTACAACAACAATACAAAGACAGGTTTACCGGACTCTGGAATTACCATGATACAATCTCAATATACCTTGAACGCCAGCACCAATCAGCAAGCTAAAATCACCGTTTTCTCTAACAACGGCAAATGCAAATCTCAGTTTATGCAATTCAATATTGACATTAGAAGTAAACCTATTATTGAGCAAATCAACCCCAAGAAATTTTGCAGTGGCGATAGTTTACCAAAAATCAATTTTAACATAAAGAATCAATTTGATGAGGTAAATTGGGGAAATGACAATACAAATATTGGAATTCCAACAAATGGAATTGACTTTATTCCTTCTCAAAAATTGAGTGCTTTAGAAGAAAATCAAACTTCAAATATAAAAGTAGAAGCAAAAAATGGTCTATGCAATTCTGATCCAATGAACTTTACAATTCAAAGCATCGCAAAACCACGTATGACCAATACAAAACTATTGAAAATTTGCGCAGGTGAAAGCACTGAAGAAATTGAACTTAAATGTCATCCGCAAGTATCAAATATTTCGTGGATTTATGGTGACAGCATCTATGGTGAATTTAAGTCAGGCACTCAGAATATCGCAAGTATCCAAACTTATAAGTCACAAAAACCAAGTCATTTTAAAATCATTAGCCAAGCAGATTATCTTGGATGCAAAAGTGACACCGCACACTTCGATTTAATTGTAAACCCTATTCCTAAACCCTTGTTTACAATACAAGTAAGTGACTTGCAAGACGGCGTAATAAAAAATGAAATCAAAACCAGCAATAGAAGCATTGGAGCGAGTTACTACACTTGGTATTGGGGCGATCAAGAAAGCAGTGATGATTTCGAACCGACACATATTTATGCTAAAAATAGTGCCTACTCAGTTAAACTCTATGCAGAAAACGAATACAATTGTTCTGATACACTTTCTCAAAATATCAAGTTTTTCAAATATCTACAATATTTTATTCCCAATGCTTTTTCACCAGACCAAAATGGCAAAAACGAATCGTTTCACATCTATGGTGTCTCTGATGAATCTACAAGTTTTGAAATCTTTAACCGCTGGGGTGAAAAACTATTTGAAACTTCTGCTAATACTGCATGGGACGGGACTTATAAAGACAAAGATTGCCAGGCAGATGTTTACATTTACAAAGCTAAAATTGTATCAAAAGAAGGCAAACTAATAGAACTTTCAGGAACAGTTAGTTTGTTGAGATAAAACAATAACTCAAAAACTAGGTCTGCAACACACCCACATTAAACGGCTTTACAGGTGCATGGTTTGCCATAGCGATACCTTCGCTGATTACTTTTCTGGTTTCTATCGGATCAATCACACCGTCAACCCAAATGCGCGAAGCCGCATAATACGGCGACAATTGATTTTCATAACGGGCAATGATTTTATCCAATAAAGCTTTTTCTGCTTCTGGTGTGATTTTTTCGCCTTTGGCTTCCAAACTGGCTTTCTCGATTTGCAACATAACCTTTGCAGCCTGCTCGCCTCCCATTACCGCAATGCGTGCACTTGGCCAAGCATAAATTAGTCGAGGGTCATAAGCCTTACCACACATGGCGTAGTTTCCTGCCCCATAACTGTTGCCAAGTATGATGGTAAACTTAGGCACCGTACTATTGCTCATAGCGTTTACCATTTTAGCCCCATCTTTAATAATTCCTGCGTGCTCGCTTCTGCTACCAACCATAAAACCGGTAACGTCTTGCAAGAACACCAAAGGAATTTTCTTTTGGTTGCAGTTCATGATAAACCTTGCAGCTTTGTCGGCACTATCGTTGTAGATAACACCACCAAATTGCATTTCTCCTTTTTTATTTTTTGAAATCATGCGGTTGTTGGCAACTATTCCAACCGCCCAACCATCAATGCGGGCGTAGCCACATAAAATGGTTTTACCATACCCTTCTTTGTATTCTTCAAACTCACTGTTGTCAACCAGGTGTTCAATTAAGAATTTGCTGTCGTATGGCTTTGCTCTGTCCATTGGCAGAATACCATAAATGTTTTTAATGTCATGTAAAGGCGCTTTTGTGGCCACACGGTCAAAACCCGCCTCCTCAAACTTACCAATCTTATCCATAATATATTTTATACGGTCTAAGCACGATTGATCGTCAGGAAAACGGTCGTCGATTACCCCAGAAATCTCCGATTGAGAAATACTTCCACCCAAGGTTTCATTGTCTATGTCCTCTCCCACTGCGGCTTTCACCAAATAAGAACCGGCTAAAAAGATAGAACCTGTTTTATCCACGATCAATGCTTCATCGCTCATGATTGGCAAATAAGCACCCCCTGCAACACAACTGCCCATAACGGCTGCAATTTGGGTAATCCCCATACTGCTCATTACGGCGTTGTTTCTGAATATGCGACCGAAATGTTCTTTGTCTGGAAAAATCTCATCTTGCATGGGCAAGAACACCCCTGCAGAATCGACCAAATAAATGATTGGCAAACGGTTTTCCATTGCAATTTCTTGGGCACGTAAATTTTTCTTACCACTGATTGGAAACCAAGCCCCCGCTTTAACCGTTGCATCATTGGCTACAATCATACACTGACGACCACTTACATATCCAATACCACAAACAACGCCACCACCCGGACAACCGCCATATTCAGGGTACATGCCATCGCCAGCAAAAGCACCTACTTCAGTAAAAGGACTATCGGCATCTCTTAAATAATCGATGCGCTCCCTTGCCAATAATTTGCCCTTTTCTTTTTGTTTTGCTGCTGCTTTCTCCCCGCCGCCCAAACTCACTTTTTTGTGTTTGGTCTTTAGTTCGTATACCAACTGCTTATTGTGGTCTTCGTTTTTATTAAACTCGATATCAATTTTGTCAGACATAATTTTGTTTTGCAAAAATAGAACATTTAGCTTCATTACAAACCAAAATCGACAAGAATCGAACAGGATTATATGACTATTTTCGCTTTAAAATAGAAATTTCTAATCGGTCAACTACAACGGCCCACCTGCCTGAAGCTATTGAATCGTTTAGACCCCTAATTAACGACTGTTTGTCAATTGGATAGGTTTCTGGCTCTACCCTCGACAGAACAATGTATTTCGCATTCTTTACGATTGGATATTGATAGGCTTGGTCGCGGTAAGCAAGATGCGGAAGCAAAGGCGATTGCGCACTAACGGTTGCGTTTGTCGGAATTTGATTTAAATATTGGTGAATTATCTGTATATTGTGTCCTCTTGAATAATGGCCTTTTTGATAAATCCGTAAACGCTGGTAGTCGTGCCTGTAAACCGTATGATCCATTAAACGAATGCTAATAGCAAATGAAAATACACAAGCCATGAGGGCTAATTTCTTTTGCAATTCCAATGGCTTCAATTTACTTAAAACCAAAAATAACCCCAGGGTAATTACGGGTGCAAATTCAATGGAATAGTGGCAATCAATGCTCCATATTGCAGAATCGTCGTAGCACATTTTTGAAACCAATGGCACCAACAACATCAATAAATAAGTAGGTTTAAAGAACAACACCAAGGCCCCTGAAAATACGACAAACAAATAGAACTCCGTTTTTACCCAATCAAATGTTGGATTTCCCGTATGGTTTAAAAACAAATGTTTGAGAAATTCTAGAGGATGAATGGCCATGTTTTTTAACGCATCAAAATAGTCTGTTCCCAAAACATGGTATTTAAAATGCCCATAGCTTTTATCAGGCGACAAGGCTGGCATAACAAGCTTAATAGCCAAGAAGAAATAGGCCATAGAAAACAAAGTTGCTATACCCAAATACATCACATATTTTTTATCTTTTCTGTACTCAACAAGTAAAGCAAAACAAACTGAGGCGAGCCATAGAGCTATAGACTC
>CANFXY010000086.1 GCA_947451105.1 Bacteroidota bacterium | reverse complement strand
TTCTTCCAAAACACGCATAAGTGTTGCTCTGTCAATGTTTTTGAATTCCTTAAATTCAGAGAAGGAATCTACCAATCCCCTAACTGTTAATACTTGTGATGTTGTCATTTAAATGATAATATGATGTTTGCTTTTTTAATTTCTTGATAGTTTATTTTGGTCACCTCTGGAAGGTCCTTCTTTTTAGGTTTTGCTGTTTTAAAACCTTCAAATTCTAAAGTTTCAGATTCAACTGATTTAAGAACTCCAATGATGCTGGTTTCGTCTTTCAATATAACATTGAATTCTCTGCCAATATGTTTAGGGTATTGTCTTAACAACAATAAGTCACTGTCAGCTCCAGGAGAAGCAATGTCTAGGCTATATTCCTCCTCTGGCATTCTTTCATCGGCCAATTGGTTGATTTCTCTGCTAATGGCAGAAATATCATAAATCCCCAAAGGCAAATCTCCATCTATCACGATTTCGTGATTTTTTTGTTTATGTATGGCTTGTACCAAGAAAATACCTGTATGGTTTTCCAATACCTGCGCTACAATTTCGTTTAGTTCCTTTTCTACGTTCATATATAACAATTGAGGGGCTGTAAGGCCCCTCAACAAAACTTTTAATATTTAATCTGCTGCAAATATAAGCAGGAAATTTTAATTTACAAAACTCACCTTCTTCTAGTTGAACCATTTGACCCATTGCCATCTCTATCGCTGTTGTTGGTGCTTGTGCTTGAGCTTGGTTTCTTTCCAGTTCCTTCACCATCACCTGCAGAACTGGTGTTCTTTGCATTGCTATTTGTATTCGAGTTTGTATTTGTCTCAACTTGTTTGTTGGTGTTGGTGCTCGATCCTGAATTTCTATTGGTTGTAGTCGTTCTATTTTGGGTTGCACTGTTTAGTATTGCGCTTAATATTTGAACACCAATTTCGAGGCCTCTGCCGGTTCTATTGGTTTCTACATTGTTATTGGTTTCAGTATTGCTATCGTTGCTATCAATGCTTCCTTCAAACGGTCCGCCATTTGAACCGCCTGGGGTGCCGCTTGGTTCAGCGTTGTATAATCCTTTTTGGCAGCTGTCCAATTGCATTTTGCATGTGTTGTTTTGCTTCAATAGGAAATTATATTCGTTTTTATATTCGTTAAACTGAGCATTTAAAGTCTTCAATTGGTTTTGAATGGTGGTATAGTCATTCTTTAGTTTGTTCAACTCGGCGGTCTTATCGTCTAATTGTTTTTGAATATCATCACAATTGCTTGTGTTGCTTTTCAACGTGCTAATTTCTGAATTTAACTTGGTGATTTGAGCATTCAATTCCACTTGTTTTTTTGCTTGCTCTGCATTTATTGAACTTAAACTATCAAGAGTCTTATTCTTGTTTGAAATAACAGCTTTTAATCTAACTATTTCCGCTTCTAGTTCAGCTTTACTGTTTTGACATTGTTTTAATAACTCTGCATCATTGTTGCTTCCAGAGTTGCTGTTTTTATTGCAATCTTTAAGTGCATTTATTAAGCTGTCAATGCGCAAACTCAAGGCATAATTTTTAGAATTCAACTTACCTATTGTTTTTGACATGTCTGCCATCTCGAGTTTAAGAGTAGCATTTTCGTCTGCACATTTTTGCATTTTCTGAACTTCTGCATCATTTTGTGTGCTGTTCTTCTTGCAATTTTCGTAGTCGACATTTCTTTGTGCAAGCACAATCTCTAAACTATCAGCGTGCTTTTGTGCAAGTTTAGCATTGTTCTCTGCTTTGGCTTTATCCGCCTCCGCCTTTTTTACTACTTCTGCTGAGTTTAATGTTGAATTCTTTTTACAGTTTTCATATTCGGTGGTTCTAATAACTAGGATATTCGTTAGACTATCTGATTGTTTCTTTGCAATTCTAGCATCATTTTCCGCTTTAGCTTTGTCAGCTTCGGCTTTTTTGATGACTTCGGCATTGTTTTGTGTGCTGTTCTTTTTGCAATTGTCTAATTCAATAACTTTTACATTTAGAATGTTATTTAAACTGTCAACGCGCTTTTTATATACCAAGGCATCATTTTGCGCTTTTGCTTTATCTGCTTCAGCCTTTTTAATTACTTCAGCATTGTTTATCAGACTGTTCTTCTTGCATTTTTCTATATCTGATTCTAGATACAAAACAATCAATTTCAAACTGTCAACTTGTTTGTTTGCTTTGAGTAATTTTTCGGCATCTGAACCTTTAATGACATTCGCATCTGTTTTATTGGCAGCTGCTTTTTTGAGAATGTCAACTTCAATTTGTAAATCCGATAATCTTTTGTTTGCTTTAATTAAATCGTCTTGAAGTTTTAAAATCTCAGCGTTGTTTTTGATTTTATCCTCAGCACATTTTTGCTTTTCAATTTCAATATTGCTTTTAACTTTATTTGCGTCTTCAAGTTGTTTCTTCAATGTTGCAATCTCCTCTGCCTGGTTGTTAATCTTGTTTTTTAACGTAGTATTTTCAGTGTTGAGGGTATTGTTTTTGGTGTTACACTCCTTGATGGCAACTGTTTCAGTTACTGGTGATTTTTGTTTGGCTAAAATTTCCTTCTCTTTAGCATCAAGTTCAATTTTTCTTTTGTTGAGGTCTGCTTCTTTCTTTTTCAATTCCGCCTCTTTCTCAATGATGCTATTGTCTTTTACCGGTTTTTTATTTGAAAAGACCGTATCCCTTTTTATGATTTTAATTGTATCCTTTAATATAAGGGTATCGTGTTTAACGATTTTTATGGTGTCTTTTAATTGTCTCTTAATAGAGTCGTTGTGCATTGAGTCCATGTATACAGGATCAACATTGTTGTTGTACCACCAAGAGTGACAGTGTCCTATTCCTATTGATATACCTCCATAGATGTCTGCACCTCTAAACTCTGAGTTTGATGATACATTTAACAATCCACCTAAGTTATCACTTCCAAAGAATACTGGACCAATGCGGGTATATGCACCAATATAGAAGTTCTTATAGTTTTCGCTCAAAGTAATTGGCATGCTAAATTCAAAACCTTTTGACTCAATCCTTGGAATGATTGAAAGCATAGATGTACCTCTCATACCCGTTGTGTTGTAGCCTTTGAGACTTTGATTCCAATATAAGGCTGTATAGAAATATTTAGAAAATCTGATATCAGCTTGTAAATTAAATGCACTCGGTAAGGTGGTAGAAAATCCAGATGATTTCGCAGCACCCATTCTTGCAAAGGCATTACCTATGCTATCGAATCCATTTTGATTGATGGAACTGAAGCCATTTAATAGGTCTTTGGATGCATTTATTGAAGTGTTTGTAGTAGAACCATAATTATACAGCGTGCTATGTCTGTTGTATCGAACGCCGCCGATATCATTTAAGGCCATGCTTAATTTAAAATCATAATCACTTTTTCTATCATTGCGGTCGCAGGCCCATTTGCTTTTGTATTTTAATTTTTGAGAACGGTAGGTGTAACTTAAGCCTAGGTCAAAACCAGCACCAGCGCCTCTAGAGTTTAGAGAAAAAAGACCATAAGGATCATTGAACGGAGAAATTACAGATTGGTCATCTGTATAAGCATATTGAAAATTACCACTCACGTCAGCGCTTGTATTGCTTGTGCCATTTATGCTTAATTGGTCGCCTTTAAAATAAGCGGCACCTAATCCCCTTATAAATTTTACGGTTAAACCACCATTAAGCTGATGGTTTTCATTTTTTGCTAGTATACCTCCAAGTGTAAAACTTAGTTCTTGGTAACTTTGAATGTTGGCAGAAAATTTATTGTTGATGGATGCAGATTTATTAGCGGTAGTTTTATTTTTTGCCATGTTAGCAGCAGCCTCGCTTATTCCGATAAACTGAAGGCTAGAACGTTGGCGGGTATTTATGGACATGTTCCAATTTCTTGAAACGGGAAACATAAAAGCGGGTCCCCAAATATCTTGGTTAAAACTAAATTGTTTGCTTTTGCCATTTAAGTTTTCTTTAAACCAATCGTTCCCAATTTGCATTTTGCCAGTATAGTCTTTATAACCAGCCGCATATAAATTATCATTGGCCCAATGGTTTAGTTTTATTGGTGCATTATAAGTTAAATAATTATTGTAAAAATTCACACCTCTGCCCCAAAGATTAAAGTAATATTTGTATTTAGAATCGGCAATAGAAGAGGCATTGTTGTATATGCCATAAGTGCCAGTGTAATTTCCGGTTGTTCTACCCAACCATTGTTGTGCATGTCCAATCGAAAGATTGAAACAAAGAAGAACAAATAAAATGAGTTTGGTAAGGTTTCTTGACATAAGCTTAATTATTAATGGTTTAATTAATTTGATCGGCAAATTAACAATTGCCTTTGCAAACCCCAAACAAGTATTGTACCAAAAATTAGACAGCCTATGTTTAAACCTTATTTTAACAATGAAAACCCATAATAAACATTAAAATGTTTTTTATTTAGCGTTATTTTAACATTTAAACCCAATATTTGCATACTTATGTTTGGATTAGAAACTGGAATAGCCGCTTTATTTATTTTGTGTGTATTGGCGGTGTGTGTATTTGAATTCGCCAATGGCTTTCATGATACCGCAAATGCAGTAGCAACGGTGATTTACACTGGTTCATTAAAGCCAACTTATGCAATTGTTTGGTCAGGGCTTTGGAACTTCATAGGATTGTTTTTAAGCAGTTTCTGGGGTTATAAAGTAGCAATGGGAATTGTGAGTTTGCTGCCTTTAAACGACTTAGTGCTTTTAAGTACGGGGGAGAGTGTAAGTCTGGTCTTGGGTATTCTTCTTTCTGGAATCATGTGGAATTTAGGAACTTGGTACTTTGGTATTCCATGCAGTTCATCCCATACATTAATAGGTTCAATTTTAGGTGGAGGCGTTGTTTTCTTGTTAATTCATGGTGGAGCAGGGCCAAACTGGGTGAAAGCTTCAGAGATTGGTTTGTCGTTGTTAATTTCTCCTTTAATTGGTTTTTCAGTGACAATTTTGTTAATGTACATTCTTAGAAGAATTATAAAGACTAAAAAGCAAATATTTAAAGAGCCTGAGCTAGGAAATAGACCTCCAACATGGATCAGAGCAATATTGATTACGACTTGTACCTTGGTGAGTTTCTTTCATGGAAACAACGATGGTCAAAAAGGAATTGGTTTGATGTTGATTATCTTAATCACCTTTATGCCCATTCAATTTGCGCTGAACTCTGAGTTTGATTCAGCTAAATCATTAGAATCTTTAAATAAAATAGAATTGGCTTTGACAAGAGAAAACAAGACGGATCTATTAATGAATGTCAATGAGACTAAAGCCCATTTAGAGAAATATCAATTAACAAAAGACGATTCAATTGTTCCTGCTGCTGATAGGAAAAAAACCATTGTTGAATTAAGAACTTCTATATCTAAATTAAATAAGAAGCTAAGTTCGGAATTAAAAAATCCAACTGCAATGGATTCTAAGGAAAATGCTGAAATAATAAAATCAGAGGTAGCCTATCTAAAAAATGATATTGAATACTCGCCTAAATGGGTGACCATTATGATAGCACTTTGTTTGGGATTAGGAACTATGATCGGTTGGAAAAGAATTGCAATTACAATAGGTGAAAAAATTGGCAAAAGACACATGACCTATGCTGAAGGTGCAACCGCTGAGTTAACTGCCGCCGCCACTATAGGACTAAGCTCTGGATTTGGTTTGCCGGTTTCAACAACCCATGTATTATCTTCAGGTGTAGCTGGCGCTATGACTGCTTCAAAAGGTGTAAAGAATCTACAACCTGATACCATAAAAAGTATAGCAATTGCTTGGATTTTAACCCTTCCTGTGACCATGATTTTAGCAGGTGGATTTTATTATATTCTTCAACTTTTGTTGAAATAAGATTGATATAGCTTTAATTTGCAGCCTTATGCTTATTTCACTGATTGCTGCAATAGACTCCAATTACGGGATTGGAGCGGATAACAAATTGCTATGGCATTTGCCGGATGATTTCAAATGGTTTAAACAGCATACAATAGGCAAACCGCTTATCATGGGTAGAAATACCATGCTATCGTTGGGAAGACCTTTACCCAAGCGTTTAAACATTGTTATATCCTCTAGTGGCAAAGACATAATAGATGGTTTTGTTCATGTTCAATCTATAGAAGAAGCTTTAAAAGCGATACCTGAAAATACCGAAGAAGTGATGGTAATAGGTGGTGGTATGGTTTATACCCAAATGTTAGAACTTGCAAATAGGCTATATATAACCTTTGTAAACCACACTTTTGAAAACATCGATACCTATTTTCCTAAATGGAAAGAATCGGAGTGGAGAGAAGTACTCAGGGAATCGCACGCCACAGATGACACACATCTATATGCATTTGATCTTTGTATATTTGATAAGATTTCTTAACGCAATAGGTGGTAATTTAAGGATAATAAACCTACAGGATTAAGAACCAAAGATGTAGAACTTTCATTCCTGTATAAAGCCTGGTTTCCTTTTGTTTGCCAATAAAGAATTGATAGTGATGTTTCAATACTTATAGATAATCGTTCAATTGGTCTGTATTTAAAACCTAGTACTGGTGATATACCAATGGCATTTAGTTTAAAGTTATAAGGGTATTTGTAGTATGGTGCTATGTCGCCACGCCCTTCTGTAATGCCAGAATAATTTGAATTTAAAAGCACAAGATCTGCAGCAATAAATAGCTGAAAGTAATTGTGTAAAACCGTTTTTTCTATGCCTAATTTTAAAGTTTTTGAATAATTAGAACCATTGTTTTTGTTCCAATTCATCACTTCGTTGGTCTCAAACTGGTATTTTGACTCTGTGTAATCAAATCCCAATCGGGCCGAAAAATTATTAAAGTGTCTTTTTAATTTAATCCCAGGTAAATAACTTTTTTGGAAATACGATGCATTGGAATTGAAATTGACCAGCTGTTCATTGTATGAAAGACCATTGATGCCTATTTCGTATCGAAGCGATTTAATTGAATCATCTCTGCCAAATTTACAAGGACACATTTGCCCCTCGGCCAATGGTGTAACAAACAAAAATGCGAGCAATGACAATAAATTATTTCTTAACTTCATAATACGAAGATAAAGAAAATTACAACTAAAAGAATAAATTGTGAACTATAAAGTTTTTTGAAAAAATGGATAAAAGAAATCACAAAGACTACCGCCAAATCTAGGGTTTATTTCAAGAATTATTGGAAGGCCATACTTTTCTTTGTAATTGATGCAACAAAGGCCATTAAAGTTCATTTTTGAAAGAACGTTTTCAAAAATTTGAAGGTGTTTGTTGTTGCAAACGTTCCTGCAAATATATTTGTCTTTCCCTTTTATATAAACAGCATCATCAAATTTGTAAACGATTGTAAGGGCATTTTTGATTTTTCCATCTTTTATAATCACATGTGTGGCGTATTCCCTATTGCCTTCAACGATGCTTTGTTTGATGTAATCTGGATCATTTACCTGGTCTTTATAGGTGCTTAAATCATTGTTATCTCTGACAATAAATGTATTAACACCGCCTTCATCTTGACTCTTTTTTAAAATAAATGGAAATTTGATTTCTACACTACTTTTTGGCAGATAATCAGAAAATCCATTTTGCAACATAAAAAATTCAAATTGACTTTTGTCGTTGCAAATATTGAAACTATCTGCACTAGGGAATGGAATGGGGTTATTGGGTATCCTATCTCTGTTGGCAATACAAAATTCAAGATCTGGAATGGTTAGAGGGATAACTAAATCATATTTGGCAATAGTCTCTATGTTGAATTTTGAAAAATCTATGTTAAATTTTCTAGCAAACGGACCCTTTTGAAGAAAATAATCCCACAATTCTTTTTCGCTAAAAAGGATATTTTTAATGGAATTTGATTTGTAAAAACTCAAAGCAAATTCTTTATAAACGAAAAATCTATTTATAAAAATAGCATAAATTTTCAATATATATTTATAAATCATAGTGTTATCAGCAGCTAACAGACTGCAAATTTAGTTTATTTTTATCAGTATTTTTATTTATTCATTAATATTGTTTATATTAGAAATTGTATTTTTTAATATTTAATTTATTTGATTTGAGTAAATAAATTAAATAAGAATTATTTGACGGTTTAGATTTATGTATGGTGCTCATTTTGAAAATTTCAAAACATTGATGACTTAATTTTTAAAATAAGCATAATTTGAACTTATTTTGCAGCATGGTTCAAAAAATTATAGAATGTGTTCCAAACTTTAGTGAAGGCAATGATGCATTGATTATTAAACAAATTACAGATGCCATTGAATCAGTTGATGGTGTGATGTTGTTGCACGTTGATATGGGTAAGGCGACCAACAGAACGGTTGTAACTTTTGCAGGAGAACCTTCAAGGGTAGTTGAAGCTGCTTTTCTAGGCATTCAAAAAGCTGCAGAATTGATAGATATGAGAACGCATAAAGGAGAACATCCTAGAATGGGTGCCACTGATGTTTGTCCTCTCGTTCCAGTTAGTGGCATAAGCATGGAAGAATGCGCTAAATGGTCTAGTGTGCTGGCTGAAAAAGTTGGTGACTTGTTGGGAATACCTGTATATTTATATGAGGAGGCACAGCCCAATAAACTAAGATCAAACCTATCTGTGATAAGAGGTGGTGAATATGAAGGATTCGCGGAAAAAATAAAACTACCTGAATGGAAGCCTGACTTTGGTCCAACTGAATTGCCTTTAAAGCACGGAGCAACTGTTATTGGAGCGCGCGACTTTTTGATTGCATACAATATTAATTTGAATACCAAATCAACCAGATTGGCCAACCGTATTGCGTTTGATGTGCGTGAAGCTGGTCGTGTAAAAAGAGAAGGCAATCCGGTAAGTGGAAAAACAGTTTTAGATTCAAATGGTGAGCCGGTAAGAATACCAGGTACCTTAAAATCAGTTAAGGCGATAGGTTGGTATATTGAGGAGTATGGCATGGCTCAAATTAGCATGAACTTGACCAATTATAAAATAACTTCTGTACACAAGGCATTTGATGAGGTTTGTTCTAAAGCCAATGATAGAGGCATTCGCGTAACAGGAAGTGAATTGGTTGGATTGGTTCCTTTGCAACCGCTGTTGGATGCAGGTAAACATTATTTGTCAAAACAGGGTAGAAGTTTGGGTGTTAGCGAAAATGAACTTATTGAAATTGCTGTGCAATCGCTTGGATTGAATCAATTGGGAGAATTTAAACCGAACGAACGTATCATAGAATATGTTTTGATGGATCGCTCTAAGAAATTATTGGTCGATTATAAAGTACATGATTTTGTTAACGAAACGGCTAGTGAAAGTCCAGCACCAGGTGGTGGATCAGTCAGTGCATTAAGTGCTGCTTTAGGTGTTGCCTTGGGTTCAATGGTGGCAAATTTGAGTGCCGATAAAAGAGGTTGGGAAGATAAATTATCAGTATTTTCGGAATGGGCAGAAAAGGCACAGAGCATTAAAAAAGAATTAATGTTTTTGGTTGACGAGGACACCAATGCTTTTAATAAAATTATGGACGCTTTTCAATTGCCAAAAAACACCGATGACGAAAAATCAGTTCGCAGTGCTGCAATTGAGTCTGCTTCGGTATACGCTACTGAAATACCATTAAAAACAATGAAAGTGGCCTTCAGCAGCATTGAAATCCTTAAGTACATGGTAGAACATGGCAACCCTAATAGCATAACCGATGCAGGCGTTGGATTGTTGTGTATTAAAACCGCTGTAAGAGGTGCTTATTTTAATGTTATGGTGAATGCCAAAGGATTGAAAGACAAAGAAGCTGCAAAAAAATACGCTTCTGAAGCAAAGGCAGTTTTGGAAGATAACCACAAGCAAATAGATCAAATCTTATTGAAAGTTGAAGAGGCTATAAATTTCTAATTTATGGCCAAATTAATTTTAAAATCCATTGAGGGAGAGTTTGGTGTTTCCTTAATGGATATGGATTTGTCTGAAGGAGGTTTTTTTGTCAATATAGAGTGTGAAATAGGAGAACAAGGTAAAAATGGTTCTGAAGTTTTTTCATTCAATATCTGTGATGAGAAGGGTTTGCTGCGAACCATTTGGAAAGATTCTGAGTTTAAAGAAAAGCAAATAACCAATCTATCTGCTTACAATGTTTTTGTGATGAAGACATATGATTTAGAAAGTCTTTTAAAATACATTGAAGGTATTTTAAATTCTATACCGGAAAATATTCCATGGAAACAAAAAGGGCTGTTGTTGAGTCGCTATTTTTATTGGGAATACTTTACCGAGACAATTGAAAAAGTCTAAAATCAAGTTTACAAAACTAATTTTGATTTAGATTGTCTATTAAGGACAATGGCTATTTACTGTAAAAAAACATCTCAAAAATTACCAATTTCTTTAGAAGAGGCATGGGAATTTTTATCTTCACCATACAACTTAAAAACGATTACCCCAGAACACATGGGATTTAAAATCAAGAACGATGTTAAAGAGGGTGACAAGATGTTTGCCGGTCAAATAATTGTATACGATATAACGCCTTTGCCGCTATTTAAAACGGAATGGGTGACTGAAATTACCCATGTAGAAAATCATAAATATTTTATTGACGAACAGCGCTTTGGTCCATATGCCTTATGGCACCACAAACACGAGCTTGTTGCAATAGATGGAGGCGTTTTAATGAACGATACCATACATTATAAAATACCCTTTGGTATCTTAGGCCAAATTGCTAATTTTTTGTTTATTAGAAAGCAACTTGAAACTATTTTTAACTTTAGGGAAGAAAAGCTAGAAGCATTGTTTGGTAAATATTGAGTTTAAACGGTATTTTTGAATTGTGGATATAGAGCAATTTAGAGAATTCTGTTTAAGTTTACCCGCTGTTGCCGAGGAATGTCCATTTGGACCGGATACCTTGGTTTTCAAAGTTAAAAGTAAAATATTTGCCCTCTGCAGCATTTCTGAATTTGGAGAGGTAAATCTGAAATGTGACCCTGAAAGAGCATTTGAACTCAGGGAAGAATACAGCCAAATACGAGGTGCTTACCATATGAATAAAAAACATTGGAACAGTGTTGATGTTTTGACTTTGCAAAATGCCTTTATAG
>CANFXY010000085.1 GCA_947451105.1 Bacteroidota bacterium | reverse complement strand
GGATTAAGAAAAAGAATTTTAACATAAAAATAATTAAATAACACAATGAACTTTCCAGAAAATTTAAAGTACACCAAAGACCACGAATGGATTAGCATAGATGGCGATACTGCAACTGTAGGTATTACCGATTTTGCTCAAGGTGAACTAGGTGATATCGTTTTCGTTGAAATCGAAACCAAAGGTCAAACACTTGCTAAAGAAGCTACTTTCGGAACCGTTGAAGCGGTTAAGACAGTAAGTGATTTATTCATGCCAATCTCTGGTGAAGTAACTGAAGTTAACCCAGCGTTAGAAGCTAACCCTGAATTGGTAAACTCTGATCCTTACCAAGCTGGTTGGATGGTTAAAATCAAGATTAGCAACGCTGAAGAACTAAGCGAATTGTTAGATTCAACAGCTTACCAAGCATTAACCGGTCACTAATCAAATTCTGTTAGTTTGGCTAACAAGTTTAAAATATTAAAACATCAATTGCCCACCTTCGCGTGGGCAATTTTTATTTTGGTTTTGTGTACCAGCAGCAGTGGTGGTTTCATAACCCAAAAATTATTCGGTATTCCAACCGACAAACTAGGACATGCCTTTATCTTTTCCGTTCTGGTTTATTTCTTAATGCTTGGCTTTATCAAGCAATGGCGCTTCTCTTTTTTACTCAATAAAATACGCATCATTTCCTTAATCATTGCGGTTGCTTACGCCATCATTATTGAATTGATTCAACACTACTTTACCGTCGACCGTATGGCTGATTATTGGGATGTTATCGCAGACATCGTCGGCGCCATCTTAGGCCTTGCCATGTTTCACACCGTTTACGGTGATTTGAAATTCTTGGACCGAGACGAAACGATGTGAGTTGTTAGTTATTAGTTAATGGTTAATGGTTAATGGTACATTATTGTAAAAACTACAATATTTTATAATTCAGCACCTACGGAGCTGTTTTCGTAGAAGCTAATTTATCTATAATAATTCAGCTTCTACGAAGCAATCATAATATCGCTCCTCTGGAGCTAATTGCTACTACTGTAATAGTATAGTTTTTAAACGAAATGTAGAAGTTTCACCGATTGCCTTGCCCTTGCCACTTGCTCTTGCAGCCCCCGTGGTGTGCATGGAACGACCTGCCCTGTGGCGTATTCGCAGCTTAATGCTGTCTCAAGGGTGTTTTTCACCCTTGAGTTTTAAACGTAATTCCAAACACATACCGATTGCCCTGACCTTGTGGCACTAGTTAATAGTTATTATACGAAAAGTAGAAGCATTTTCAATTGCCTCGCTCTTGCCCTTGCTCTTGCAGACCCCGTGGTGTTCATGGAACGAAGTGGAATGCTCTACCACAGGGGCTTTTCTTCCCTATCGTAGCTTCTTCATCAATGCCCCCAAGCGCTTTTTCATAATCTTGCAATTATTAAGTTCCTCTTTATTGGATGTTTTGGAATCTTTATTCATCCCTTGATTAACCTCAATGTAAATGACTTGATAATAAAAATAATTGTACATGATTTTAATGGCCGCCAAAGCATTTTTACAAGCGTTTGGATCTTTCTTGTTCTTTGCTAAGGCCTCTAATCGCAACAATACTTGATCGCTCATTTCTCCAGATTCATTGCTGTATTTTTTAAGGTAAGGATTAAAACGCAAGTAGTTCGCCAAGGCATTGGCTGCAAAACCGGAATTCTCATAATTCTCTTTTTCGATGGTGTTCAATAAGAATATTGACTCATTGTCTTCACTGGTTTTGGCAATTGCTGTATACACCATGCTGCGCATTTTTCTGTGTGTATTGTAGCGGTTGTTGTTCGCAAACGCATAAGCCGCTGCCGGATCCAATTGGGTTAAGGCCAATAAACTTGCTTTAACCACATTGAAAGAAGAATCGTTTAACATGGCTTTTAACACCACCACATCTTTGCTTTCAGTAAACAACTGAACATAGGCCTTTCTAACCTCTGCAGAAGGTTCTTTAAGCAAGGCCATTTTTGCTTGTTTTGCAAATCTTGAAATGGTAGAAGGACTAAAATCAGCTTGCGCGATTTGCCCCAAAGCACTGGCTCTCGAATACCAAAAGGGATCTGACAACATCGTTGAACAATACAAGGCCTTTGCTGTAGTATCATTTTCTAATATCATCAGTTGTTCAAATGCCTTTAATTTATGTGCAGCCAATTGTGCATTTGCAAATTGCAGCTTCCATGCATTCAAATCTTTTATCTCTTCCAAGTCACCTAAGCATTGGTTTTCCGCATCAAATTGCACATAGGTATTGTTGTTTACATTCGGAAAACTAAACACTTGGGTATCTTTTTCTAAGAGCAAACGCTGGCGTTTGAATGATCCATTTTCTAATACATCAACATCAAAAAACAATTTAAAGCGTTTCTCTTTTTGTATGACTTTTATCTGGTAAACATTGTCTTTATTAATTGAGTGGGTAATGTTTAAATGTGGGTGTCCTGCTTGCATAAACCATTGGTCAAAGAACCAATTTAAATCCTCGCCAGTTACCGATTCAAATGCCTTGCGCAAATCGCTTACTTCTGCATTTTTATAGGCATTGTCTGTTAGGTAGATTTTTATCCCCGCAAAGAAAGCCTGGTCGCCCATATATTTTCTTAGCATATGCAACACCGAACCCCCTTTTTGATAGCTATGCCCATCGAACATATCTTCTTTGTCGCGGTAATGGTAACGTATTAATTCTACTTGTTTATAATCTGACTCATAGATGTAGCGTTGGTGAAAATTGCTTAATTTCAAATCAGCTTCGCTGCGCCCATATTTATAATCATCCCATAAATATTCTCCGTAGGTAGCGAAGGATTCGTTGAGCGGCAGATTGGACCACGACTCACAGGTTACCAAGTCGCCAAACCAATGGTGAAACAATTCGTGGGCCACCACATCTTCGCAGGTCTCATCGAGGTGCTCGCGGGCATCGTGTTGCAATCTGTCGTAGTGAATCACACAGCCCGTATTTTCCATCGCACCGCTAACAAAATCTCGGACTACCACTTGGTGAAACTTATCCCATGGATAAGGCACTTGCAAAATATTGCTGTAGAATTCCAACATCTCTGGCGTATTTCCAAACACCAATTTGCTGTAAGCAGCATATTCAGGTTCTACGTAATAATTAACTTCCTTACCTCTCCAGCTGTCTTTGGTTTCATGAAAATCGCCAATGACCAATGCAAACAAATAAGGCGAATGCGGTTTAAGCTGCTCCCACACATCAATGCGTGTGCTGTCGTTTTCAGCCTTAGAACTTATCAATGCCCCATTGGAAATGGATTTGTATTTGGATGGACAGTGGAGAATAATTTTTTCTGTCGTTTTTTGATTGGGTGCATCGATGGTAGGGAACCAACAACTGGCAGCTTCAGTTTCGCCTTGCGTCCATAATTGTATGGGTTTGTTAGGCGTTTTTCCATTGTGGTTTATAAAAAATAATCCTTTGTCGCTGCTAATGGCGCGGCTGCCTTGCTCATGCACTTTTTCAGGCTGAGCCACATAGTGAATTTGAATAAAATACTGATCGTCTTTGGTGTAAGGTTTGTCCAACTTGATGCGCAAGAACAAGGAGTCGTAAGAATAATTTAATGCCACGTTCATCCCCAAGTTTTTGGTGTATTCAGGGTTTGCGCTTAGCGTCACACTTTCAATGCGCATGTATTTGGCATTAAGAATTAAAGAATCAACAGGATAAAAATGCGGTCTAACTGTTAAAGTTGCTATGCCCTTCATTTCACGCTTTGCGAAATCAGGAAACAATTCCAATTCGGTGTGAACGATATCATTTACCTTGGTAACACTGGCTCTGTATATTGACAGTTTAGGGTCAACAGTTTTCTTAGGATCAGGATAAGCCGGCTTCGATTTACAAGCGGAGAACAAAAAAGTGCCCAGGGCCAACAGTGTGAAAAATTTGCTAAATTTCATTGATGCAAAAATAAGCCATTAACGGAGATTAAGGGAGATTTTTAGGATTAAGGGCGATTAAATTGGTTTAAAAAAATAAAATGAATATAAAATGTTTCCCTTTTTTATTAATTTAGTGTAAAACAATCTAAAATGGAAAACACAACTTATTTGTATGCTGAAACAACCGAGAAAATTATTGGATGTGCAATGAAAGTACATACTTACTTAGGCAATGGATTTCCAGAAGTCATCTATCAAAGAGCATTAGAAATAGAACTTAGAAAGCAAGGTGTTGAATTTAAAAGGGAATTTTCAATGAATATTTATTATGAAAATCATAAAATTGGAGCTAGGCGAGTAGATTTTCTAGTTAACGAATGCATTTCATTGGAAATTAAAGCTACTCAAAATTTAGACTCAGTGCACTTTGCCCAAGCACAAAATTACATGGAAGCATATAACCTTCAGGTTGGTTTACTGATTAATTTTGGTGAAAAAAGTTTGCGTTTTAGACGATTAAGCAACAATAAATTCAAATCGCTAGAATCAAGCCAGAATTTTAATAATCTAAACAATCATAATAATCCCCTTTAATCTCCGTTCAAATTGCGGAGATGAATGCCTTTAGTTTATTCCAAAAGCGCCCCGAAGACCGACGTGAAGTTTCACCCCGTACTGCTTTGTCCTGCTCTGTGTTTTGTGAAACAAAACTCTAGTGCAGGGTGTTTGTAACAGAGTAAAAAACTCTAGTACGGGGCTCTTGAATTACTTACATAGAACTAGGCGGGCAACCCGATAGTAGAGTTTCACAGAGCTGAAACACACTATGGGTTAAAAGGTAAGGCGCCATAATACAACAAGTACAAGAGATTATAAAAACAGCAAAAATGCCTTCCTCCTTGCCGCTTGCTCTTGCTTAACTTTTGGCTTTGCAAAAGTTATGGGGTTCCATCTCACCCAATCACCTGCAGCTCACTTAAATTCCTATACACGCCATTTGGCTTTTGAAGAAGTTCTTGGTGCGTGCCTTGTTCTACAATATGGCCCTTGTCAAGTACAATAATTTGGTTGGCATTGCGGATGGTGCTTAGTCTGTGTGCAATAACCAAACTGGTTCTGTTTTTCATTAAATCATCCAAAGCCTCCTGAACCAACAATTCGCTTTCGCTGTCCAGAGCACTGGTAGCTTCGTCGAGCACCAAGATTGCTGGGTCTTTGATCACAGCCCTTGCGATGGCAATACGTTGTTTTTGACCGCCCGACAATTGTATGCCGCGCTCACCCACCAAGGTCTCAAATTGATCAGGGAATGACTCAATAAATTTCCATGCGTTGGCTTTTTTGGCTGCCTCCATAACCTCTTCTTTGCTGGCATCAGGCTTGCCGTATAAAATATTTTCGTAAATGGTTCCTCCAAATAAAATAACATCTTGAGGCACGTAGGCAATCTGCTTGCGCAAAGCGCTTAAATCGTAGTCATGTATTGGCTTTCCATCGATTAAGACCTTTCCATTATCCGCGCTGTAAAAACGCAAAACCAGAGAGGCAATGGTACTTTTACCACCACCGCTACCACCTACGATTGCTATATGTTCGCCCTTACCGGCCTTGAAACTTACATCTTTTAAAACCGTTACTTCCTTACGTGAAGGGTAAGCGAATTCAACATTTTGGAATTCAATTTGACCAGTTAAACGCTCAGCTTTGACGTTCTCATTGTGAACGATTAATTCAGAATCTGTATCCATTAATTCGCGGACGCGTTGGGTAGCGCCAATGGTTTTTTGCAATTGTCCAAACATATCGGCGAAGCCCCCAAGGGTGCCGCCAACAAAACCTGAATAAATAACAAATTGTATCAATTGCGATAGGTGCAATTCACCAGCCTGTATCATCTGCGCGCCGTACCATACTACAAAACTGATGGCGCCGAATACCGTAAAGATGATAAACGAAACAAAAAACCCACGGTATGAACCACTCTTTATGGCAAATTCAATCAATTGATCGATGTTTTTGCCATAGCGTTTGCGTTCAATCTCTTCACCAGTGAATGACTTCACAACACTGATGCCTTGCAAGGTTTCTTGAACAATGGTGCCACTATCGGCCAACATATCGGTTTCCTTGCGGCCCATTTTTCTAATTTTACCCCCAAAGAAAACAGCACTAACGGCAATCAAGGGCACAATGGCCAGCATGATAAGTGCCAATTTCATACTGATAAAAAATATAAATGTTAGGCCAATGATTAAAGTTAAAATACCCCTTAAAAATTCGGCGAGTACAAAGGAAACAGTGTCTTGAATTTGTCCCGTATCAGAACCGATGCGGCTGCTTAAGTCGCCTACCCTTTGGGTACTAAAAAACGACATCGGCAAGGTGATTAATTTTGAATACAGTGACTTTCTCAAATCTGCGGTTGCATTGGTTCCAGCTTTGGTGAGCAAGTAAACACGCATAAATGAAAAAATAGTTTGCAAGGTTAGTTGAGCAAAAATAAGCATCAGCGTTACATTCAAAGGCCATTGTTCTTTGCCCATAGAAAAGCCGTCGAACATGCCCGTGTTATTGCTTGGTAACTTAACGTCAGCATTGCTCACCGCTCCGATCATTTTTCCCATTAAAAAAGGGAAAGCCATGGTGCTAAACGCCGATAGGGAAATGAAGAACAAGCCACCAAAAAAATATTTGCGGTAAGGCTTAAGAAATCTGAAAACAAATTTCAGTTCAGAAAGTGATTGTTTATTGATTTTCGCTTTTGGCAAATCGCGGTCGCGTCTCGGTCCTCCCATTGTTTATGAATAAAACGCAAAAATACAAATTGAATCGCGCTTTGCTGAATAAAAATAGAGATTTTAAATCCATTTCGATTAAGCCTTGGTTTGGGCGCACGAATTCTATTTGTCATTAAAAAATGACAGTGGCTATCTGTTTCATAGTAAAGGTCTTGAACTATTCTATTGGCCAGTTGAGCGCAATAAATTGGATAAGCGGGCTTGTTTTGTTAAATTTGTATAAATTTAATTTTATGCGCAAGTATATATTTATCCTATTAAGCTGTGTTTTTTCAAACATGTTTGCACAAAATGCAGACTTTAAAGTGGTTTATTTAAACCCAAAAACTGGTATCCCTGCACTGCTGCGTTTCGATGCACAAAGCAACAATGTTCCGAATGCGGAAAACATCAATGCATGGATGCAAAGCAACCTACACACCAACTCAAGTTTTTCGATTAAATTCAAGCAATACACCGAGGGCAAAAATGGCACCCAGCATTATAAATATCAACAGTATTTTGGTCCTTATTTGGTTGAAGGTGCTGAACTAATTCTAAATTTAAAGGACAGAAAAACCAGGAGTTTATACGGTAAATATTTCCCTCAATTAAACGTTGATTTAAACTACAGCATCCAATCAGCTCAGGCCCTCAACATTGCTTTGGCTGCCTTCCCGAATGCAACCTTTATGTGGGAAATTGCGCGTGAAGAAAATGAATTAAAGCACATCAAAGGCAATGCACTTGCAAGCTATTATCCGCATCCAGAATTGATGTTGGTATCAACCCACGATTCTTGCCGCAACAGCGATTTTAGATTGGCCTATAAAATCGACGTTTATGCCTATGCACCCCACAGCCGTCAATGGATTTACGTGGATGCAAACACAGGAAAAATCATCAAACAAGAAGAACAAATTTGTACGGTAGACCGCATGGGTATAGCCCACACCAAATACAGTGGCATACAAAACATTTACTGCGACAGTGTTCAAAACGACACCTTTATTTTATTCGACCACACACGTGGAAATGGCATACACACCATAGATGCCCGCATCATAGGGCCGGATAGCACAAGAGAATTTTCAGACACAGACAATATTTGGAACAATGTGAATGCTGCTAAAGATGAAGCAGCTACCGATGTGCATTGGGGATCTGAAATGTTTTATGACTATTATAAATTGTACCACGATAGAAATAGTTACAACGACAGCGATGGACTTATTTTTTCTAAAGTACATATTGGCAAAAATTATGTCAATGCGTTTTGGAATGGTGTTGGTGCAAACTATGGCGATGGAGACTCAAAAAACTATTCTCCGCTCACTTCAATTGAAATTTGTGCCCATGAATTAACCCATGGCGTTACCCAATTTAGTTCGGGTCTAATCTACAGCAATGAAAGTGGAGCACTAAACGAATCGTACTCCGATATTTTGGGTAAATGCGTTGAACATTATGCCGATTCATCCCGTTTTAACTGGTTGATAGCCGGTAAAATCATGTTAAAGAACAAACCGTTCAGAGACATGAGCTACCCACCTAACTGCAGCAATCCTAAATACTATTATGGTAAATATTACTACCAAGGTTCGCAAGACCAAGGCGGGGTGCACACCAACAGCGGGGTACAAAACTATTGGTTTTATTTACTAACACATGGCGGTTCTGGCACCCGCGAATCCGACACCATGCCATTTACGGTTAAAGGTATTGGCATTGAAAAAGCAGGTCAAATTGCGTATCAAACTTTAGCTACCCGTTTGATCTCTCAATCAGAATACATTGATGCGTGCTACCAATCGATAGATGCTGCGGCTGCACTTTACGGCGATACTTCTACAGAAACCCGCATGGTGAAAAGGGCTTGGTATGCAGTGGGTTTGTTGAACTTTAAAGACTTAGACATTGAGCAAGACCAACGCAATGCTAGCAGATGGACTATTTACCCTAACCCAGCAAGCCAAAACATCAACATCTACAATCCAAGTGTGTTTGATGCAAGTCAAATTGAGATCTTTGATTTAACTGGTCAAGTGGTGCACAGCCAAACCATCAACCCAAACGAAAGTATTGATGTGTCAACATTTGCTAATGGTGTTTACTTTGTCCGCATCAACCAAATGCAGACCATTAAATGGCTAAAACAATAAACAGATTACTTTTTAGACGCTATAAATTTGGATAGGGTTTTATACACCTCCACCAAATCGTCTTGACCTTCTAAAAGACTTAAATGCTTTTGCATACTCACTTGGTCTTTGCGGATTGCAGGGCCTGTTTGAGATTGTGAAGCAGAATTCTGCAAGGCATTTTCGAAGGTATGGCGAATCAAAGGTTTTAAAAACTGAACATCCAAGTCGTTTGCTTCTACAATTTTTTCTGACGCCGCCAAAATCGCATTGGTGAAATTATTGGCAAACACTGCTGCCAAGTGGTATTTAGACCGTTGCTCTGAATCCGCTTGCTTGAATAAAAAGCCACAGCTGTTTAAAAGTTGTTCAATGGCTGTTTGAGTGCCATTGCCGCTGGTCTCTATCAACAAAGGCACCTCTGATACGGGTTTTACCCCCTTAATACTTTGTAAGGGATAGATTATTCCTCTGTTGGAAAACTTACCCAAAACATCCAATGCAACCGAGCCTGCGGTATGACAGACTATGGTTTGCGGCAAATTCAAAGTTTCAATTACCGCTTGTATGGTGTCGTCATTAACCGCTATGATCAACAAGTCACATTTTAGGTCTGAATTGTATTCAGAGAAATATTTAGAATTTACAGAAGCAGCCAATTGCTTACCGCTCTCGGGATTTCGGCTAACAACTTGCATGATAGAAAATCCTTTTTGATGGAAAACATGGGCGAAAAAATTTGCCACATTACCCGACCCTATCAATGCGATATTACGGATGGCATCGTTCATTTCATTTGGGCTTCCCGGCGCTTAAACTCTTTGAAACGCTGGATAATGGACAGCACAAAACCGATAATCAATATAAACGTACCCAACCACAGAAGGTTGATGTATGGGAATTCAATCGCTTTCAAAATAATGTAGTCCATTTTCGGTCTGCGCGTTGCTGAACTCAGCACAAACAACATGCCTTGCGGATTTTCAGGATCAGGTATTACCCTGTCAAATATCACCATCACACCTGCTTGGTCAACAATGGCTTCTTTAAAACGAATTTTGTCCTCGCTAATAAATTCTGGTCTTGCCATAAAGGTATCGCCAATGCTATTGATTACAACCTCAGCTTGTAGGTGTAAGACACTCGCATCGTTCGTCACATTAACCACATTTACTTTTTGCAAGGTTAACTGTCTGTTGCCATCTGCAGTAGCAAACGATTCACCAATCTTAACCGTATCGGTTCTGAAGTTGTCAAACTCTTTATCATCGCGTTGCTCCATACTACTCTCGTAAGTAACATGGGTAAAGATATCGCGGGTTAGGTAATGTCTGGTATCTGGATTGCTCACCATACCCATCTTTGGATTGTTTTGGGTGTTGGGATGCAATCTGAAAACATCGGTTGTTTTGCCAGCCTTGTCTAAGACCTCGTATTCTACTTCAAAATATTTATTAGGCGCAATTTCTTCAGTTCCTTTGAACGTCGCCTTCAAGGTATTGTCGGCAAATGTCATTGGTCTGTTCTTGGCCAATAAGATATTTTCTTTGTTTCCCTTCTTGGCATTGTCATCGGCTTTTCCTTCGGCAGTTGTCTCAGAAAAATATCCTGTGCCTGTGGTGTTGATGCTTAGTACTTTTTTGTTAACTGAAGAAACCAAAACGCCCAACATCATGAGACCAAAACCCGCGTGGGCCAGGCTGGCACCTGCCACTTTTATTTTGCCTTTTAAAGCGGTTATAATGTAATGAATATTACCAGTCATGGCATAGACACTGCCTATTACCAATAGTAAAAATTGCACTTCCCAAATGTCAAACAAGAACAGAGCACCTATAGATATAGCGATGGCAATAAGCAAGGAATTGGCAATATTTTCAAGCACTTTGCGCACATCCGATTGCTTGTATTTGAAGTACTGACCAATGGCGGTAAGTATGACAATAGGAATAGCAAACCAAATTTGCACTTGGTTGTAATACGCTTCACCTGCAGACGCTTTGCTGCCTTCAAACAATTTGTTGAACACAGGAATACTCGTCATAATGATTACTTGGAATCCTGACAACAACAAGACCATGCTGCCAACAAACATCCAAAATTCGCGGCTGTATAATTTGTCGGTTTCAATTTGGGTGCCGTATAAAGAGAATAAATTGCGGATAAACCAAATGGTGCTTCCCAACAACACTATGGAACCTAGAGTACTAATGATGGTTATATTGGTTTTGAAATCAACCAAGGCCAACACCATGATGGCGAAGAAGCTAATAAAGAAAAAGAGCGTTGCCATTGAGCGCTTTTTAAAACTCAATGAGAAAGTCAAGAATATAAACAAGAACAACAATAGAATGAGCTGTCCTGATAAACCAAGATCTGTAAATGAGTGCACGCTGGCATTTCCTAATATACCACTTCTGGTTAAGAAGGTCGCATACAAGACCATGAAGAAAGAGAATATGGTTAGTATAAAGGTAAGCACTGGATACTTGTTGGTCGATTT
>CANFXY010000084.1 GCA_947451105.1 Bacteroidota bacterium | reverse complement strand
TGATATGTTTGTTGTTTGAAATACTTTTGATCAGATTTTTCAGGAACAATGTCAAGCTATCTGCTTAAGAACATACAAATTAACGACCCGCGTTCTCCTTATCATTTACAAGTAGGCGACTTGGGTATTAAAGATGGTAAAATAGAGGCATTCAGCCCTTCAATCCCAGACTTTAACTACGAACAAATTTTCGATTTTAACGGCTGTTTTGTCAGCTCCGCTTTCGTTGACTTGCGCTGCAACAGCAGCGATCCAGGATACGAGCACCGTGAGACTGTCCAATCGCTTGCCGATACAGCAATGTCAGGTGGCTACGCACATGTGGCTGTTTTGCCAAATTGCAACCCACCGCGTCAAACGAAAACGGACATTGAATCATTGGTTAATTTATCGAGCAAAACCCCTGTTAACTTGTTGCCATTAGGCGCTATTACGGAAGGTTTAAAATCCAATGACCTTGCCGAAATGTACGACATGAAAAACCATGGAGCAGTAGCATTTTCAAACGGCAACAATTCAATAGACAACATCGGCACCATGAGCCGTGCCCTGCAATACAGTAAAAGTTTTGATGGCTTGATGTATTCATTTTGCCAACAAACAGAATTAACCATCGGCGCATATGTAACCGAAGGAACAGTGGCTGTAAGTTTGGGACTAAAAGGCATCCCTCAGATGGCGGAATACTTACAAGTACAACGCGACATTGAGTTGGCCGATTACCATCAAACCCGCATACACTTAACAAAAATTAGCACTGAACGCTCAGTAGAAATTATACGCCAAGCCAAAGCGCAAGGCATACAAGTTACCTGCGATGTTGCGGTGATGAATTTGGTCTTAACCGACGAGACCATCATGGACTTTGACAGCAATTTAAAACTAAACCCTCCCCTGCGTCAGGCAAATGATGTGAAGGCACTTTGGGAAGGTTTAAAAGATGGCACCATTGATGCAATATGCAGCGACCACCATCCGCAAGAAATAGAACACAAAGCCCTTGAATTTGAATACGCTTCTTACGGGGCAATCAGTTTACAAATAGCCTTTAGTTTGGCCGTTGAAGGACGCAACCGCTTTTGCCCAAGCATGAACGATGAAGCATTAATTTCTAAGTTTAACACAGGGCCAGCCAAAGTTTTGAAAATCAACTTATCAAGTATCGACGAAGGCCAAGAGGCCAACCTGGTGGTGGTAAATCCGCATCAACAAACCATACTGAACAAGCGCAACAACCGTTCAAAATCTGAGAACACCTATTACATGAACAAACCTCTTCCCTATTTCATTGAGGCCTGCATCATCGGCAATAATCAGCTTTTAAACAAAAGGTAATTAAAGATCCAAAACAATACATTTGAATCATGGAAGCAAATAACACTTTAATCGACAACAACGAAACAAAAATACCCTCAGCCTTAAACATTGCGTTTAAATGGGCTTTGGTTAGTTTCCTACTGTACGTCATTCAAACAATGGCAAGCATGTATTTGAATGAAGGCGAATACAACCCGCGCGCTGGTGGATGGATGCAAATGTTATTGGGAATAGTGATTTTGTTTTTCCCTCTTACCATGGCGGTTAAAGAATACCGCGACAAAGAAATGGATGGCTTTATCAGCTTTGGCCGTGCGTTCAAAACTGGTTTTATTTACGCTTTGATAACTTCCGCTTTAACCTTGTTGTTTATGGTTGTGTTCTATAATTTTATCATAGACTTCGACACCTTTGTGGCCAATCAAGTTGACATCTCAGTAAAACTATTGAAAGAACGCGGCATGAGTGATGCAGAAATTTCAAAAACCTTAGCCAGTTCACCTGCTTTCGTGTCTCAACAATGGTTTTCTTTAATCATGGTATTCGTTGGCACATTAACATTTAACACATTCGCTGACCTTATTGTGTCGGCAATTTTAAAAAGAAACAATCCGAATGCTTGATATCTCTATAGTCGTTCCATTACTCAATGAGTCTGAATCTTTGCCAGAATTAGAGGCATGGATTGCGCGTGTAGCGCAAGAAAACAATTACGCCTACGAAGTCATTTTTATTGACGATGGCAGTACCGACAACAGTTGGGAAGTGATACAATCACTGTCTGACAAAAACAACAACATCAAAGGCATTCGCTTTAGAAGAAATTACGGAAAATCGGCAGCCCTTAATGTTGGCTTCAACTCGGCAAAAGGGAAAGTGGTCATCACCATGGACGCAGACTTACAAGACAGTCCCGATGAAATACCTGGCCTTTTCAAGAAAATCATCGACGAGAAATACGATGTGGTTTCTGGTTGGAAGAAAAAACGCTACGACCCGATAACCAAAACATTGCCAACCAAATTGTTCAATTGGGCTACACGCAAAATGAGCGGTATCTATTTACACGACTTTAATTGCGGATTAAAAGCCTACAGCAATGAAGTGGTTAAAAACATTGAAGTATATGGTGAAATGCACCGTTACATCCCTGTAATCGCTAAGTCTGCTGGATTCAAAAAAATTGGCGAGCAAGTGGTTGAACACCGTGCAAGAAAATATGGCACCACCAAGTTTGGTCTAGACCGTTTTGTAAATGGCCTGCTCGACTTATTGACCATTTTCTTCATGGGCAAGTTTGGCAAAAAACCAATGCACTTTTTTGGTGTATATGGTCTATTGAGTTTCATTTTAGGATTCAGCATTGCCATGTATTTATTGTTAAGCAAACTGATCCATGTAATCAACCACGAACGTGCGCCATTGGTAGCCGATTCGCCATTGTTTTATTTAGGCTTGGTGTGTATGATTATAGGAACCCAATTGTTTTTAGCTGGATTCTTAGGTGAGTTGGTTAGCCGTTCAAGCGGAGAACGCAACCAATATTCAGTATCAGAAACCATCAAATTGTAAATATGGGTAAACAGGTTGTCATCGTTGGTCCTGCCTACCCCTTGCGTGGAGGATTGAGTACCTACAACGAAAGATTGTGCAAAGCCTACAACGACAATGGCGATAAAGCTTCCATCTTAAGTTTTAGTTTACAATATCCCTCTATTTTATTTCCCGGCAAAACACAATACAGCACCGAAGCTGCGCCTGAGAATATTGACATCGACACAGCCATCAATTCAATCAACCCTTTGAATTGGTTGCGTGTAGGAAAGAAATACCGCAAACTAGCCCCAGATGTGATGGTATTCAGATATTGGATGCCATTTATGGCACCTTGTTTGGGCACCATTGCCCGTGAGGTAAAAAAGAATGGTAAGACCAAACTTGTAGCGATTGCAGACAACATTTATCCGCATGAAAAGCATTTTTACGACCAAGCGTGCACCAATTACTTCGTCAACTCAATTGACGAATTTGTTACCATGAGCCAATCGGTATTATCAGACCTGAAAAAACTGGTACCGAACAAACCGTCTACTTATGTGGCACATCCAATGTACGATAATTTTGGCGCACTACTTCCTAAAGAGGAAGCCATAAAAAGCATAGGACTAGATCCAGAGTGCAGATACCTTTTATTCTTCGGATTTATCCGTCAATACAAGGGTTTAGATTTGCTCTTAAAAGCATTTGCTAAGAGTGGATTAAAAGACCAAAAAACCAAGCTCATTGTAGCAGGCGAATACTACGAAGATTCAGCGCCTTATAAAGAACTCATAAAAACCTTAGGGCTTGCAGATGCAGTTATAGAGCGCAATGATTTTATCCCTAATGGCGAAGTTGCCAATTATTTTTCAGCCTGCGACATGGTGGTACAAACCTACCATTCAGCGACCCAAAGCGGCGTGACACAAATTGCCTACCACTTTAACAAACCCATGTTGGTTACCAATGTTGGCGGTTTGGCTGAAACCGTTCCCAACAATGAAGTTGGCTATGTTTGTGAAAAGGATGAAGACGCTATCGCTGCTGCATTAAATGATTTTTACACCAACAACAGAGAAACTGAATTTTCAAAAAATGCCGAGGCATTTAAGAAACAGTTTAGTTGGGATAAGATTATGGAGGCTGTGGGATAAAGAGGGGATAGGGATTAGCGTCTAGGGATTAGTTATTTGTTAATGGTTATTAAACGAAAAAAAACAAGCATTTCCGATTGCCCCGCTCCAAACTCTTGCTCTTGCTGCTCTGGTTATTGGTCTATAATCGTAAACTCCAATTCACATCAACCGCCCTCCCCTTGCAGAAACCCGTACTGTGTTTTATGCTCTGAGAAAACTTAGCGGAGCGGTCTCATGAGTGAAACGAATAACTCTAGTACAGGGTTCTTGCACTTGCTGCTCTTGTTATTAGTTTGTTGATGCCAAAATAATCTTGTCCGTTTATCAATTATCGGGTTTAAAACCAATACGTTTTCGTTTTGATTGATTTATATCCTTAACATTTTTATCAATTAAATATTCTAAGGCCTTATATACATCAGTAAATTTCTGATCAACCATTACTTCTAAATACTCCAATTTACGGGTTAATTCAGTGTGAGAAAGCGCAAATTTTCTCATACACACAAATGCCCTCATAATAGAGATATTGACATTAACTGCAGTTTCAGAATTTAAAACCCCACTTAACATAGCTATTCCTTGTTCAGTAAAAACATAGGGTTTATAGCGACTACCGCCCCAACTTGAGGACGCATTTTGCGACCTCAAGAATTTAACCTCTTCATGGGTTAATTCAAACATAAAATCAATGGGAAATCTGCTACGGTTTCGTTTTACCGCTTCCTTTAATCGCTTGGTTTCTACTCGGTATAATTTTGCTAAATCACTATCCCGCATAACTTTCACACCTCTTATTTCAAAAATCTGATGTTGAATGGTTTCTAAATTCATAATTCAAGTTTTAGTTTACTCGAATATACAAAAAAACAAAAAAGGAAACAACTAGCACTTGAGGACGCATTTTGCGACCTCAAGATGAGGATAATAGTTATTGGTTATTAGTTATTGGTTATTAGATAATCGAAATAAAAACTATCAACGAAATCAAGAAGCATTTTCTATTGCTCCGGTCTTGCTAAAACCCGTACTGTGTTTTCTGCTTTGAGAAAACTCTAGTACAGGGTCCTTGCTCTTGCTGTTTTAGTTATTGGTTAATAGTTATTTGTTATTGTCGACAAAGCGATAATTAACGAAATCCCAAACACATTGAGACTGCACTCCTCAGCCCTCTTGCTCTTGCTATTTCTGCACCCCCCTATAAATAAAATAAGCTACCCCAGCGAAGATAAAATTGGGTATCCACACCGCCAACATTGGATAGATAATTCCATTGGTGCCATAGGTGGTGAAATATTGTATGATAAACAAATAGATAAAACTTAATATGATTCCAATGCCAAGGTTTAGTCCAACCCCACCCCGACTCTTTTTACTTGAAACACAAACACCAATGACCGTTAAAATAAACGTTGAAAACGGCGAAGCGTAACGCCTATATTTATCCGTGATGTAATAATCCAATTGGTCGTTGCCTTTTAACTTCTCTTTGTCAATAAATTCGTTAAGCTCAAATAGGTCGAACGACTGCACATCGTCACTGCGTCTAAAAAAGTCTTGTGCTTCAAACGGAATCATTGTATCCATGAACTTACCACGGATAATTTTTTGCGACCCGTCTGGCATATAATCGCGAATTAAATAATCTTCAATTCTCCATTTTTGAGTTTTCGCATTCCAACCAATTCGCCTGGCAAACAATTTACTTTTCAGCTTTTTGTTTTTGTACTGTTCCAATGAAACACCGCCTCCCATGCTGTCTGCATTGCCAAAACTTTCCATGTAAAAATACACTTCTGGTTTTATTTGCATGTGAACATTATTGGTATAATCTTCATTGGTATTTCTGATGTATTTATTTTCAAATGACAGTCGAATTTTATCCGAATGCGGAATAATGAACGCATTCAACATAAAAGACATAATAGACAAAATAACAGCGGTTAAAATATACGGCCTTAGGAAACGGTTGTAGCTAACCCCGGCAGATAAAGTTGCTACGATCTCACTGCGAGAGGCCAATTTTGATGTAAAGAAAATGACCGAAATAAATATAAAAACGGGGCTGAATAAATTCAGAAAAAACGGAACATAATTGAGGTAATATTTTAAAAGAATTTCTGATAGTGGTGCTTCCTTTTTCAAAAAATCATCCAACTTTTCAGATACATCAAATACAATAATGATGATGATGAACAAACTAAGGGTCACAACAAACGTAGAAAGAAACTTCTTGATAATGTACCAGTCGAATTTCTTTATCATGCTCATCTTACAGTCTTGTCTTCAATTTTTGTACCATAACTGGTTTCCATGTTGAGAAGGTATTGGCTTGAATGTGTTTTCTAGCCTCACCAACCAACCATAAATAGAAACTTAAATTTTGTAAACTCGCCAATTGGGGCCCTAACATTTCACCTGCCATAAACAAATGTCTTAGGTAGGCTTTTGAATGTTGAGGCAAATGGGTGGCATCAACTGCAGAGAAGTCTTTTTCCCATTTTTTATTTTTAATATTGATAAAACCCTCAGCGGTAAACAACATGCCATTGCGTCCATTGCGGGTCGGCATTACGCAATCAAACATATCAACGCCCAAGGCGATACATTCTAAAATATTGTCAGGTGTGCCTACCCCCATTAAATACCTTGGCTTGTCCGCAGGCAATATATTACATACCAAATCGGTGAGCTCATACATTATTTCATGGGGCTCTCCAACACTTAAACCGCCAATGGCATTTCCAAATGCATTCTTACTTGCAATGTATTCAGCGCTCTGTTTGCGCAAATCGGCAAACGTACTTCCCTGTAGAATCGGAAACAAAGCCTGCTCATAGCCATACAAAGGCTCAGTGCTATCAAAACGTTGTATACAACGGTCGAGCCATCTGTGCGTCAAATGCATGCTTTTTTCAGCGTACTGGTAGGTACTTGGATAAGGTGGACATTCGTCAAAGCCCATAATGATATCAGCGCCAATTTTCCTTTGGATGTCCATTACATTTTCGGGTGTAAACATATGTCTACTTCCATCGATGTGCGATTGAAACTTGGCACCTTCTTCGGTCAACTTTCTGCGTTCGGCCAATGAGTATACTTGGTAACCACCACTGTCTGTTAATATCGGTCTATCCCAATTGATGAACTTGTGCAAACCACCGGCGGCTTCCAACACTTCTGTTCCTGGGCGCAGATACAAATGGTAAGTGTTTCCCAAAATGATCTGGGCATTAATATTGTTTTTTAACTGGTCAAAATTGATGGCCTTTACACTGCCAATGGTTCCAACCGGCATGAAAATGGGGGTTTGGATTTGACCATGGTCGGTGTTCAGCACACCTGCGCGGGCTTTACTGCCTGTATCGGTATGTTGTAATTCGAATTTCAATTGTGGAAATGGAAAGATATTTGAAACAAGCGTGCCTGAATTTTACTAAATGAACTTGCGTATATATAGGCATCTGGGCTCAACATGTTGGTCATGCTGTTGCTCATTTTTATTTCAGTAGAAATTATGCTCCACAAGCCGTAATGGTCGTAACCAAAACCATATTCATAATAAATAGAATTGGCCTTAAACGCTACCATTGGCAAGTTAGGGGCACGTATGGTGTTTTCATTGCTTTGAAAATCGTGGGTAAAACGCAAACCGCCAATCACATAAAAACGGTGGTTCTTGTGGCGAACAGAATGGTGCTTCAATAAGAAGCATTGGTTAAGTGAAACGGTTTCTGTTTTGGCTGTCTGGGTTCTGTCTTTAAAAACAAATGTATAATTGCGTTGAGAAAACTCAATTTGAGGCAAATATCTAAGGGTAAAAAAACGACCTATGCGGTAGTCGGCAATACCACCGAAGTTTAGTCCCGCAAAACCTTGGGATTTGATCTGCTGCACAGAATCACGGCTGTAAAAATTTTCAGACACGGTAAATTTAGACTTTGCAAAATTCGGTGCAAAGGTAATTCCAAAGTGCCAAAGACGTTGATCGTCGTTGGGACGGTGCTCTTGTGCTTTTGAGTCAAAAGCGCATAAAGCGCTTATAAAAACTACAATTATTTTACCCCAGTGTAAATGCTGCATATACCAAATGTAAGGGCCTGAGAGGTGGTGTTTTTAAATCCAATTTTGTTTAGGTGTTCAATAAAAGCAGGGCCATCTGGAAAATGTTTCACCGATTCCGGCAAATATGAGTAGGCAGAATTGCTTTTAGAAATATAACGTCCCCAAAAAGGTAAAATTGCATTGAAGTATAAATTATAAACCTGTTTTACTGGGAAAACTTTTGGCTTGCTAAATTCCAAAACCACCAATTGTGCTCCAGGCTTTAAAACTCTATAAATTTCTTGTAGACCTTGGTCAAGGTGTTCGAAGTTCCTAACGCCAAAACCAACAGTGCAGGCATCAAAATGGTTGTCGTCAAACAACAAACGTTCGCTGTCGCCTTTTAGCAATTCAATTTTGTCTGACTTGCCAGCTTTACCCACTTTAACACGGCCCATGCTCAACATCCCCTCACTTAAATCGACGCCAATTATTTTATCGGGATTTAAGGTAAGGCCTTCCATAGCCAAATCGGCAGTTCCTGTTGCAACATCTAAAATTAATTTTGGATGGTCGTTTTTCAACTTTGCAATGGCCTTTTTTCTCCAGCCTTTGTCTATGCCTAGAGATAGGAAGTGGTTCAGAAAATCATAGCGTTTAGAAATGCTGTCGAACATCTCTTCCACTTGCTGTTTCTTACTTTTTTCTGAGGATTGTATGGGCTTAATAACTGTCAATGGTAAATATAGCTTAATTTTGCAAAAAAAATCGGCTACAAAGATAAGCCATTAATCCATTTAATATTCAAAAAATGAAAGCTGAATTCAAAGGCTCATACCCTTCAAACGACTTATTGCCCGCTGGCGATTTCCCTGAGTTTGCCTTTATCGGGCGAAGCAATGTAGGGAAAAGTTCACTCATCAACATGTTGTGTGAGCACAGAGACTTGGCCAAAACATCCTCCAAACCAGGCAAAACACAACACATTGCTCGTTTTTTAATTGACGGAAAATGGTATTTAATCGACTTACCTGGATATGGCTATGCAAAAGTATCTAAGTCGTCGAGGGAGATATTCGGACAAATGATACAGGCCTATTTATTGGAACGCGAAATTATGTTTTGCGTATTTGTATTAATAGACAGCCGCTTGGAGCCTCAAAAAATTGACTTAGAGTTTATGGAGTGGTTAGGCCTGAGCGGCATTCCTTTCTGTATAGTGTTTACCAAGGTTGACAAATTAAAGCCCCGCGACTTAGAGCCAAACATCGAAGCATACAAAACCAAGCTGTATGAAAACTGGGAGGAATTGCCGCCAATCTTTATCAGCTCTGCAGAAGACAAGCGTGGAAGAGATGAGATTTTAAGCTTTATTGAAAAGGTTAGAAAGGACAACCAATAAAATTTAAAAATATTTTTTAAATTTTAAATCACTCATTTACAAACTACTAAGTATTTATTTTTCATTAAATTGGATTATTTTCAAGACCGAGGTGCAACCTAATTCAAACATGCACGACTAATCTTATAAAATATCCAGTTATGAAAAACATAAAAGCAATTTACACCGGACTAGCCCTGTCAGCAATCATGATTTTTGCTGCAACAGGTTGCAAAAAAGAAGCAGCAACTTTAGTTGACAATTCAGCACAATACACCGCTGAGGCCTTAATTAACGATGCAGATGTTAATTACAACAACGCCGTATTTACTGAAGGAACTGCTACTTCAGAATACAGTTCAGACAATGATGGCATGCCAGAAGTATACACCTTGGTAGAAACTGACATGGACGATGCTGGCTTTAAAAGAGGTCTTGAAAAAAGATTCTTTACCTGTCTTAAAAAATTAGACCTTACAGATTCACAAGCACACATGTTGAGAAGATCTTTGCGTGCATATGAAGAATGCAAAGCCGCTGATATAAAGGCACACCGTGAAGCTTATGCAAAGTTATTAGCCAGAGTTGAAGGCCAAAGAAAAGAATATGCTGCGCAATTGGCAAACAACAAAATCACTAAAGCCGAGTTTGAAGCTAAAATGAAAGCCTTAAGACAAGATTTTGAAAGCAGTTTGAAATACATCAAAACTAGTTTTGCAAAACGTTTAAATGCATGCTATGACAAATTTGTTAGAGCAATGAAAGAGATCTTAACCGAACGTCAATGGAAAGCCTTCGTTGATTGTTACAAATAGAACATTAATACACGAAAACACAAAAACCCTTCAAACTTTTGAAGGGTTTTTTTATGCCCTTTAAAGATTTTGTTTTATGGTATCAAAAACTGAATGTAAATTCGAAAACTTTATGAAATACGTATTTATTCTCGCACTTGCCTGTATCGCATCTGCTTCTACATTTAGCAAAAAACCAAAAACAAAAAAAGTTGAAGCCACCGAAACGCTTGTATTAAGGACGGCTCTTGACAGTTTCTCATATGCATTTGGGACCTATTCTGGTTCAATGTTGCACGGCTTTAAAATTGACAGCTTGAGTTGGAAAGCCTTCCAAGCAGCCTTTGAAAAATCAATAAAAAATGGTGATTCAGGAATGACTTTCAGCAAAGCGGAAGTTGGAAAAATCTTAAATGATTATGTTTCTGAAGCACAATATGGCAAAAACAAGGCGGAAGGTGCAGCCTACATCAACAAACGCAAAGCGGAAGGCGGATTTACTCAAACCGCTTCTGGTTTGCTATACAAAATAACCAAGCCAGGCAATGGCGTTAAAGGTGGATTGTTTGATACTGCTATGGTGTATTACTTAGGCAAACACACCGATGGAAAAACCTTCGATTCTAATATTGGCAGTGGACAGCCATTCAAAACGTCTCTTAGTGGTGGTGCAATTGCTGGTTTCCTTGAAGCTCTATTGTTAATGGATGAAGGCGCTGAAGCTGAGATCGTCATTCCTTACGATTTGGCTTATGGCAAAGAAGGTATGCGCAACCCTTACACCGGTGAATCATCGATGGAACCTTACAAAACTTTGGTCTTTATTTTAAAACTAGACCAAGTCATCAAATCAAAATAACAACATAATTCCCCAAGATAATTTAACAAAAAAGCAAAACAGCAGGTTTTAGTTTCACGAAATTAAACTGTATTTTTGCCCCCGATTTAACAATGAAAAAATTAACCCTTATCGCATGTGCAGTCTTCTTATTGGCCGCCTGCAACAACAGCAAATCTGGCAAAAAGCCAGCGATGAAAACAGCTAAAGATTCTTTCTCTTACGCCTTTGGGGCATACAGTGGAAGCATGTTACACAATTTCAAAATCAACGAGATTGATTGGGACCTTTTCAAAGCGGCTTTAGAAGAAGGTCTTAAAAACGGTGATAGTGCCTTGGCAATTGACCGTGAAACAATTGGAAAAGTATTACAAAACTATACCGTTGAAGCTCAATTTGGTGCAAACCGTGTAAAAGGTGCTGAGTACATTGCAAAACAAAAAAGCAATGGT
>CANFXY010000083.1 GCA_947451105.1 Bacteroidota bacterium | reverse complement strand
ACTGAGTAGATACTCAATTCGGTGAAATTAGGGGTGCGGCCAAGTATCGATTTGATTTTGTCAAATTCTTCAGGCAAAAGGCCAAGTTGTTGGGCTTGTTCCAGGGTTGCTTCCATTTGCTGCAAAAATAGGCATTTCAAATAGCTAAAAGAAGTTGAAGTTTCAACAATTTTTAAGCAAATAATTGGCTATTCTTTAACAACAAGTTCCACCTTCTCGCCAACTTTTATCAGGTACATTCCTTTGGCTAAACTTTCGGTGTTAAGTTCGTTTACGCCCTTTGATAGATTGGTTTCTAAAATGATTTTACCACTCAATTCCATCAGCACACAATGTGTATTTTCATCTGAAATGATTTTGATTTTATCGTTAAAAGGATTGGGTAGTAGATTGATTTTTCTTGAACTTAATTCGTTTATACCACTAGGTAAGTCAAATGTTTTAATGGTTTTGTAAATTTCATTTGAACAGGCATTGCTGTCGGTTACTTTGCACCAGATGTAATAGGTTCCTACAGTTCCTAAACTGGCAGCCCAAAACTGATTGTCCTTTGTTTTTACACCATTGGACCATAAATAATTTTCATAGGTATTGTCTACCTGCATTTGCACCAAAGCAAAGCGGTTGTATAGTGAATCGGAAAGTATTTTGAATTTAGGTAGTGGAAACAATTTAATTTTAAGCGTGTCCGATGTGTTGCAGGCATAAAGGTAGTTTAAACTGAGTATTACTTCGAAATCCTTGGTTTTGTTCAATTGGATTTCAGGGGTTTTGTAGGGCACATTGATTTGGTCTATTTTCCATGACCAATCAATTGGACCATTGTAGTTGCTCAGTTTTGCTTTCAAATACAATGCCTCACCCGCACAATGAGAACCTGAATCTTGTATATAAATTAATGGGTGCTCTAAATTTTTCACATCCAATGAATCGGTATACATGCAAAGATTCTTGTCCGTTATTTTTAATGTAATGCGCGAGTCTTCAATAATTTTAAAGTTAAAACTGCTTTTGTCTTTGAAAGAAAGGCTGTCGTAACCATTGATTTTCCATACTGTGTTGTAGGGACTTACAGCTGCTAGATTGCTTGGGTTTATTACAACAGTAGAGTCTTTGCAAATGCTGTTGAGGTTGCAGCTAAGTTTAAAACCAACTGCAGGAAATATTAAGCAACTCAAAGAATCGCTGACATTGCAATGGTTGTCATCGGTAATGTATAGTCTTATTTTTTCTCCTTGTTGCGGAAGAAATTTTAAAGTGTCAACACTTAAGTTTTGAGAACGGAATACCCATTTAATGTTTAAAGGGGCTTTTAATATGCTTGTATTAGGAATTAAATCAACCTTGGTATTCGGACAGACATTGACACCGCTTGGCAATAAATTACTGCTTTGAATAAATGGCAAAAAGTTTCTTTCAGAGGTAGCGGTGCAATTTCGGGTGTCCATGAGCACCAATTTGTATTTGGTGTTTTTGGTGATTACTTCATTTACGACCGTATCTGTGTTGTTTAAAAAGGTATCGTTGCGGTACCAGGTCCACAACATGAATTGTTTGTAGGAAGCAGGACTGAAAATTAGTTTTGCAGGAAAGGTCTTGCAAACACTTGTGTCTACAGCCGTTTTTTCGAACCCTTTGTACAAGGCACTATTGATTTGTATGGTGTCTATAAGGGTGTTTAAACATGTCTTATTTGACAAGGTGGTGAAGGAATAGCGGACATAAAAAGTACCATTTTTGTTGATGGTAAAACTATCGCTGCTCTTGCTGCTATTAAAGATGTTTTTATTGTTTTGGTCCAGTATGTCGACGTTGCCGTAGAGAGTGGTGTTGTCCGCTTTCCATGCTTTCATTTGAACCAAATTACAAGCGTTGATGGTCGTTTTTTTGTTGAATTCAGTTGTAGGGTAATGTTGAATTAAAAAACCATTCGTAGAAATAAATGCATTGCATTTTTTGTCCCATGCGGCGTTGGCAAATACGTATCGTTGTTTGGGTAAACCTTGTTTTGGAGTCCAGCAAAATAACACTAGTTTTTCACGGTCATTTGGGTTTGTTACAGTAAAGCTGGCGCTTGGTATGCCATGGTTCCAATCAAAAAACACAGTATCTAAAGTGGTTTGTTTTGGTAAATAAGGGTCATCTTTGATTCCTGAATTAAAACAAATTTGTTTGCCATTACAAATGCTGAATTTGGTGCTGCCAATGAAATAAGGTGGCATGTTGTCGGACATCTGTTTTATCTCTAAAGTCATTTCACGGCAGACATAACCAATGAATTGAAATTTCCCTGAAGTGTCTCTCCGCCATTCTTTTACTTTTACCTTTAAATTGGAAATTTCATCGCATTTGGTAGGGGTAACACCTATTTGGCACAAGTCTGCATCAAAATAAAATCCTCGAGGTGGCTTTGCATTGGGTAAAGCCCTGCAATTGATGACCCCTGGATTGGGAGGACAATAAGGAGTCATGGGCAGTACTTTGGTGAAACTGCCAACATAAGTTACTGCTTTTTTTTCATCCAATAAAGGCGCATCCATTTCGAAACTCAAAGAATCAAAATCTAGGGTGTCCAAGGGGCCAGGATTATACCACATGGGTTGGTTGCAAGCGCTGGTAAACCGTGGGTCAAATGAAAAGGTTGGCGAATGGATGGAATTAGAGTTAATGCAAATATTGACTTGAGCATCTAAGTAAAATACTTGTGTGCCCGGATCATGGGTAGTAATATAACCGCGGGTATGGTATAATGCGAATTTTACCAAACACAAGCCTGCTTTTACAATAGAATCGTAGGGCGAACTCTTCAAATCGACGGTATCGATAAAGGTGTGGCGTTCGTATCCTGCTTTTGATTTTGTGTTTTGAATGTTGCAAGGATTGCCGCAGGTGTCGTTAATTTTTTGAATCAGGGTGCGTTTGAAATTTATAGGAATTTTAAAGGTATCAGCGATGACAAAACCACTTAGACTGTTTAGCGGATTGCTGCTGCAATGTCTGTAAACGTTGGCAGTTACAAGATATTTCTTGGAAGAAATTAGCTCATAGTAAATTTCACCCCCTGCGATGGTTTGTGCATTTGAATGTGCGGCTAGGCCAAAAGTTAAGAATAATAGAAAATGATTTAGTCCTTTCATTTTTATTAAGACACCAAAAATAATAAAACGTTGCTTGAAATTTAATCAACCCACAAGACCAAGCCTTTGAGGTATTCACCTTCCGGATGGTAAATGTTTACGGGGTGGTCGGCGCCTTGGCTCAAACGGTGTATAATGCGGATGTTGCGGCCACTTTCAATGGCTGCAGAAAATATGGTTTGGTTAAACGTATGGCTGTCTACCACCTGAGAGCAGCTAAAGGTAAACAACAAGCCGCCTTTTTTTACTTTCTTTAAGCCTTCAATGTTTAAACGTTTGTAGCCCATCAAGGCATTGTGTCTAGCACCAATGTTTTTGGCAAATGCCGGTGGATCCAACACCACAATGTCGTATTCTCTTTGGTCTTTCTTAAAGAAATTAAAGGTGTCTTCGGCATGGCTTTCATAATTGCTTGCCGTTTCATTGTTTACGGCCATGTTGCGGTTTAGCATGTCAATGGCGTTTTTTGAAACGTCAATTGAAACCACTTCTTTAGCGCCAGCTTGCAGGGCATAAACGCTAAATCCTCCCGTATATGAAAAGGTGTTTAATACGGTTTTATCCTTGGCATAATGGCCAAGCAATTTTCTGTTGTCTCTTTGGTCGAGGAAGAACCCTGTCTTTTGCCCCGTTTGCCAATCGACCATAAACCGGTGCCCGTTTTCCAACACAATGTCTTCGTTTTGCGCACCGAATAAAAATCCATTTTCAGCACCTGCTACTGCACCGTGGAGCGTTTCTGAACTTTTGTTAAAAATAGCTTTAATCACGGAGCCCATTTGCGTTTTTATCGCTTCACTAATGGCTTCAATGTGTTGAAAGACTCCACTGCTGTGGCATTGGATGACCGCTGTGCTGGCGTATACATCGACAATCAGTCCCGGAATGCCATCGCCTTCTCCATGCATCAAACGGTAGCAATTGGTGTCTTTGCTTCCTGCGATGCCAAGTTTAATTCTTATGTCATAGCTTTCTGCTATTTTCTTTTCCCAAAATTCTTGGTCTATGTTCTCTTGGTCAAAGGATAAAATTCTCACAGCAATGCTGCCATGTTGCACATAGCCTGTTGCCAAATAGCTTCCATTAATATCACAAACATTCACCAAAGTGCCTTCTGGCGTCTTTTTTATTTCTTGCATCAATGCGCCGCTGAACACCCATGGGTGTCTTCTTTGTAATGATTTTTCTTTGCCTGGTTTTAATTTGAGAATTGGATACGTATTCATTTCACTGCAAAAGTCCGACTTTTATCAGTTTTAAAACTGCTTTTTTTTGTTTATTTTTGTTAATTAGTAAATTCATGTTCAGAATTGCCACGATATTGTTTTGTCTGTGTCTTAGTTTTAAAAGCTTTTCGCAACCCATCCAAGAAAGTATGGCTAAGTCTGAACTATACCGTTACCATTTATTAAATCAGTTTTCACAAAAGCGGACAATCGATGAAAACATCAACATCGTATACGCCCAAATTAAGCTAGAGCCGGACATGAATACAGGGGCTATTGTTGCAGCTTCAGTTGGTTTTAATTTTAAAACTTTGGCCAATGTAAATACCTTGTCTTTTGATTTGCGCAAGGAACTATCTCTTGACAGTGTGGTTTACCATGGCACTAAAATTAGTTTCCTGCATGGCGCCAACCATATTGTTAACATCAGCTTGCCCAATGCCCTGCCTCAAAATACTTTAGATTCAGTCAGGTTGTTTTACCACGGAACGCCCAACATGAGCACCCGCGCGTATTCGCGTTCGGTAAATGCATCTGGACAAAATATTTCAACCTTGTCTCAGCCTTATGGGGCGCCGTATTGGTGGCCTTGCCGCGACAATTTAAAAGACAAAATTGATTCTTTGGATGTGTTGTTAACCGTCGATACGCCATACACGGCCGTTTCAAATGGTGTTTTGCAATCTGTCAATAGCATTGGCGGTAAAAGGCTATTTGTTTTTAAACACCGATACCCCATTGCCAATTATTTGGTGGCGGTTTCTTTTTCAAAATACAATACCTACACACAAAAAGCGTATTTAAATTCCATTCAAAAGGATTTGGATATCGTAAACTATGTTTTCCCGCACAACAAATTGAGCGATGTGCAGGCCCAGACATTTGAAACCATTCGCATCATACAATTATACGATAGTCTGTTTGGCCCTTATCCTTTTAACAAAGAACAATACGGTCATGCCCAATTCTCTTGGGGTGGGGGTATGGAGCATCAAACCATGAGTTTTATGGTTAATTTTAACTACGACCTTATTGCCCACGAATTGGCGCATCAATGGTTTGGCGACAAAATTACCTGCGGCACATGGAAGGATCTTTGGTTGAATGAAAGTTTTGCCACCTACACCAACTTGCTGTGCTACGATTTTCTTGGCACAGAGCAACAGTGGTTAGATGTGTTAAAGAAAACCCAAGAGGAAGTAATGTCTTTGCCTTATGGCTCTGTGTACGCAAAGGACACCATCGATGTAAACAAGCTTTTTGATTACCGAACCACGTATCAAAAAGGCGCAATGGTGCTACACCAGTTGAGGTGGTTGATTGGCGATTCCGCATTTTTTCAAGCCCTTCGTTTGTATTTAAAGGACCAAAATTTGGCTTACAATTTCGCAAAACAAAAGTCCTTACAAACCTACTTAGAAAGCACAAGTAAGTATAATTTAATTGACTACTTTAAAGACTGGATTTATGGGGAAGGTTATCCCAATTACCAAATTGTTTGGCAACAAAAAGGCCAGCAGTTTGAAATGAGTATTCAACAAACATCGAGTTTCTCGCAAAGCGATACCTTCAATGTTCCCTTGCCAATTTTGTTAAAGGGAAGCAATAAAGACACATTCTTACGCATAGACATAAAGTCTTTGAATCAGGTTAATGAAATTGACTTAGACTTTAAGGTGAAAGAATTGGTGTTCGATCCTCAGCATTGGCTATTAGCAAAAGCACAAATACAATTTCCAATTGGAAACAACGACTTAATTTCTGTGTATCCCAATCCATTTAATGGTTCTATTTACATCAGTGCCCGTGAAATACCAATCAGCTATTTTGAAATTACCGATTTAACGGGCAGGCTGGTCATGCACATGGATTACGACAATGCCATTGAAGAAGGTGGCATTTTAAAAATCGATATGGGCCCTTGTGCGGACGGGATTTACAATTTAACATTCGGAAATGCGGAAAGCAGCATACATCAAAAAATAATCAAACTCTCTAATTAAAATACCTTATGAAAAACAAAATAATTTTAAGCGCCTTAGCAATCATTGCTCTTGTTTCATGCGATCCGCCTGTGGATCCGCCTGTCAACGACCAGCCAACCAATTCCCAGGCAATTACCTTAAAATTTCAGCCCATGTACGATACCGATGCATTAACAATGGCACGTTCATACATAACTGCTGCAGGTGATACCATTCAATATGCAAAATTAAAATACCTATTGTCTAATTTTACTTTAGAGAAAAACGATGGCAGTTTGGTTACCTTGCCAAACATCTATGCCTATTTAAGCTTAATGGATGGCAGGGACAGTGTGATAATAAAAAATGTACCAAAAGGTTCTTACAAATCATTCCGTTTTCAACTCGGATTGGATTCGGCCATTAACCATTCAGATCCTAGTCAGTGGGGACTCGAGCATCCATTGAGTCCTTCGTTAAATGAAATGCACTGGGGATGGGCAGGCGGCTATATTTTCAACGTGATAGAAGGGTATTATTTGAAAAACACAAGCAATGCAGGGTTCTCTTTTCACATTGCCTTAGAGCGCAATTCAAGGGTGTTTTCTTTTGTGCAGAATTACGACATCGATAAGGACAAAAGATTTGTCTTTAACCTATATGCCAACAAGTATTTCAGCAATGCCATCAACTTTAGTTTGAAAACGGATGGGCCATTTTCCCACTCAGGAGATGTTGATCCAGTGATGGATAAATTTATACAAAACTTAAACGGGATATTCGAATTAAAAAGCATCAAGTAATGAAATTCAAGTTTTTGCTTATTCTTTTTTGCTCAGCAATTTTAATTGTTAAAAGCTGTAAAAAAGACCAAGAGATTCTTTCTTCAGATAGTCAACCCACGCCATATGTTTTAACCCACAAGGCGGGTATGCCTCCATTTGCTTTGCCAGCGGACAATCCCTTGACCAATGAGGGCGTGCTTTTAGGGCGTATGTTGTTTTACGACCCGATTGTGTCTCTAGACAGCAGCATGTCTTGTGCATCTTGTCACCGACAAGATTTGGCGTTTTCTGATGGTTTGAAAGTGGGGAAGGGTATTCGTGGTCAAGTATTAGGGCGTAATTCTATGCCTTTGTATAATTTGATGTGGCAGAAAAAGTTTTTCTGGGATGGCCGTTCAAAAACCATAAGGGAACAGGTGTTAATCCCTATTCAAGCCCACAATGAAATGGACATGAATTTGTATGACTTGGCGGTAAAATTGGGCAAGAGCAAGCGCTATGTGACGGCATTTCAAAATGCTTTTCCAAATAAGCCTATGAGTCCTGAATTCGTGAGCAAAGCCCTAGAACAATTTCTAGTTACCTTGATTTCATTTAATGCGCCTATAGATCAATTGCGCAATAGAACCGATACTTTAAATGTTATTAGCGCTTCAGCTTTAAGAGGTCTGCAAATGTTTATGAAACCAGTTGAAAATGGTGGTGCAGATTGTTTCCATTGCCACAGCAACAATCCATTTTTTGGCAACAACAGTGTCAGCGGATCAATGGCCAACAATGGTTTGGATTTCCAATTTACGGACAACGGATTTGGCAGTGCTACGGGTAAGAGTATAGACAATGGAAAGTTTAAAATTCCTTCATTGAGAAACGTTGCTGTAAGTGCCCCTTACATGCACGATGGTCGTTTTGATAATTTAGAGGAGGTGATGGACTTTTATTCTGATGGCATTAAGTTGAATTCTCCGAATTTAGACATCAATATCTTGTCGCATGGCAAACAATTGAATTTAACCCAGCAGCAAAAAGACGACATTGTTGAGTTTTTAAAAACCTTAACCGACCAGTCCTTTTTAACGAACCCAGCCTTCAAAACACCCTTTTAACGGTTTGGTTTTTACCCAATGGTACAACAACATAATCAAGCCAATTGAATAAAGGAATGAGATAAACCTTGGTTGGAAAATCAGCGTGTTGTAATTCTCGAGTTTTAAGATTTTACAAATCGATTCAAGGCTTAAGGCATAGGCCAAACTGATGAACGTCCACTGCCCCCAATGCCCGTGCAGAAAAGCCAATGCGGTAGAAAAGATTATGGCAGAGTGTATATAACGCTCATGCATTTGGGTGTTAAAATAGAAGAATAAAACTGCGATTAAACTTGAGCTCAATAGTATGGCTTTTAGTTCGGTCTTTCTTTGCTGCTTGCCCAACAAACGTTTTGAGCTTTGCAATAAAAGTGGTAACAAAATCAGCGTTGTACTGCCTATAAATAATGTCAATCCAATTTGCTTATGGCTGAGTCCTATGACAAAAATGCCGGAGTCTTTAACAAACATTAAACTACCATCATAAAATAAATACCAGAAATTATAGGCATTCATGCTTATGGAAGGGTAGTAGTCCATTGACCCTTTAGCTGTTTCCCAAACATTCCAAACATTGCCAGCCGCAATGAATGGTGCTAGTATAAGTGTTTGTATAACAGTTAATATAAGACCACCTTTTAGAAGCGTTTGTGGTTTTAAAGATTCAGTTAATAAGGCCAAGAGTATGGGTAAGAAAATAATGCCTTGCAGTTTGAAGTTAATTGCCAAGAGAAACAGCGATAGTGCTAGAACTGGCTTTTGTTTATGAGCGGAAAGGATGGAGGCGAAAACAAAAAAACTTAAGATTCCATCCACTTGGTTCCATACAAATGAGTTGTAAATAAATCCGATGTTAAATAGTCCAAGCAAGAAATATTTCCAGCGCTTGTTTTCTTGTTCAATAACTTGTGTTAAAATAAAAATTGAAGCGACATCAAAAAATAGGCTAATTGATTTTAAACAATAGGTCATTTCAAACAAAGCGGCTTTCGGGATTAAAAGCGCATAAATTTTTAAAACGTATAAATAAAGCGGAAGGTAATTAATGACGCTATCGGAGTTATAGGCGGCAGCTAGACCTTTGCTCTGGATAATTTCAGCCCATAAGCCCCAACAATAATTGTCCCATTCATGCCCTTGTTTTGGTGCTAAAAAGACAAGGACCAAATAGGAGATTATGGCAATTAAAGGAAGAAGGTACTTATTTTTTGCCATTTATCTTGACTTTCCATGCATTCTCGCGTGCAATTAAAACGGTGTAATTGTATAAAAGAGGAATACTGTCTTTGAACCGGTTGCCATAAAACACAACGTCATTGGCATTTAATTGGTGTAAATTGCCTCTAATGATTTTTGGGTTGCATTGCGAATAGAAATAGAACTCTGCATCGTATGGAGCCGCAATATATTGGGTCTGGTTTGCGCCCTTGTATTCTCTAATTAGCTCACTCAGCTCATAGTGGGTTTGATCGAGTAAAAGCCCTTTTCTTTTGGTGATAAATTCAAATTTATCATAGGCATGAAAGGCCAATAAAGCACAAATACAGATACTCAATGCCGTTTGAAAAATATTGTTTTCAAACCGTTCGAATAAATAATAAAGGCCAAGCACCAGGATAATACTGGCCATGGGCAAAAGAGGCATATCGTACCAATGTATCCTTGTTTGGGCTATGCTGATTATTACAAGATAGGCAATGAAGAAAATGCTGTAATAACGCCAGGTTTTACTTTTGCCAATTAGGCCAAACACAAGTGCTATTGGGAGCAAGTAGATGAAATAATTAAACCTAAAGTCAATGAGGTTGACCAAATAAAAGTACCATTCTGCGCTGTGGCCTTCAATTGGGTTGGCAAAGCGACCGATAAAATCATTTTCCAATATAATATTGATATAGCCAGGTGTTTCTATTTCTCTGTAACTAACATAGGTTAGAAATGGAATACAAGCCGCAGAAATAGATAATACCGTTTTTAAGAGGCGTCGTTTAGATGGTCTTATGGCGCAATTGAGCAGAAATATTGGTGCGGCAATAAATGCTGCAGCACTTTTACATAAAATGGCCAAACTAAAAAAGAAGATGAAATTGTATAAGGCGGGATTGTACTTGTTAACGATAAAATCTTGATGGTAATACACACTCATTAACAATAGTGCAGCCAATAGGGCATCGAAATCACCGGTCAAACTGCCGTGCAATTGGATAAAACCACCAGAGCTTGCTAGGATTAAAATTGAGAGCGAGGCAAGGTTAATGTTCTCGGTTCTTTTATGGATAATCCATCCACAAAATAAAATACAAAAGAAGCCAGCAAGTGCAGATGGGAATCGGATGGCCAATTCGTTCATGCCAAATACAGAGGCGCTTAACACTTGTAACCAAATCATCAGTGGGGGTTTGGTGTTGTAGTAATCAGGCTTGTACTCGTAAGTGGTGCTCAGGAAATTGCCTGAGTGGAACATCTCTGCAGCGTTTACGGCTAGTCGTGATTCATCCCATTGAATAATTGGGAGTTCGTTTATGTGGTAAAATTGCAAAATAACCACATACACAAGGCAAAAACTTAAAAAAGTATATTGCGTGTATTTGTGCTTAAAAAATGCGTGTATCATTTTAATTCAAGCTAAAACTTTCTTCTTCGGAAGCTTTTAAATCAATAATCTGTTCAAGTGCATCAGGGATTACATCGCTGCAAATTACAATGAACGAATCCTTTTCTGCATGTTTGATGGTGTAATCAATGGCCTCTTTTTCTAAAGGAATAATGGTGATTTTTTTATTTGGATCAATGTTTTTAATACCAGTCACCATCAGGTTGATGATGTAATCTTCAGATCTTCCTCGCAAGTTGCGGTCTTGACGGATAATGATTTCATCAAATATTTTTGAAGCTTCTTCCCCAAGTGAAATGGTGTCTTCATCGCGTCTATCGCCAACACCAGCAATAATTCCTATCTTTTTGCTTGCTTCTGTTTTAGCCAAGAACTTGCCAATAGCCATTAACCCAGCGGTGTTGTGCGCATAGTCGACCATTACGGTGAAGTTTCTGAAATTAAACATATTCATTCTTCCTGGTGTTTGAGCCGGAGAAGGTATGAAGGTTTGCAGCGAAGCGCGAATGTCTTCTATTTTGAAGTTTCTGATAAAAGCGGCTAGTATAACAGGCAAAGCATTGGCAACGTTAAATTCAGCTCTACCGCCAAAGGTCAGGGGCACTTTGCTGACTTTTTCAACACGGATTTTCCATGTGCCTTTCATGATGGTTAGGTAACCATTTTCATATACAGCGGCTAATCCACCGGCTGCGCAATGGTCGACAATGCGTTGGTTGGTCTCATCCATGCTAAACAAAGCCAACTTACATGAGATATTGTCTTTCATCTTGTAAACCAAGTTGTCGTCTGCATT
>CANFXY010000082.1 GCA_947451105.1 Bacteroidota bacterium | reverse complement strand
GCTTTTACTTTTTTTACTTTTGGCTCAGCTTTAGCTGCATCAACTTTTTTCTTAAGTGCAACTGCTGGTCTAGGTCTTGTTACGCCGTAACTTGCAATATTGATTTTACCTTTTTTTGAACGTTTGTCTCCTTTTCCCATAATGATTATATTGAGGCAAAATTAAACATTTTTATCGTATTCTCAATATTTGATGAAAAAAATTACTTTCTATCAATAAATATCTCGTTTATCAAAGAATAAATGGACCCTGTTAAAGACTATCGCTTTGGTTTAAGTCAAAATTCATTTACTTTGCATGCTTCTATTTAACGTGAGAAAAGTATTCCTAAAAAACCTCTTGCTGCTTCAGGCACTCAATTTAATCATTAAGCCCGCCTGGCTTTTGTTGATTGACCGCGAGGCGCAAAATTTATTGGGGCAAACCTATGGAGAATACTACCTTGTTCTCAACCTTACCCTCATCGCTAACATTGTTTTAGATTTAGGTATACAAAATTTCAATAACACCTCTGTTGCTGCAGATGCGAACTTTTTTAAAAACAATTTCAAAGGTATTTTCTTTTTGAAAGGCATTTTGTCTTCTTTATATTTTCTAGTTGTAATTGGTTTGGCCATGCAATCGAGCACCCCAATGCCAAATGACTTGTTACTGGTTTTAATCGCAAATCAGATAGTGACCAGCTTTGTTTTGTATCTAAGAAGCAACATCAATGGTCTACATTTATATACTGTTGATAGTTTATTGTCTGTTAGCGATAAATTCTTTGCCATCATTATTTGTGTGGTTTTTTACCTCAGCAAGCATATCAGTATTTTTCATTTTGTCCTCGCCCAATTCATAGCCTCATGCCTTACTTTTTCAATTGCCTTAGTTATTAATATCAGCCGTTGGAAAAAGAATGAAACCATTGCCCAAACCCTAGAATCTGAAAAGCTAAAGTCGCTGTTAATCAAAAGTCTTCCTTACGCGCTTTTATTTACTTTAATGAATTTTTACACCCGCATAGATGTGACAATGATGAACTCTATGTTGACAGATGCATCATTTCATGCAGGTATTTACGCGCAAAGTTTTAGATTGCTCGACGCATCTGCAATGTTTGCAATGTTGTTTGCTGGTTTGCTTTTGCCAATGTTTGCGAAAATGATCAAAGAACAATCTGATTTAAGACCCTTGCTCAATTTATCGGCTACCTTGCTGCTTATAATTTCAATCACTGTGTCCTTAGCCTCATACCTTTTTGGTGAAGAAATCTTAAATTTACTTTATAAATTTAACGGTGATGCGACTTTGGAAATGTCTTCTTCCGTATTCAAAAACATCATGCTGGCCTTTGTTCCAATGTCTTTGATATTTGTGTTTAGTACCTTGTTGACCGCAAAAAAAGATATTTGGTATATGAACGCGTTTGCCTTAGCCGCTTTTGTAATCAATATTTCAATCAATTATTTTTTAATACCCAAATACCAATCCTTCGGCGCTTCCATTGGCTCTTTAATTACCCAAACAGCTTTTGCTTTGTTTTGTATCTGGCGTTGCGTCGTTTTGTTTAATTTTAAATTGCCTTACCTTCAAATTGGACGATTTGTTGCTTTGGTTTTAATTTTGATAGGTGTTTATTTTTTTATTAAGTCATTGACCAACATATATTTAGTGTTGATAATCTTTGGAACTGCATCAATTTTGTTTAGTGTCCTATTAAAACTAATCGATATGGATAAATTGATGGGTTTTTTTAAGAAAACCGCACAATAAAAAAATGGAGATTCTGTTAAGAATTTTCCATTCGAAAAAACCTATTTTTGCAGACTTAAGTATACCTCATTTACAACTATGCAAAATCAGTTTGAAGAAATAGGCAACGGACTCATCACATTTAAAGATGTAGTCGCTTTATTTTCTAGGTGGAGAAAACAATTAATAATTCTTGGACTAGTATCAATAGTCGTATCATCTATAATTTCTTTCATGTTGACTCCAAAATACCAATCAACTGTGGTATTTTATCCAACAACCAACAATTCGATTTCAAATGCTTTGTTGACAGATTTGAACCAAAGACAAAAAGATCCTCTAGAATTTGGTGCTGAAGAAGAAGCGGAGAAAGCCCTACAAATATTACAATCATCAAAGTTAACCGAACGCTTGGTTAGAAACTACAATTTGATGGAGCACTATAAGATAGATCCGAAAAGTAGTTTGAGAAAAACCAAACTTGCCAATAAAATTGGCGCCAATTTTAGTTTCAGCCGTACCCGTTATTTATCTATTCGCGTGGATGTAATGGACGAAGATGCTCAAATGGCTGCAAAGATGGCAAATGGTATATTGGATTTATACGATTCAATTAAAAACGAAATTCAATTGGATGTTGCTATTCCTGCTCTAGACATTGTTAAACGTCAAATGCAAGCAAAGGAAAATGAAATTAACAACATCAAATCTGAACTTCAAAAGCTGGGTAGTGAGGGTGTAACAAACTACGAGGAACAATCAAGAGCCTTGAACGAAGAGATTTATAAAGCGCGTGCAGCAGGTAAAATGGACAAGGTTAGCGACTTAATTGAACAACTGAAAAGTCTTGTTCAATTTGGTGGTCAATTCACCGCTTTAACTGAAACCTTGCAATTAGAATTGGATAAATTGTCTGACCTAAAAGCAAAATATGAACGCGCTGAAGTAGACGTAAAAGAAACATTGAATAATAAATTTACCGTTAGTGGCGCTGATGTGGCTGAGCAACGTGCTTATCCAGTTCGCAAGTTGATTGTTTTAGTTTCGTTAATCTGTACCATCGGTTTTTCAGCTATATTCTTTGCGGTATACGAGAAACTTAGAAAAAAAGCTTGAGCTTTTCCAAAGTCATATTGTCTAAAAAAGAAAATCAACTGATTTTCGGTTTTGGTGCTTTTTCAATACTCATTGGAATTGCAGGCATATTGATGGACTTTTATCTGGTTGCGCTTTTGCCTTTTGGCTTGGGTTTGTTTTTCTTGTGTTATTATAAACCGGCTTTTTATGTTTTGTTAATTTGTTTTCTGGTTCCCTTGTCTGTCTTTATTGATGATGTCGGTGGTGGCTTAGGCTTGTCTATCCCTACAGAACCAATGATATGGATTGTGTTTGTGATGTATGTTTTTCAGCAGGTTTTAACCGGGAAATTTGAATTGAAATTTATAAAAATGCCTTTGGTGCTTTTTATTTTGATCAATTTGTTTTGGATGGTTTTATCTGCGCTTAACAGCACCATTCCTTTTGTCTCAATAAAATATTTATTGGCTAGACTTTGGTTCGTTTCTATTTTCTTTTTCTTTTTATTTAAAATATTCCAAAACCAAAACTACATCCGCCGCTACTTTTCATACATGTTGTATGGAACCGCTTTGGTGGTAAGTTTTACCCTTATTAAACACGGAGCTGAAGGGTTTTCAAGAGGTTGGGGCTATTCTATCATGCAACCTTTTTTTGGTGACCACACCATCTATTCTGCCTACATCGCTTTTTTTGTTCCAATAGCACTGGTATTTGCCATGCGTGGCAATTGGTTTAAATTTACCATCCTTCACCGTTTAATTTTTGCTGGCATCGCTTTGGTGCTCATTTTAGGTATTGTATTCTCTTTTACCCGTGCATCATGGATTAGTTTGATTGCAGCAATTGGTTTTTATATCATTATGAAATTCAAAGTCAAGTTCAAACACTTGATGTTGGCTCTTGGAATTATTGTAGCCGTTGCCTTTCTTAAACAAGACCAGATACTATATAGTTTGGAAGGCAATAAACAGGGTAGTGCCGATGATTTAGAATCTCATGCCGCTTCGGTTTCTAATATTAGTACCGATCCATCTAATCTAGAGCGTCTCAACCGCTGGCAATGTGCTGTCTTGATGTTTAAGGAAAAACCAGTGTTTGGTTTTGGCCCTGGAACCTATACATTTAAATATGCGCCTTTTCAAAGGCCAGAAAGTTTAACCCTTATAAGCACCAACAGTGGTGATTTGGGCAATACCCACAACGAATATTTAAATGCACTTTCTGAAATGGGCTTAATAGGGGCTTTGTCTTGGCTGGGCGTTTTCCTTGCTTCTATTTATACCGGAATGAGTGTGGCCTATGATGAGAATAAAGAGGCATGGAAAAGAAGTTTGTCCACCGCTACAGTGCTTGGTTTAATTACCTATTACATACATGCTTTCTTAAATAACTTTAGCGATTTCGACAAAATCGCCGTGCCACTTTGGGGCTTCATGGCTGTTCTTGCAGCTTTGAAATTTTACCAAAAGCAAGACAATGAATCCAAGAACCTCATTTAGGTGTTTGGATAAAAATGCGTCGATTGCTTTCTTTTTAGTTTTTTAATCTTTGTGTGGTAAACCATTATATCATGTTTTGATAATTTATAGTATTTTCCGTTGAACAAAATAGTACTAAGCGCTATAAAAGGTGTTGAAAGTATCATAAAAGCTGTTCCGACCGCAGAACCGATAGGGTCGTTTTTACCAGCGGCTGAAAGGACAACCAAACCACCAAATAAAAAACCACTGGCTACAAGCAGACTGGGATAAGCAATGATTTTATTAGCAAGGCCGACATATCTTATTTTGCTTATGTCTGAAATTGAAATGGTGTCTACTTCTGATGAATGAAAATTAACGATTTCAATGGTGCTATCATTTAAAATAAACAGTCTTCCTTTGAAATAGTCTCCATTTTTAACAGACACTTCCATTTTTTTGTTTTCGCGAAACACAACACTATAGGTATGATTGCCCTTTGATTGTAAAATCAAATAATGTTGGAGTGAATCGGAGGTATTTTCTTGACCAGCTAATGTAAATGTCGAAAGTAAAAAAAGAATTAAACTTAGTTTTTTAAACATATTCAATAATACAAGTTTCTTTAATTTAATGCCAAATCTAATTATTGGGATACAAATACTTTAAGTGTTTCTTTTTTAACTTATATCCTTTGGATTGGTGTATTTTTAAATTGTAAAAAGTCAAATCAATTTTTGGGCCATTGATGACAAGCGGACCCACTATGCAATAACTTACCCCTCCAATGATCCAAATTTTGCCCAAAAAGTCCCATATTAAGCCCGTTCCAAGCATAGTATATCCATCATGTGCAACCCACAAGCCATAGGGTATACTTATAATCCCCAAACCAGTTAACAACAAATTAGGATTTTTTAGTTTTCTAATTTGGTTGATGTTAAAGGTATCGCATTTAAAGTTCCAAGAATTTGTAAGTGAAAAAAGCGTGTCATTGATGATTTTTAAATGACCTCTACATTTTTTACCATCATTGCTAACCGCCAATAAACGCTTGCCTTCTACAAATATTTTAGAGTAAAAGTTAAAACTCGTTGACTTGCAAATTAAGTACTTTCGAATGATCGAATCGTTTTGCATTTGGGCATGAGCAAAACCGCAAGTATATAAAAACACCAATAGAAGCAACTTGGATTTAAACATATTCAATAATACAATTTAATAAGAAGTGCCCCCCAAAATGTCTTTTAAAATAAAACTAAAAAAAGCCTATAAATAATTTTGAACTTCAAATTTTTATGAATACTTTTGCATCCCTTTAAAAGCCCAGGTGGCGGAATTGGTAGACGCGCTGGTCTCAAACACCTGTGGGTTCACCCCCGTACCGGTTCGACTCCGGTCCTGGGCACCAAAGTAAAAACCTTGATAGCAGTATCAAGGTTTTTTGTTTTTAATCAAGCTGTATATTTCATAAAAAACATTTACACATTTTAGAAATTCATTATTTCAAGCGTGTAATTTGTATAATTTTGCAACATGAATATTTTGATTCTTGGAAGCGGAGGTAGAGAGCATGTTTTTGCCGATAAAATTAGCAAAAGTCCTATGTGCGATAATTTGTTTATTGCACCAGGCAATGCTGGAACTGCAACTTGCGGTACCAATTTGCCGATTTCACCATTGGATTTTTCTGCAATAGAAAGCGCTTGTATAGAACACCAAATCAATTTAATTATTCCTGGTAACGAAGATCCTTTGGTTGCAGGTATAGTTGATTTTATAGAATCAAATGAGAAGTTAAAAAATGTTTTAATTGCTGGACCGAATAAAGCAGGTGCTCAATTAGAAGGAAGTAAAGACTTTTCAAAAACCCTTATGCAAAAAAACAATATTCCCACAGCGGCATATTGTACGGTTGAAAAACACAATATCGATGAAGGCTATGCTTTCTTAGAATCGTTAAAACCACCTTATGTTTTGAAGGCTGATGGACTTGCCGCAGGTAAAGGTGTTTTAATTGAAGCCGATTTGCAAGTTGCAAAAAAAAATTTAGCAGAAATGTTAAATGGCAAATTTGGTGCCTCTAGCGCGAAAGTGGTTATTGAGGAATTCTTGCATGGAATTGAATTGTCTGTGTTTGTATTAACCGATGGTGAGCATTATTTAATGCTGCCTTCTGCAAAAGATTACAAACGTATAGGAGAGGGCGACCAAGGCTTAAATACAGGTGGTATGGGGGCAATATCTCCAGTGCCTTTTGCCGATAAAACATTTGTTGACAAGGTGGAAGAAAGGATTGTTATCCCTACCATACAAGGCTTGAAAAACGATGGTATTACCTACAAAGGCTTCTTGTTTATTGGTTTAATGAATGTTGATGGTGAACCAAAAGTAATAGAATACAATTGCCGCATGGGTGATCCTGAAACGGAGGTTGTGTTGCACAGAGTAAAAACCGACTTGCTCGAACTCATGCTCGCAACCTGCAAAGGCAATATCAACGACGTGAATTTGGATATTGATGAACAAACAGCAGTGACTGTTTTCTTAGTTTCTGGTGGATATCCTGAGGACTTTGTTAAGGGTTATGAAATTAGTGGAATAGACCAAATTGCAAATTCTAAAGTTTACCAAGCAGGAACGAAAAATGAAAATGGTAAGATTCTAAGCAATGGTGGTAGAGTTTTAGCCATTACGTCTACTGGAAACAGCATAAAAGAGGCTTTGTCCACTTCAATGCAAAATGCAGAAAAGATTCAGTTTACGGATAAATATTACAGAAAAGATATAGGATTAGATTTATTAAATTTATAATGAACAAATTCAGACACGAACGCGTAAGACAAAGGCTTAGCACAAGGTTTATCAAGTATTTTTTTAGAGGCTTATTAATCTCTATTCCGCTTGTAGCTACTGCTGCTATTATTATTTGGTTGTTTCAAACCATTGATAATATTTTAGGAAAAGACCATATTCCAGGCCTTGGGATACTAATCATTCTATCCATTATTTTAACGGTTGGTTTTATTGGATCCTCATACTTTGCAAAACCATTTATTGATTGGTTTGACGATTGGTTGGAAAAAACACCAGGAATTAAATTTCTGTATTCTTCAGTAAAAGATATTATGGAGGCTTTTGTGGGTGAGAAGAAAAAGTTTTCAGAGCCTGTCATTGTCGAATTGGCTGCAGATGGTATATATAAAGCTGGGTTCATAACAAAGAGAGACTTAAAATCAATCGGTCTCGAAGGTTTTGCAGCTGTTTATTTTCCTAAATCATATGGATTTGTTGGCGATATGTATTTCGTGAAAAACGAAAAGATAAAACCTTTAAATGCCAACCCTACAGACGTCTTTAAGATGATTGTTTCCGGGGGTGTAACTGGCGGCGATGATTCAGACGCTTAAACCATTCATACAATCCAATGCACATGGCCAACATCGCCATATTGTATAAAAAGTCTTCTATCGGTATACTGCCTAATCTGAAACCTGTTATCTCTGCTTCGTTGTAGTGGACAACAGGAAAGGCTGTTAACAGTCCATTAACGATTAACATGGGTATTAAGGATACAACAAAGGCGAAGTAAAACCAACTCATATACCTTCTTTTGATTACCATAAGGTGTGTGCCCAATAAAAGGGATAAAAACAATGAGGTTAATGCAGTATACAAGTGGTCGTTAAACCAATATAGCAATGAGCATGATATCCCGAAAAATAGGAGGGTAAACCAGCGGTAAAGTTCTTCAAATGTTTCACTTCTTCCGATGTAGGCCCTTAAACATTCGTAAATAAAAATACAAGCATAAGGAACCGTAAAGAAAAACATAACTTCTTCAATCGGAAGATCGTATACGTAGTATGAGCAAAGGTAAATAGAATTAAATCCCCAAACATACATTTGGGCAAACCATTGGTCCCAAACAAGAAATAATACAGCAGTTATGGCAATAGCAGGAAAAGCCTGTGGCCAAAATTTATAGAAAGCGACTTTTTTGTCGAAAGACAAAAGAAATGGAAACAGAATGGTTCCCAAATTTATCCATAAATATAAATTATTCATTAACCGTCTTGTGCGTTGCGAAATCTCCGCCATACACATGAAGTTTTTGACGTAGAATTCTTCTTGCTACAAATATACGGGTTTTTACTGTGCCAATTGGAATGTTCAACTCCTCAGCAATTTCTTGGTATTTGAAACCTTCAGTGTTTAACATAAAGGTTACTTTCAAGTCAGTTGGCAATTGTGATATAGCAGTCTCTAAATCTTTTCTGATAAACTTTAATTCCGCGTCATTATCAGTCTTGTGAGATGGGAGGTCTAAGAAATAGGTATTGTCGGTGGTATCGATGAAGGTATTTCTCTTTGACATTCTGCGGTATTGGTTGATAAAACTATTTTTGAGAATAGTGAACAACCATGCACGCAAGTTGCTGCCTTCGTGAAATTTATCTTTATATCTTAACGCCTTTAAATAAGTCTCCTGGACTAGGTCCTTAGCGTCGTCACTGTTTCTTGTAAGTTGAATAGCTAAAGTTCTCAAAGCTTTACTTTCTGATTTCAACTTTTCTTCAAAATTTAAATCCAATGCAGAGTTGTTTGTCGTATTCATGGCAGCAAATCTATGTTTAATTCTGTTGAATGATATCTTTTTTGTTTAATTATTGTCTAATTTTTCTTAAACGAATTTATTACAAGGTTTAAAATGAGTGATTTATATAAATTTTCTATAAGGATATAAAACATTTCTTTAGTATAAATTTAGTATAAGTAATTGATTTTCATAATAAATTTATGTTAAACAGTGTTAAAGTATTTAAACAGCAATACACAAAATATATCCCTTTATATTTAATTAAGTATCTGATAAACAATTTAATGTATTTTTTTTCGTCGATTTTTTTTGTGTAAGAAAAGGTAAACACAATATTTAGAATCTAATGCGCCAACCTTATAATTATGAACCTCCATTATCAATAATTGAGATAAGAAGTTATTACGATTTTAATTAATTTTGCTATTCCCAAAACTATTTAGAGTTTAATTAGTTTATTAATTACCAAAATGAAAGTATCCGTATTTAGAAAAGCACATTTTAATGCTGCCCATAGATTGCACAATGCCAATTTAAGTGAAGAAGAGAATAAAAGATTATTTGGACTTTGCAATAACCCAAATTACCACGGACACAATTATATGTTAGAACTTTGTGTGAAAGGTGAGGTAGATCCAATCACTGGTTTTGTCATCGATACCAAAATACTTAAGGATTTAATTCAAACAGAAGTTCATGATTGCTTTGACCACAGAAACCTTAATCTAGATACCAATGAATTTAAGACACTGAACCCTAGCGCTGAAAATATAGCCATCGTCATTTGGAATAAAATGAGGGCAAAACTTCCCCTAAACCTAGAAGTTAGTTTAAGACTATACGAAACTGAAAATAACTACGTCGAATTTGACGGCCAATAATATGCACACAGAAGACCACGACCACGACCACGATTTCGACGATTCTCACATTGACACACCGCTATGCAGCGATGCGTTTGAGAAAAGCGATGATGAAAAAATAGATATTATCCAAGAGCACTTTAAAGCCATAATGGAAACATTAGGATTAGATCTTGAAGATGACAGTTTAAAAGGGACACCTAAGCGTGTAGCAAAAATGTATGTAAAGGAAATGTTTTGGGGATTAAACCCAAACAACAAACCTGAAGTATCTCATTTCAAAAATAAGTTCAAGTATAACGAGATGCTTATTGAGAAAGACATTCATTTCTACACCAACTGTGAGCACCATTTCGTGCCGTTTTTTGGCAATGCCCACATTGCATATATTCCCAATGGTAAAGTCATAGGTTTGTCAAAGCTTAATAGAATAGTTGAGTATTTTGCCAAACGTCCGCAAGTTCAGGAACGCATGACCATGCAAATTTCAAATGAACTCAAAAAAATATTGGGTACAGAAAACGTTGCGGTCATCATTAATGCCAAACATTTATGCGTGGCAAGTCGCGGTATCAAAGACAACAGCAGCCATACAACTACCTCTGAATATTCTGGTCGTTTTAATGACCCTGAAACCAGAAATGAATTTCACCGCTTGCTTGCTTTGAATTAGTTCCTTTTATTTCCCTATTTTCTTTATTTTCGCATCTTTCAATCATATAATATGAACAGATTATTATGCCTTCTTTTGCTTGCGCCTTTTATCCTAAAAGCGGATTCAGTATTTCAATACAAAGACTATTGGAAAAACAGAAAACCCAATGCTGCCTATTGGCAACAAGACGTGCATTACACCATTCAAGCGAATATTGACGATACCAAAGATGAAATCACGGGTACAGAAACCTTGGTATACTATAACAATAGCCCAGATGTATTAACTAAAGTATACTTTCACTTATACCAAAATGCCTTTCAACCCGGGAGCTATGCCCATGCTTTGAATGAGGTAAACAATGAAGAAACAAAATTTGGTAAGTATGAAGCCCTGAAAATGGGAACTATGGTTGATGGGTTTAAAATTAATGGTCAAGATGTTACCTATGTCATTGACAATACCATTTTAATTGCAAATCTTGCCAAACCGCTTGCACCCGGCGAGTCCATAACCTTTAACATTAAATTTAGAACCTATTGGGACAATGGCACCATGAGAAGACGCTTTAAGACATTTTCGCCCGATGGAATCAACAAACATTTCGATGGGGTGCATTGGTACCCTAGAATTTGTGTATACGATAGAAAGTTTGGTTGGGAAACCGATCAACACCTTGGAAAAGAGTTTTATGGTGATTATGGGGTATTTGATGTTCAATTAAATTTTCCATCGAATTACGTCGTTGAAGCAACAGGAACTCTACAAAATGAATCAATTGTTATGCCAGCAGAGCTGCGCAAAAGTTTGGACATTGCCAATTATTCAGTTGAGCAAGTTGGCGCAGACGGAAAAACAAAAAGAGTTCCCACCAACTATAAATATACCATTCCAGGAGATTCAAGAAAAACATGGATTTACCACGCTGAAAATGTGCACGACTTTGCTTTCACTGCCGATCCAACATACAGAATGGCAGAAGTTATGTGGAATGGCATCCGTTGCATTGCCCTGGCTCAAGAGCAAAATGCAGCTTATTGGTACCCAACAGCAGCATTTGTTGCCAAAGTAGTGGAAACTTACAGCAATGATTTTGGAATGTACGGATGGCCAAAAATTGTTGCAGCCGATGCACGCGATGGTATGGAATACCCAATGATTACTTTAAACGGCGGAAATTGGCCTGGTCACCAATACGTAATAGCCCATGAAGTTGG
>CANFXY010000081.1 GCA_947451105.1 Bacteroidota bacterium | reverse complement strand
TGGCAAGACAGCAGCACCTTAAATAGTTATAAAGCATGGAGCAACAAAAGCATTTGGGTTAGAGCTACCGACACTTCTGGCTACTGTCATTTTGTAGATACCGGAAAAGTTAGTAAAATTGATATTTTATCAAATATTTTTATTGATTCCCTGCAAAACTGTTTTAAATACAACAAATTCAGATTCAAAGATTCGACCAGTATTTTCGCAGACCAGATTGAACACAAAGCTTGGGTATTTAATTGGCAAACGATATGGGATCAAGGCGATATCAATGTGCACTTCCCAATGCCAGGTAAATACAAAGTATACTATGATGTGTATACCAAACAAGCCAATTGTAAAGCCCGCTACCCAATAGACATTACAGTTTACCCCAATTCAAAAGTTTTCCCAAAAGCAAAGGGCGAAGAATTTTGTTCCAATAGACCGATTTTTCTTTATGACAGTTCTCAAGTTGTCACCGGAAGAATCGCAAAAGTTAAGTGGGACTTCAGCGACAACACCAGCATTACAAGCGATTCATTAAAAACGTTTAAAACCTTTGTATACGACAAAAAATCAGGTGAAGTTTTGCGTTTTTACAACCATATTGCCATTACCGATCACAATTGCAAAGACACGGCCGTTTATGCGGTTAAAGTTTGGCCAAAACCAACCGTTAATTTCACCCTCAGCACAGCTGACACCATCAAATGTCTACCTTCTGCACGTTGGACCTTTAGCAGCACCACCTTTGTTGAAACCGATTCATTTGACTTGAAATGGAATTTTGGAAATGGCAGCAAAAGCACTGCACTTACCATTAAAAACTTCAGATACAACAGCATTGGCAAATATAAAGTAAAACTTTTGGCCATTTCACCCTACGGCTGCAACGACTCCATAACCAAAAACCTTGAGGTTATTCAAGTACCTAAAGCAGGTTTTTACGCCCCTGATTCTGCGAAATGCCTCAAGGGAAATCTGTTTACGCTGATTGATACATCAAAGGGACAATACTTAAGCTATTCATGGTCGCTAGATGAAAACAAAAGCGGCACGGGTAAACGAATAGATTCTTTGCGTTATCAAGCCTACGGACTTAAAACCATTAAGCTATTGGTTAAAAGTCCTATCCCTGGATGCGCGGATTCCATAACACGCTATCTAAATGTATTTAGAAACCCCGTGGCTAAAATAAGCGTAGACAATGATACACAATGCTTGAATGGCAACTTGTTCAACTTTAGCCAAAACAGCACCTATTACAATGGAGGCGCAAAAACAACTACTTGGATAGACAACGGCAAAATTGTTGGCTCTTCAAATAGTCTTAACAATTACAACTTCAAAGATTCAGGCCGCTACAGAATCGTTTATTCAACAAGCGATCAAGAAGACTGCAGCGACACAAGTTTCATTTGGATATGGGTGTCTCCGAAAGCAAATGTTGATTTTACGGTCAACGACAGCATTCAATGTTTTAACCCCAATAAATTTACATTAAAAAGCTTAAGCAACCCTGATTTAAAGTCATGGTACTTTGATAACAATTTAAGACAATCTTCTGTAGTTGACAGTTTGATTTTACAAAACATTGGCAAAGGAAAACACAGTATAAAATTAATTTCAAAAACGCCAAATGCATGCAGAGACAGCATCGTTAAATCGGTGTTTGTGTTGGACAAACCAATGGCAAAAATGACCGTCAATCAAGATTCCCAATGCTATAACCAACAAGCTTTTTCAATTCAAAACAGTTCAAGTGCTAGTGGCGATAAAATTGATTTCAAACAATTCGTATACGGAAGCAACACCTATACGAACGTCGACAGTTTATCGCCATACACCTTCAACAGCATTGGCAAAAAAACCATTAAATTGCTTATACGCACAGAAGAGTTTTGCACCGATACCAGCAGCCTTGATGTCTATGTTCTTGAAATACCCGATGCACAAATTATTGGCGACAGCATTTGTTTATATGCTACAGCCAACATTAAAGCAAAACAAACTGCAGGGTCGGCAATTAAAACTTGGTTATGGGATTTAGGGGATGGGAACACATCGATCCTTCAAAACCCAAACCATTCGTACAACACGGTAGGAAATTTTAATTTGAAATTAACCGTAAGCGATCAATATGCTTGTAGCAATTTAATATCAGCCAACAATGCAGTTCTGGTTAATCCTTTACCTATCGCCAACTTTACATTAAGCAGCAGCAACTTTGGAATCAATCAAATGAATTTAAAATTCAAGCCGCTTCAAAACCCAACGCACAAATACCAATGGTTATTTCCAGATGGAAGTATGAGTTTCAAAGACACGCCTAGCATCAATATTGCCGAACAATTTAAAGGTTATGTGCACCTGGTTGTAACAGACAAAAACGGTTGCGTAGATAGTTCAAATCAATTCTTCTCATTATACCCAAACAACTTTAATGTATATATTCCAAGTGCAATTACAGTGAATGGAGATTTGTTAAATGACGGTTTTAAAATTGAAGGCATAGGTGAAGTCTTAGATTTCAACATGACTATATTCAACCGTTGGGGTGAAGAAATATACAGCAGCAACGACCCTAAGAAAGCTTGGGATGGCAGCTACCAAGGAACCTTTGTGCAAGACGGGGTATACACATATGTTATCCAATTTAAATATTTCGATGGTAAAAGTTATAAATTTAGAGGTACGCTAACGGTCTTAAGATAGTTTTTAGAAGCCTATTCTTTATTAATTTATTATTGTTCTGCATTCAGGCTCACATTTCCCTTAAATTTGTAGGCCTTGAAAAAATACCACAAAATCCCTAAAAAAGTAAGCGCACCCAAACCGAAAGCACCTGGTTTACACACCCGAAATTCTCACCAAGGACGCTACGATTTGGACGCACTTTGCAAGGCTTTACCAGAACTCTCTAATTTTGTCATTAAAACAGATTTCGGTGATAATTCCATCAATTTTTTCGACCCAGAGGCGGTTAAGACACTGAACAAAGCCATACTTTTCAAAGATTACAAGCTTTTATTTTGGGACATCCCCAAAGGCTATTTATGCCCTCCTATTCCTGGGCGTGCAGACTATATTCACTTCTTAGCCGATATACTTAACGAACTTCCAGAAAAAGACACCCTTATACACCCTAACTTTAGATGTTTGGATATTGGAACTGGCGCCAATTTAATTTACCCCATCATTGGACACACTGTTTATAAATGGAAATTTATTGCAACGGACATCGATGAAAATGCCCTGAATAACGCAAATGAAATTTTGCAAAAAAACGCCGCTTTAAACGAGGGCGTTGAACTTAAACTCCAAGAAAACAAAAATGCATTTTTCAAAGGCATAGTCAATAAAGATGACTTGTTTGAAGCCAGTATGTGCAACCCTCCTTTCCATTCTTCACAAGAAGAGGCAAGCGCTGGGACTCTAAGAAAATTGAAAAACTTAAATGCCGAGACCATTAAAGAAGATGCTTTAAATTTTGGTGGACAAAACAATGAATTGATATATGAAGGTGGTGAACTTAAGTTTATCCAAGACATGGCCAAAGAAAGCACCAAATTCAAAAAGAATGTCCTTTGGTTTAGCAGCTTGGTATCCAAATCGGCCCACATCCATATCTTACAAAGGTTCTTAAGCGAGCTGGGTGTTACCGAACAAAGAACAGTAGAAATGGGACAAGGCAATAAAAACAGTCGCTTCATTGCTTGGACTTTCTTCTCTAAATCTGAACGCATCAAATACCTTGAAGGCAAAAGATGATCCCTATTGAACTCCCTGAATCTGACTACTTGTATACGGACGTATCACAAATTGAACATGCTGGGAGTGGTTTATTTACGGCAATAAAAATATTCAAGGGTGAAATCATCGCCCTATTCAAAGGCACTGTTTTAAACGAGAAACAGATTGAAAAACGGATTGCTTTAAAACAAGACCAATACTTCATGAACCTACCCAATGGAAGTATATTAGATGCGGGCAAGACCAAAGGTTTTGCAAAATACGCCAACGATGCACAAGCATTTGAAAACGGAAAATTCAGAAACAATGCTATTATAAGCATAGACGATGACGAGAACATTTGTCTAATTGCCAAGCGCAACATCAAAGAAGGTGAAGAGATTTTTTGCAGCTATGGCAAACGGTATTGGAAAAAACACGGCAATTAAAAGATTGAACAGGATTTAAATAGATTAAATTTGTGAGGCATTCTAATGTCTAGCTTAATTATCATTTTCCTTTGTGCTCTATTCGCATTTTCGCTAAGTGCCATTTGTGGAGGAGGTGCAGGTTTGCTTTTGATGCCTATTCTAGGTGCTCTAATGCCAATTTCACAGGTGCCGGCAGCCTTATCTATTGGCACTTTCTCTAGTTCTAGCTCCAGAATATTACTGTTTTACAAAAACATTCATTGGCCAATCGTAAAGTATTTTGTGCCATCTGCCTTGCCCGCTGTATGGTTAGGCGCTTATTTGTTAAAATTCATTAATCCCATTTATCTAGAAATTATTATGGGGTTATTCTTAGTCAGCAATATCCCACTTATTTTCAAGGCAAAAAAAAATCTTCAGCAATACCAAAAACCCAAAAACCTATCACTTTGTGTAATCGGTTTTATAGCTGGTGCTTTATCGGGACTGACAGGTGCGGTGGGTTTATTGTTCAATAAATTTTACCTCAAATTCGGTCTGAGTAATGAAGAAATCATCGCCACAAGAGCCGCCAATGAAGTGGTACTTCATCTAATTAAAATCATTTTGTATGTTGCGTTTGGATTAATTAACAAACACGTTTTAATAATTGGCTTATTGGTTGCATTGGCCGCTATACTATCGAGTTTTAGCATGAAATACATCTTGCACCGCCTGAGCACAGTTTCTTTCAAAAAGATAGGATACTCTGCCATGGTTATTTCAGGATTAATCATGTTGATCCAATCAGGAAATAGTTTAATGAAATTAAACAGAGGGGAAATTTCATCAAAGTTAATTTCAAAAGGTTTAGAAACAAAAATGCAATGGCAGAATGCCAACTACGCCATGGAATTTACCTATGATGATGGATTCGAATTTGAGCAGGTTATTCCTATCAATGAATTAAACAACGAACAAATAGCTATTATCCAAAACCAAGGAATAGATTCAGACAAAATCATTGTAGAAAAAGTCCATACACTATATAATCAATATTATGAGGCCTATTACTTCAAAGACCAAAAGTTGCTAAATAAAATAGAATTTCAATAATTCTAGACCTAAATAAAATCCTCAATTCGTTGCATTAAAATTGACATTGCTCATTTATTGGAATATAGTAGTTTAATGTGTTAAACTTTGAAAAATCTGTCATACCTTTGCCGAATAATTTATAACACTTAAGCATCACAATCATATGAAAGTAACAGTCGTAGGAGCAGGAGCAGTTGGCGCAACATGTGCAGACAACATTGCCCGCAAAGAACTTTGTTCAGAATTGGTATTATTAGACATTAAAGAAGGTATCAGTGAAGGTAAATCTTTAGATTTATTCCAAACCTCCTCTTTACTTGGGTTTGACACCAGAATTACTGGTAGCACAAACGATTATAGCAAAACCGCTAACAGCGATGTTGTGGTTATCACCAGTGGCATTCCTCGTAAACCAGGCATGACCCGTGAAGAACTTATCGGCACCAACGCTGGTATTGTTAAAGGGGTAACAGAAAATATATTGAAGCATTCTCCAAATGCCATTATTATCGTTATCAGTAATCCAATGGATACTATGACCTACTTGGCTTTGAAATCTAGCGGAATTCCTAAAAACCGTATCATTGGTATGGGTGGTATCTTAGACAGTGCGCGTTTCAAATGCTACTTATCATTGGCTACAGGAGCATCTACCAACGATATCCACGGTGTGGTTATTGGCGGTCACGGTGACACCACCATGATTCCTTTGACCAGACTAGCGACCATCAACGGAATGCCAGTAAGTTATAAATTAAATGAAGAAGCTTTGGCTAAAGTTGCAGCTGACACCATGGTTGGAGGTGCTACTTTAACCGGCATGTTGGGCACAAGTGCATGGTATGCGCCAGGTGCTGCAGGAGCTGCCTTGGTAGAAGCAATCGTGAGAGACGAGAAAAAAGTAATGCCATGCTGCGTATACTTAGAAGGTGAATATGGTCAAAACGATATTTGCTTAGGTGTACCAGTTGTGATCGGCAAAAACGGTTGGGAAGAAATCGTAGACTACAAATTAACAGAAAGCGAACAAGCTGCATTCAATAAATCAGCTGAAGCCGTTAGAAGCATGAACAGCGTATTGGGAAGCACAAACGCTTAATTCAAAATTAATATTTAAAAGTCCTAAGTTAAATCTTAGGACTTTTTTTTTGCTTAAAATTAAAGGCATTATATTTGCTCATATTCTTAAAAATGCGCGCAAAACAACTTTATACTTTCATTCTGTTATTCTTCACGGTCTTTGTATTTAACAGCATTAATGCTCAAAAACTTAGTGTAATGAATGGTGCTGAGGTGATTAAACTGGCCCATATGCAAGCCGACAGCGGCCAAACCATCGTTATTAATTTTTGGGCGACTTGGTGTGGCCCTTGTGTGCGTGAACTCCCCTATTTTGTTCAAGCCGATACCAGCTTAGTCGGTGAAAATTTCAAATTCATTTTTGTTTCATTCGACCCTTTGAGCAACCAAACCAAGGTTGAAAAATTTATAGACAAAAACGGATTACCAGGCACCCATTACATCATAGGAAATTATGAGATGGAAACTTTAATTGACCAAGTTCACACCAAATGGGAAGGCGGCATTCCTTTTACCTTAGTTATTACGCCCAAAGAAACAAAACACCACGAAGGTGCATTTGAAAACTTTCGCCAATTTTGGCAGTTTATACACCTTTGATTTTAATCGACATGAGCTGCGACTTCGAATTCTATAGCCCATAATCTTGCAACTTCTTTACCCCTTTCCTCTGCTTCAGATCTGCTTGAAGTCTCAATTACCGCTTGCTTACGGTCGCCATCAAAAATGATGTAGACAATATAAAAAACATCATCTGCATTCAAGGGTGTAACATCGTCTCGGTAGGCAATTTCAGACAACAAGATATACTGTAAATTCTCAGCAGAATTGCTTTTAAACTCTTGTTTCAATCCAATTAATTTGGTGTAAACAACCCATGATTTTTGGTCGTAATTAATTTCTATTGCTTCGTAACCAAACAAAATCACTAAAGTGGAGTATAAAATAACCGACGCGAACAAAAGGATACAAACTATCTCAAAATTTATTTCACCGACTGAAAACCCTAAATAATACAAATACCCAGAAATGCCCAAACCGAGCACGGTGCTATTTGCCTTCTTAAATGGCAAGGCCAAGCCTTTTATTTTGTATTTCTTTTGCATCTATTTCCAACCATTTTCCCCAAGCAATGGAACAAAACTAAATTGTTCAAATACCTCGGTTTTTATATTCGTTGCATCTACTTTGGTAATGCGCACCATGCGTTGCATGTCTTTTTCGCCGCCAACAGGAATCACCAATAAACCGCCAATGCTCAGCTGCTTTACCAAGGCCTTGGGCACTGATGGCGCTCCTGCAGTTACTATTATTTTGTTGTAGGGACCATGTTCGGGCAAACCTTTGGTGCCATCACCCACAAACATATTCATTTGAATATTTAAACCAATCGCGTTTACCTTTTTAATGGTAGAAGCCGCGCTTGCAGATAGTTTCGCATGCCTTTCAATGCTGTACACTTGGGCACCGCATAATGAAAGTATTGACCCCTGATAACCACTGCCCGTTCCGATTTCTAATACCTTATCGTTTTGCTTTAATTGAAGCAATTGAGATTGATAGGCTACAGTGTATGGTTGAGAGATCGTTTGATCTTCTCCAATAGGGAAAGCTTTGTCTTCATATGCATGCGAATCGAACTCATGTGGCAAGAAAAAATGCCTCGGAAGCTTGGAAACGGCGTCTAAAACCAAAAAGTCGACTATCCCCTTCTGCTTGAGTAGCTCGACTAACTGAAGGCGTAAACCCTTGTGTTTATAGGTGTCTTGATAGGTATTCAAAATAGTTAATGTATGGTCTTTAGTACACGGTTAATAACAAAATAGTGCCGCAAATAAGCAACTATTGCATTTTTGTAACAAATTTATTTGAACACATTTGTTTAAAATTAAAGTCGGCATAGCAGGAAACCCAGATGCAGTAGGTCAATATTTAACCTATTTGCAAAAGAACGAATCGTTTGAAGTCATCGGTTCTTTCGACAGCACAGACGCGAATAATTTCGAGTCGTTTTATGGCATTTCTCCATTTACCGATTTTATTAAAAGGGCCGACGCAATTGTTTTCTGTGGCACTGGACACCAAAACACCTTCGATATACTGGCTGAGTGCATCAGAAACTTTAAACACATCCTATTTGACAAATTCCCTGACCTGAGTTACACCGAACTGTCATTACTCAATAAATATAGAGATGAAGCCGATACCTTGTTTTATATAGCAAATATACCAGGCCTAGGTTGTGTTTACACCACAGCGCGTCAATCGGTAAGCAAACCAACATTTATACAATACAAAATACAAATTCCTTTTAACACCCATTTCACCGATGGGCACAGCAAAGAATTGATGTATGAAACCATAGATATGGTGTTGCGCTGCGTTAATTCACCTGTACACAAAGTGAAAATCAACCACCAATATATTTTCAACCAAAGTCCTGATGAAGTGAAAGTGCACATTACTTTTGACAACAGCAGCACATCTGAAATTGTATTAAACACAGTTAGCCAGGAGGCCAAACACGCCCTCACTTTGTACCAAAAAGGAAAAATTATCCATGCAGACATTGCGGCATTTAAAGTGGAAGAAACCAGATTGGATGTCAATTTGGAACACCAATTGCCTTTCGATTCTCCTGAAGCGTCGCATACTTCAATCGCTCAAAAAATGCATACTGCCGAAAAAAAGATTATGTATTTTGATGTAATTCAAAAAGATTTGTTGAACTTTGTTGATTGTATAAGCAACCGAGTATCACCCCTTGTTTCTATTGATGAAGCAATGAATGTGGTAAGCGTGATGCAACATTTCACCTATAGTCAACATGAATCATTTGTCTAAGCCATTCTTAATTTTAATTGTTTTTTCGAGTTTGTTTTTGTCGTGTGACCAAGAGCAAGAACCCATCCCATCGTATTTACACATCAGTAAATTTACACTCAACAGCAATCCGTTAACCCAAGGACTTAACACCGCTGACATTATTAGCGCAAAAGTATATGTGAACGGGGCTGAAATTGGCACATTTGAATTGCCTGCAACATTTCCTGTCATCGCTACCGGCAATGCTGAGGTTATCGTTTTCCCCAACATTAAAGAAAATGCATCTTCCAATAGCCAAAAGTATTTTAAACCCTACGAATCATTTACCCAAACAGTCAATCTCGAAGCGGGTAAAATTGACAGTTTAAAACCTAAAATAAGCTATAGAAGCAATGCAAATTTTAGGTGGATGGAAGATTTCGAAGACCAAGCCATCTCAATCGTGAAGTCTGGCGCGAACAGCACAAACGATTCATTTTACACCATACCCACCTCTACTCCGGGGGTCGATCAACCTTTTTCTGGATCCAACTACTGCGGTTTTATCAATGTTAGTAGCGACAGCTTTGTTGTATTTGAACGAAGCACGCTCTCTACCTTTAACGATATCCCATTTTTGGGCACCGATGTGTATGTAGAACTTGACATCAAAAGCAATATAAATGTCCAAGTAGGCGTTTATTCATACATTGGTGCTGACTACGACCAAGCACCTGTAATGGTTATAAATTCTACCGCTGGAAAATGGAAAAAGATTTACGTTAATTTGAAACCTCAAATTGGCGATCTTACTTCGGGAACACCTATTCGTTTGTTCTTCGGATTTTACAAAGAAGACAATGACAAAACGGACTACCAAGTCTATTTAGACAATCTGAAACTCGTATACCTTAATTAATTTGCACTTTGAACAAGGCCAAACAAACCATAAAATACCTCCTCTCAGATTACTTAAGTGCTGCTGTTGTTTGGTTTTTATTGTTTTGGTTTAGGAAAAACTACATTGATACCGCACACAGCGATTATCAAATTCCTCTTAGTAGAGATATTAAATTAATTCTGGGCATTATTGCTATCCCTACATTTTGGTTGGTTCTTTATTACTTTACAGGATACTACAGAAACATCTTCAGGCGCTCGCGCTTGAGGGAACTTAAGCAAACCATTTATACCTCATTCTTTGGCTCATTAATCATTTTCTTTGCCCTATTGCTCGACGATAGTGTGAGCAATTACAGGGCCTATTACCAAACTTTTTTCCTGCTCATTTCCTTGCAGTGTTTGGTTACGTATCTTGGCCGTTTTATACTCTCAAGCCGAACCAACCACAGAATACAAAAACGCATTTACGGGTTTAACACCATATTGGTTGGCTCTAATGAAAAAGCACTAAAACTGTTCGACGACCTACAAAATGCTAAGATTAGCAATGGATTTAAATTCCTTGGATTTGTTACCGTGAATGGCGAAGACACGGCGCAAATGCAAAAGAACTTACCACTGCTTGGCAACTACAAAGACCTACCTGCTTTGATCCACAGCATGCAGATTGAAGAATTGGTCATCGCCCTCGAAACCACCGAACACAGCAAATTAAATGCAGTGTTTAACATGGTGGAAAATGAAAATGTATTCATCAAAATCATCCCCGACATGTATTCAATTTTTACCCGCATGGTAAAAATGAACAATATTTTAGGTGCGGTATTGATAGAAGTTGATTTTGAAGTGATGCCCGAATGGCAAAAGAACGCCAAGCGCGTTTTTGATATTTTATTCTCCATCTTAGTTTTGATTTTTAGCTTCCCTTTCATGCTCATCATCGCATTGATGATAAAACTCAGCAGCAAAGGCCCAATATTCTACCAACAAGAACGTATTGGTTTGAAAGGCAAACCGTTTAGCATCATTAAATTTAGAAGCATGCGTACCGATGCTGAATCGGCTGGCCCACAATTATCAAAGGAAGATGACCCAAGAATTACCAAAATTGGCAAAATATTGCGAAAGACCAGATTGGATGAATTCCCTCAATTTTGGAATGTGTTAAAAGGTGAAATGAGTGTGGTAGGTCCAAGGCCAGAACGCGCCTTTTTTATTGAAAAGATTATAGCGAAAGCCCCTTATTACAGACGTTTGCAAAAAGTCAGACCCGGCATTACCAGTTGGGGACAAGTGAAATACGGGTACGCTGAAAACCTCGACCAAATGATCGAACGTTTGTATTACGATATCTTGTATATTGAAAACAACAGTTTGGCCCTCGATTTTAAAATCATGGCCTATACCATATTGATTATGGTGCAAGGCAGAGGGAAATAATTTCTGTAAAAAACCCTAATTCAAGTGATTGGGGTCAACAAAAACCCTGCTTTTCTCGATAAAATTCTTAGCCAATAAAAGCAAGTAATACGTATATTTGCGCAGCAATAAAACGATGCGTAAATTATTAGAAAAATTCGAAAATAAGCAACCTGAGATTGTCTTTGAATGGAAAGACAGCGAGACAGAAGCTGAAGGTTGGGTGGTAATCAATTCACT
>CANFXY010000080.1 GCA_947451105.1 Bacteroidota bacterium | reverse complement strand
CTAAAAATAACTATTGAATCTAACTTCATTTGACAATTATTTATCGAAGTATCTAAGCCGCCATTTTCACCTTTTACACCATGGCCATCGTTTCTTTTTGATAACTTAAATTCAGCAATATGGGTTTTTGACTCCATTGATTGTAAATACCACAGCTCTTTTTCTCCATAAATATAAGAAGCTTTATTGTCGGCATTATCTGTAATTAGACCTAAATCTAAGTTTCCTGTATTTTCTTCATACGGAGTTCTCCATTGATAAGATCCATTTATTTTATGATAGTTAAATTTCACTGCACTTCCATAATCATCATCGGTTATTCCATTACCAGTTAAATCGGCATAATCTGGGGACAAAACACTTGTTAGCAAATAGGAATGCGCATAAGGGGGCAAATTAGTTTGTGAATAATAATTATCTATACCTCGTGTATTTGATACTGAATTATCCCCTAAACTAGGCTCATAATGGACCAAACCCTGAGAGACATATTCAGCTCTTTCGGATATGTCGCCTCCAACCATATCCTTAGAAATAGCAAAGTTAGTTTCTTTTTGGACCTTATTGTAGGCTGGAATGCCATACACATAACGCATCCCGTCATTCCCATATGTTGTCACTTCTGATATATGGTATCTTTTAGCACCATTTTCACCATTATATCTATTAAAACTCTCTACTTCTGGAACAATTTGAGATTTTATAAAATTTGACCAATAATTTTGTGGATAGCTAATCAATTGAGGCTCATAACCTATCCCTTGAACACTTGCTTCTTCTGCGGTTAAAAAAGTAATTACATTATTACGGATTGGATTTCTATTAGAAAATGCTTTTATATTTTGACTTTTGCCAATTAAAGATTTTTCAATTTTAGCGAATCTTAAGTTTTTTTTCTTCCCATTTTTACTAATTTTCAAAGCAACCGCTTCCGCACCGCTCCAGCTGTTAGCAATATCATTGTCAGAAGGAGTTTGTTCACCAGCTGCCTTGAAATAAAACTGTTTATTCCTTTTATTATTTGAGACAGTATCCATCCTATAATTTAAAAAACCCACCAGCTGATTATCTTCATCGGACTTCAAAAAATCACCTTCATTTTTTCCATCATACCATAGCCCACTTGAGGCTCTTTGAACTTTATTCTTATAATTTATTCCAAATCTAAACCATTGACCAAAGCCTAATTCTAGACCTATATCATTCATCCCAAATTTCTTGTTTTCACTTTTAGTTGTTTTATCATGCAGAATGCCAATTGTTTTTCTATGAGGTCTATACATGCCACCAATTCCTTGGCCTGAAATGCTATAAATATCATATGTATGGTTTGCTATAGGCAAATGGGTTGCATTCTTATTGCCTACTGATTCCTTTTCACGATTAAAATCCATCAAAATATTACCATCCCCCCTTTTTTCATAAATATCCTGTTCATACAAATACCCATATGATTTTACATGTTGAATCTTATTCTTTTCTTCAATTTCCTCTGTATTGTAAAAGCCACTCATTCTCATATTGGGATGACCACCAAAAGCATCGAAACCTAGAGTAAAGTTGAATGATTGTGATGTACTTAAATTTGATGTTGACATATATGGAATATAAGAGTAATTGCCAATTGGCAAATAAGAACCAATTCCACCATTACTACTCCTTATGCTTTTTATTTTATCATGCCTAGTGTCTTTTGATGTAGAAAATCCAAATTCAAAACTTGTCATACCTACAAAGGAATTATAACCTATTCCTATACTTTGATTCACATTGAATTTATTTACCCAATTAGATTTATTGTTAGAGGAGAAATTATAATTGACACTAGAACCTCCGCCAGAACTTGCACTTATAGATATTTTACCAATACTCTTTTTATGATCTTTTATAATTAAATCTTTAGTTGAAGTATTAAGAATTTTCTTACCATAAACAGTTTTAGCAATTCTATCTCCAATTTCCTTATCTTTTAACAACCAATCTTCCTTATTAGTATTAAACTGATTATCTACATTCAAGTCACCAGTTTTATCAATAAACTCTTGTGAGGCGTATGTGCTTGCTTGAGTAATTTTTTCTTTGAATTCAACCTCGGTCAAGTAATGAGTTTTTTGCATTTCAGTTGACACATCAAGTGAATATCCCATTCCTTTATAATTATTATATACAATTCCAAAACCAAAATTTGTTTTATCTAACTGGTTCATTCTTTTAACTTGCTTATATTTATTAAAAGACTGATTCCTCTTTTTCATACCTGCAAAACCAAATATTTCAAGATCCCCACTGTAATTAAATCCAATCGTCTTATTTGGCTTGGTGTTGGTATACTTTACAATTTCATCTCCAGTAAAATCATCAGGTATACCTCGCATTCCTCTATTTATTGCACCAGGATTTATATTCCATCCTAATCCAACCCACGTGGCTTCTTGATCCATACCAATCCCTGCATGATAACTTATATTTACAGGATATCCTCCAATATCAAATAGTGGAATATTATAAGTAAAATCGCCTGAAAACAAATCTACCATCTCAGTTGTTCCAACGGGTTCAAAACTTGATGATTCAGGCTGAGATGGTCCACCTGTTAATGCCATCAATTTTAGTGGTGCTACTATTTCAAATATGATGTTTAAAGCAAAAAATGTTGCTATCAAGCGGCCTCGTTTTCTAATATTTCCAAACCTATTCATAGTATAGTTTTTTAAATTTTAATTCTAGGGATAGACGTTAAAACATCAGAACTGAATTCAAATTGCATTTTTCCTGTGTTAATTGCTCTATCTTCAAATATTACTTTAATTGAATTGTTGAAATTTTTAACTTTAAAACCAAATAAAATTAATTGTGCGGGTGAAACATTATACAGCCTTTCGTAAATTAAATTTTCAACTGTTAACGTATCATCACCATTCAAAATTTTAATATCATTTTGAAAGCCATTCATATAATAATTTATTCTTCCAAAAGGTTCTTCTTTTTGAACAACCCCTAATTTCAGAAATTGTGTTTGATTATCAGTAGGCTCCATTTTAACTATAATAGAGCAATTTTGGTCGTTACAATTTGCTAACATAAAACTATCATTTTCAATGATAGCTCTTGCCTCCAAATATTGCGAGGGATGAAGTGTAACAGTATATTTAGCCCCATCAATAATTTCTTGCTTAATCAGTCCGTTTTCCTTGTCTTCAAGCCACGTTATCATTTCTTTAGGAGAAAGATTTGACTTGGAGCAGCCAATAAAAAGCAAGCTTAGCCCAAGAACTAGAAATTTATTTACCTGCATATTTTTTATTCGAATAAGCTAATAAATCATTGGTTAAGTCCATACTTTCACTCGCGTGCAGCAATGTACCACTGCCATTTGCGCCAAACATGATATCTATGTTTCTTTCTTTACAAAACTCAATTGCATACTGATTTAATCTTTTCCATATTTGGGCATTATACTCGTCTAATAAACTCGCTTCTTCTTCCTCGAATTTTTTGGCTTTTTCAAAATAGTATTCTTGAGCGACTTTTGATTCTTCCTCTCTACTTTGGGCACTCAATTGACGAATAGTAAGTTCAACACTATCAAGCATATTCTTTCTTTGAATTCTTAAGTTTTTTAATTGATTTTCATATTCAACTTTCAGAGTGAAACCTTCATATAACTTCCCATTATTGATAAAGTAAGTCTTTTTTTCATTCATTAATAATTTCATAGTTACTCCTAAAGAAATTAATGAAATAAGCAAGGACAATGCTAGTATGTTTTTATGTAGTCTATTCATTAGGCAATAAAGTAGAATCGATATATGTAAATTTAATTGTGAATAATTCTCCGCTTAGTAAATATCCAGTAAGTTCATAGACTTCTCCATGTCTAAACTTTAATTCATTTTTTAAATTTAAATCCAATCTGTTGTCTCCTGGCTTAATAACAAAATTTGAATTATTTATTTTAATACTATTACCGCTTTTGTCTTTAAAACTTAGTACGATTGTTCCACTTTTAAACCTTACTTCATTTTTAATTTTCAAAAAATCTACTGCATAATACATAGCATTACCTGTTTGACCAGTAATTTCAATATATGATAAGTTCTTAGGAATTAATTTAAAATTTATTGTATCTTTTTTAACCCTAAACTTCCACTGCTCACTGCTTGCAAAATAGGATTTACCAACAAACGCAACTATCTGCCATGCGTAAGATTTCCCCTCTTCTAATGCAGGTAAATCATAAGAATGAACCAACATAGGACTTCCCAAACCATCTAACTTGATTAAAGGTCTATTGAGAGCCAAAGCATCTTGTTTTGTCTGACCATCATTTATTTGAACTAAATTAAAAGAGTAGTTCAAATTAGCGGAAGAAGCAATTGGACCCGGCGGGATCCAAGTATAAATTGGTCGAGTTTCTAAAATTTCAGAATTATCTTCCGGATACGACAACAATAAAGGTGTTGGATTTTCAATGTGTATTTTCACACAAACAGGTTGCTCGGTTCTACCAATTTCAGAACCAGAACCGTTACAGTCAGGGGTGGCACAATTCGTCCACACACATACAAAGTAATTTCCTGATGGATAAGTCCCTGTTTTTTCTTCTATTTCTGCTATATCATTTATATAATAATTAACATCTCTAATTGAAACTGTCATTGGAGTAATAAAATTACTTCCAGGATTCAACAAAAAAGGTTCTGTCTTAAATTCCACTATAGATTCTCCATCCTGATTAGTTATTTTTCCATAAAAATTCACTTCTACTGGTTTCAAACTAGAATTGATCGCTGTAAAATTCAATGCCTCCTTAGTTTTAAACATATACTCATTAATAGAATTGAAGTTGATAATGACTTGAGAAGTTATAGAATTACTAAAGAAGAATATTAGTAAACCTATTATTATTTTATATTTCATAAATCACATTTGTTTATGACAAAAGTAAAAAATAATAGTAATTATCCAAATTTATTTCCCTGATTTTTAAGCACATACCACTTTAGTAGTATAATTATACTACTAAAGTGGTATAGTCAATTCTTGTTTATTTTGATTTTATTTTTTTAATTTGCCTTTAAGAAAAACTAAGACTAATAAAAATGACTTTACATTATTTCATGAAAACACTATGGAGCATAAACTATTATTATTTAATAACCATAAATTATTAGATCAACTCTTCAAGATTTATTTTGAGAGAAATGAATTGGCTTGGGAAGTTATCCTGGCTACAAGTTATACATCTGTCCTAGAAAAAATAAAAGAAAGGAACTTTAATCTTGCTATCATAGCAATAGAAATTTATGATCTTCAAAAAACTGGTTTTGATATTGCTGAAGTAATAAGAATATTACACCCTAACACCAAAATCATTCTTGTTTCTGAAAATCCATTTGAAAACAATTTTGAAACCTTTACCAAACGTGGATACAATGGTTTTCTGCTAAATTCTGACGAATTACAAGAATTTATAACATCTATTAAAAATGTTATGCTTGGAGAGAATTATATTTCACCTACTGTGGTTGAATATTTAAAAATTCACCAAAACCAATCAACAAAAACAGAAAAATTCAAGCGCCATCATAAACTTTCTCCCCGTGAATTAGAAATTATTAATCATATTTGCAATGGTTGCACAAATAAAGAGATAGCCATTAAAACAGGAACTGAGTGTTCCACTATAAAAAAGCACATTCAAAATATCTGCTCTAAATTAAACCTAAGAAACAGACTTGAAATTTTCAATTTTGCTATCCGAAATAGGATCTTTGGAATTAATCCTAGTTCTTAAAAGAGCTCCTTTAGAAACAAGGGGCAATCCTATTATACTTTAAATTTCAAATTAGTATAATAGAAGATATAACTGAGTTCAAGAAATGATTGCATTAATTAATATATCTAAAAAATATTTACAGAATTACATTTTCTTGGTTTTTTAATTCTAAGTCTTTCTCTTTGTGCTTATCTGAAATAATTTCATAAACCAAAGTAACCCCCACTAAAAACACAATTATTCCAACACCAACTAAAAGAATTTTTTGGGTGTTTTCATCTTTAAAAGAATTTCTTGGCGTTTTATTAATTCCAACACTAATATCTTGCTTTGACGATTTCACATTTGTGAAACCAATACTATGATTAAAATCAAGCATTGTTAATTTAATTATCTTCATTCTTACTAAATTTTATTTTTGCGAGCTCTATAATATTAAAATCAAACTTTGAAATTTGCACCAAATAAAGATTGCCAAATCTGTAGACATAACGGTTCAAATCGTCCTTGTCTGGCAACAAAGCAATTTTAAAATCAAATCCCATTTTGAGAAGTTCATTGGAATTTACATTGTTATGCTTTCTTTGAATTAGTTCCTCTAAAATTCTAATATTATTTAACCTCCCCTTTTGAATCTCAACTTCCCATTTGTAGTATTTTTGTTTATGCCAATAAGCTGCCTGGTTTTTACAATACAAGCAACAAAACTTCTGTTTTGAATTGGTGGTTTCAAAATCTTTGAGGCAATATGGATTGGCGCAGATAACAGTTCTAATTTTCATACTAATCTAAAATTTATACTTCTTAGGCAGTGTATTCAATGCTTGCATAACCTCACTCTTTTTAAAAAACACCCTACTCTTAATTTTATGACGTTTAATGATGCCTTCCTTACGCCATTGATTAAGCGTTACTAGAGACACCCCAAATAACTTGGCTACCTCTGTCCGTTTTAACAAAGTATCTTCTTCTATTTTATCTTGTTCTTGCGCTGTATTGGCGTCTTTTATGCAATCTTCAATGATTCGCTTTAACTCCTCAATGTCCAATGTTACAATTAGTCTTTTTTCCATAAATATTTAATTAATACAAAATTAAGACTGATATTTTTAAAGCATTGCCGATTTTGCCGAACGGCAATAAGTGGCAATGGAAAATTAGTTTTAGAAAACATGTCTAGCATCTTTATAAACCGGTCTTTAACTGTTTTATTTGCAGACATTATTAAATCAGAATATCATTTATGTCACAATTTTTTAAAATATTGTGACACAAAACGTTGTATTTGCCCACAATTAATTATATATTTGTGACGTGAAGTATTCGACCAACCATAGTATTGAGTTAAAGATCAGCAGATTTAAGCCTGGTCATGTCTTTTTGCCTTCTGATTTTAAGGAATTAGGCTCTTCTACTGCTATACGAAAAGCACTTTCCAGACTAGTTGAGCAAGGGTCTGTAGAAAGAATGGGCCAAGGAATCTATGTCATACCCAAAAAAGACAAGGTTTTTGGAAAAGTTTTACCATCCTTGGAACAGTTGGCAGAGGCTTTGGCAAAAAAGGAACATGTTAAAATAAAACCTTCAGGACAAAACGCATTGAACAAAGTAGGACTGTCTACCCAAGTACCAATGCGCTTGGTATTTCTTACTACTGGAAATTCAAAAAGAATTCAGATTGGGAAAAACGCTATTATTTTCAAGTCTACCACCGCCAAAAAACTATCTATGAAAGGCGACATTACCAGTTTATTGTTTTTAGGATTAGAAGAACTCAATTTGCACAAGTTATCACAGACACAAATGGATCGAATAATGGAGCTTTTAAAACAAGAAAATCCTGAAAATTTGAAATACAATTTACGATTAACTCCAGCAAAAGTGAGTGACTTTGTTGTGAAAAACCTATTAAAGTCCGCATGATGATAGGATGGCTAAAAAACTTAAATGATGCTTCTAGAATTACATCAATAAATGAAGCTTCTAGAATATCAGGGATATCAGCAAAAGCAATAGAAAAAGATTGGTGGGTAACGCTTTCGCTTAAAATGGTATTCAATACACCTTATGCGAAACATTTTGCTTTTAAAGGCGGAACATCTTTAAGCAAAGGCTGGCAATTGATCAATCGGTTTTCAGAAGATATTGATATCTCATTAAGCTCAGAAGCTGTTGGCATTCCATATATTGAAAAACCATCCAAGACATTTGTAGAGCAATTAAGACGGGCTGGATGCTCATTTACTTCTAGTGTATTAATGGAAGCATTAAAAGCTGAATTTCAAAATGCCGATGTTCCTGAAAACCTTTATTCAATAGAGGCTGAACCTGTACGAGCCGATATGCCAGATACAGATCCACAAACCATATATGTGAATTATGTGTCACTCTTTGATCCAAATCCATATTTTGCCGACCGAGTTAAAGTAGAATTTAGTGTTCGATCGCTCAAAGAACCAAGTATAAAAAGAAACACGTGCTCGTTATTGGCTACCCATTTTCCCAATGAAAATTATAAAGAAGAAAACTATGAGGTACTTACCATAAAGCCAAATAGAACCCTAATTGAAAAAATGTTATTACTGCATGAAGAGTACAACCGCGATGAGCGGGCTAATATGCGCACAGAACGTATGTCTCGCCATTATTATGATTTGTTTCAACTTAGTGGGCAGAATTTTACCTCAGCAACGCTGAAAGACAATGATTTTATAGAAGAAATAATTAAACACAGAAGGTATTACTCCAGGTTAAAGCGTTTTGATTACAGCACACTTAAACGTGGTAGTATAAATATCATTCCCAGTGCCGATATTTTAATAGAATTGGAACAAGATTATGAGAAAATGAGAACGGAAATGATTTATGGCAATCCACCATCATTTGAAGAAATCATAAAAAGGATGAAAAACCTGCAAGATGAAATCAATAAATGAAATTATATTCTTCACCACAAACCTCAATAATTCATTATAAGTCTTCAAAGTCAAACTTTACAATTCGTCTTTTTTCCAAAGTCAATTTTTAAGCCACACCAAAAGTCTAACATTATTGCCTTGTTGGTTTTACTGAAAGATAAAAAGGTAACGGAATATTTAAAATGAGTAATGAGATTAAAATAAAATTTTCAACTTGTCTCTAATTTTTAGAAATTCAGAATCCTCCTATACTCCCGCTCCAACTCCCCGTCACCCTTCGGCTCATTCCTCATTGACCGCTCTGAAAGTTTTATGCCAAATTCTTTGCAAAACAATTTTGCTATTTGGCTCTGGGGCAATGAATAAAGACATCCATTTTGTATTAAAATTCGTATTAAGATGTTTACTTCGGTTCTTTTTTTGCTTAGCCCGACCCAAGTGCCAGATTCTGTAATTGCCTTAGACTCCAGCAAAGCTTTCAATTTTTTTGGAAAACCTTTATCCCTAAAAAGTGACTCAAAACTTCTCTCTTCTATAACTACTTGAGACTTTAACTTAGATTTTGCAATCGTAATCCAAGACCTTATTTCTGTTATTTTGTCTTTTGAATCTTTGAATGGTGAATTATTCTTAAACGAACCTAGCACATTGAATTCCACTATACCAATAAATTCAGTTTTATTTGATGCAAGCCCTTCTTGATAATCCAAAACCATAGGTATTTTAAAATCTTCTATTGCCATTAATTTCATTACAAGGGCTATGATATAAAAACCATGCTTGTTTGGCACAATCAGAGTTCCTTTATCCAGGCTAGCATCAAAATCAATGGCATTGTTTTTACAATAATCTTTTATTGAAAGCTCCCACCTTTCAATCAGATCTTCTGGATTTGACCCTTCCACAAGCAAACTTGAATTCTTAACCTTGTCTTTTAATCGCAAAAATATTTCTATGATATCATGATCGTAAACATGACGTACAAACTCAAATTGATTTTTATTCATTTTATAAATTTCTATAATATTTTCACCAAAAAGTAAAAAGCGTAGCGAAAGTAATTAAAAAGGATTTACAAAAGCATAAAAAAGAAGCAAATTAAGAGACAATTTGAGTGAATTTTGGAAGAAAAAAGGAGAAAAATAATCCTAAAATCCTAGGGGTTCATTTTCCGATTTTTGAAAAAACTGTATCCAATTTTGTATCCACCTAAAAAACGAAAAGGCTAACAATGTGATTGTTAGCCTTTTAAATTTCGTTTCGTAGTCCGTAGGGGAGTCGAACCCCTCTTGCCAGGATGAAAACCTGAAGTCCTAACCGATAGACGAACGGACCATTTCGTTTTCCCTACTTCGTTTCCGTTTTCGGGAGTGCAAAAATAATAAAAAAATTTAAATTACAAATACTTATTTTAAAAAAAAATAAAATTACCTTTGCACCACATTTATTAAACAATAATTTATAACATGATACGCGTAGCAATTAATGGTTTTGGCCGCATTGGCCGCATGGCTTTCAGAGTAATGAGCCAAAGAAATGATATTGAAGTAGTGGCCATAAACGACCTTACCGACAATAAAACTTTAGCTCACTTGCTGAAATTTGACTCTGTTCACGGCAAATTCAACGGTACAGTTGAATATACTGACACTGAACTTATCGTAAACGGTAAGTCAATCGCTGCACTTGCTGAACGCAATCCTGCTGCTTTGCCTTGGGGCGCTATGAATGTAGACGTGGTTCTTGAATCTACTGGCCGCTTTACCGATGTTGAGTCTGCTGGTCAACACATGACTGCAGGTGCTAAGAAAGTAGTTATCTCTGCTCCAGCAACTGGCGACATGAAAACCATCGTTCTAGGTGTTAACGATAACACACTTGATGGAACTGAAACAATTTTATCAAATGCGTCTTGCACAACCAACTGCTTGGCACCAATGGTAAAAATATTGGATGATCTTTGTGGAATTGAAAACGGTTTCATGACCACCATCCACGCGTATACCTCTGACCAAAACTTACAAGATGCTCCTCACAAAGATTTGCGTAGAGCTAGAGCTGCTGCCTACAGCATCATACCAACCAGCACCGGCGCTGCTAAAGCAGTAGGTTTGGTTATGCCACACTTAAACGGCAAACTTAATGGAAACGCAATGCGTGTGCCTATTCCAGACGGATCTGTGACTGACTTTACTTGTAACGTCCGCAATCCAAAAAGCAAAGTCGAAATCAATGCTGCGTTCAAAGCTGCTGCTAACGGTGCATTAAAAGGCATCCTTGAATTCTCAACTGATCCTCTAGTGTCTATCGACATCGTTGGAAATCCACACTCTTGTGTTTTCGACAGCGACCTTACTATGGTTATTGGAAACACCATCAAAGTTGTAGGTTGGTACGATAACGAAGCTGGATACAGCAACCGTATCGTTGACCTAATGGCTAAAATTGGTTAATCCTTTTTAATATTTAAATTTCACAAAAAACGCGGCCTCGGCCGCGTTTTTTGTTGTTAGTTGTTAGTTATTGGTTATTGGTTATTGGTTATTGGTCCCTGTGGCAGAGATCTTCGCTTCGCTACAATCACGCCACGGGATAAATTATTAGTTAATAGTTATTAATCGAAAGATCTGAACATCATCGACTGCCCTGCTCAACCCTCTTGCTCTTGCTGTTCTTTATTAATCGAAAGCTCTGAGTATTATCGACTGCCCTGCTCAATCCTCTTGCTCTTGCTGCTGTCTTTACTTACTCCCCCAACTTCATCCCAATAACATTGTCCGTCCCATCGGCATTCTTTCCCTCTATCAATACCGCACCTTCGGCTTGAGATAAAATACTTTTTACATTCTGTATGCTGTATATGGCTTGCTTGTCTATTTTAGTAACGACAAATCCAACCTGCAATTTTCCTTTAAAAGGCCCCTCGCCCACTGCCACCACCTTAACGCCATTCTTTACGCCTAGCTTGTCTTTCTCTTCTTTGCTTAGGTTTCCAAACTCAACACCCTTAACGGTGTTCACATCATT
>CANFXY010000079.1 GCA_947451105.1 Bacteroidota bacterium | reverse complement strand
CGTTTATTGGGGTGCACAAACCCAAAGATCGCTTCAAAATTTTAAAATTGGTAACCAACGTATGCCAATTGAAATCATCAGAGCTTTCGCCGTTTTGAAAAAAGCTGCTGCCATTACCAACAATAAATTAGGCGTACTTTCTCTGACGAAATGCGATTTGATTTGCTCTGTGTGTGATGAGATTTTAGAAGGTATGCACGACGATCAGTTCCCTTTGGTTATTTGGCAAACCGGTAGCGGTACCCAAAGCAATATGAACGTGAATGAGGTTATTGCTAACCGCGCCCACGTGATGCAAGGTGGAAAATTGACCGATGAAGAAAAAGTATTACACCCGAACGACGATGTAAATAAATCTCAAAGCAGCAACGATACATTCCCAACTGCTATGAGCATTGCCTCATACAAACAGGTGGTTGACTATACCATTCCTGGTTTACAAGCCTTGAAAACAACCTTGAAACATAAGTCGCGCGACTTCATGGACATCATTAAAATTGGTAGAACCCACTTTATGGATGCAACGCCTGTGACTTTGGGCCAAGAGTTTTCTGGTTATGTGCAACAACTTAAAAATGGTATCGATTGCATCAACCGTGCCTTGGTTCCTGCTAGTGAAATCGCCCTTGGCGGAACGGCTGTTGGTACCGGTATCAATACCCCAAAAGGTTATTCGGAATTGGTGGCTAAAACCATCGCTGAATTGTCAGGTTTACCGATTGTAAGTGCTGAAAATAAATTTGAAGCCCTTGCGGCACACGATGCAATGGTTGAATTGCACGGTGCTTTGAAACGTGTGGCTGTTAGTTTGATGAAAATTGGCAACGACATCCGTATGCTAAGCAGCGGTCCTAGAAGCGGTATTGGCGAAATATTAATTCCAGACAACGAGCCAGGCAGCAGCATTATGCCAGGTAAAGTGAACCCAACCCAATGCGAAGCTTTAACCATGGTTTGTGCTCAAGTAATGGGCAACGATGTTGCTGTTACCATCGGGGGTTCTAATGGCCACTTCGAATTGAACGTGTTCAAACCAATGATTGCGGCCAACGTATTGCAATCGGCCCGCTTAATCGGTGAAGCTTCTTTAAGCTTTGACATTAATTGCGCCGCTGGTATTGAGCCAAACTTGCCAGAGATAAAACACAAATTGGAAAATTCTTTGATGTTGGTTACCGCATTAAACACCCATATTGGTTACGAGAATGCAGCTAAAATTGCAAAGAAAGCGCACAAAGAAAACAGCAGCTTGAGAAAAGCAGCCATCGATTTAGGTTTATTAACCAACGAGCAGTTCGATGCTTGGGTTAGACCAGAAGACATGGTTGGAAGCAAAGATTAATTTCTTTTAAATATTAAATAAAACGGACTTGCCTTTGGCGGGTCCGTTTTTTTATGCCTGGTTTTTAAGGTCTGTAAAATCTTGCATCTCCATGCATTTGAAATGTCCTTTTGGACATGCATTGTAACCTATTTTTGAACACGGTCTACAGCGCAAATCGCCGACCTCCATTATTTGGTTTTCTTCACTCAAAGGGTGCATGCCATAATATGGGCCCATACCAAATTCAGGTATGGTATTTCCCCAAATAGATACAACTGGTTTTTTTAATGCAGCGGCAATGTGCATCATACCGGTATCGTGGGCATATACCTTTTCTGAACCTTGCATCACCAAAGCACTTTGGTCTATCGACAATTTACCACATAAGTTGATGGCGTTAGAAGCCACATTGGCTAATGCAATGCCAGCGGCTTCGTCTTCTTTTCCGCCGATTAAAACCACAGGATGGTCTATGTTTTTAAGCAGTTCTATTTGTTTGTTTAGAGGAAGCTTCTTGGTGTTGTGTTGCGCACCAAGGGCGTAAACATGGTAAGATGGGGGCAACTTAAATTCTGAAATGCTGCAATCGTGGGCAATGAAATAATCCAAGCCCTTGCCATCGTTGTGCACTTTGAGTTCCAAGGCCGTGTCCATATAACGGTCTACGATGTGTTCGTAGGGCAACATGTTGATTTTGAGATTCACCATCAACCATTTCTCCCAGTTTAATTTATCGAAGGCATGGGTCTTTACCCTAAGTGCGGTGCGGATAATGCGGGTTCTTAAATTTCTGTGCAGGTCGAGTATTAAATCAAATTTTTCAGCTTTTAATTCTGAAATTAAAGCGTTGATGTCATTGTCGAGGCAATGGATTTTGTCGACATACCGATTGCGGATTAAGAGGTTTTTAAAATTAGATTTGGTCGCAAAGTGAATTTGATGTTCTGGAAATTGTGTTTTAATGCAGCGCATCACAGGACTCGTTAACACGATGTCGCCAATGGAACTAAACCTCATAATCAGTATTTTCATAAGCTCCGTTTTCGTTTGTTTTCAAGGTGTAAAATAAAGTCATTTACATCCAAGGCATTTAAACATTGCTCTGGTTTCAAATAGCCTTTTCTAGCCACATGAACGCCGTATTGCATGTCTGACAAACCTTCTTTTTGGTGGGCATCAGGGTTGATACTAATCATGCCACCTTTGTTGAGGGCGTAATCTATCCAACGCCAATCAAGGTCTAGTCGGTAAGGATGTGCGTTTAATTCGATCACCACATGGTTGGCGATACAAGCATCAATTATAAAGGCATGGTCGATGGGATAACCAGAACGCATTAAAAGCAAACGCCCTGTTGGGTGACCCAAGATATTGGTGTAAGGATTTTCAATGGCCTTGATTAAGCGGCTGTGGGCTTTTTCTTGGTTCATGCTCAAGTTGCTGTGAACACTTGCTACGACTAGGTCGAACAACTGCAAAATGTCATCGCTGTAATCCAAACTGCCATCCGATAATATATCACTTTCTATACCCTTGAAAATTTTAAAGGGCGCCATTTTCTCATTCAAGGCATCTATTTCGCGCATTTGTTCTAGAACCCTTTCAGGTCTTAAGCCACCGGCGTATGAAGCGGTTTGTGAGTGGTCGCATATGCCGATGTATTCCAGACCCATCATACGGGCTTCTTGGGCCATTTCTGCTAGGGTGTGCAAACCATCGCTATACGTGGTGTGGTTGTGCAGGGTGCCTTTTAAATCTTTAAACGTAATGAGCTTGTCTTGTTCGTTGAGGTGCTGCAATTCGTTCAGTCCCTCGCGCAATTCAGGCAATACAAAAGGCAAGCCCAAGGCTCGGTATATGTTTTCTTCTTCTTCAAAATTGCCGGCCCTAGACAGGTATTTAATCAGGTCAAGATGGCTTTCAGTAGCCGTGTGTTCCAATAAAGAATTGCCCCAGCGCTCGTGGCTGCTGTTAAACATACGGATGTGCAGGGCTTCAAGGTATACAAGGGTATAAGAGTCTTCGTCGCAGTCGAACAACTCAAAATTTTCACTTTCGCACAAATGCTCTGAAACCGCTTCCATGTTTTCAGTCACCAATACATAGTCAACTGAGTGGACTATATCATTGAAGCGTCTGAATTCGCCAACCACTTGGTATTGCTCAACTTCAGGCATGCCTTCGAAAGTTTGGTCGAGGAAAGCAACAACTGCTTGCATTTTGGCCCAGTGAAATTGGCCTTCCGCGCTGAATTTAAATTCAATGTCGTTTAATATTTGGGCTTGGGTTTTAAAGCCAAAGCCTTTGATTTCCACCAAACGGTTTTCTCTACAAGCATCCAGCAGTTCAGGGATAGAAGTAATGCCAACGGTTTTCCAAAGCACTTCAACTTTCTTAGGCCCTAAGCCTTTTACTTGCAGAATGTCTTGTATGCCTTTGGGCGTTATTTCCATTAGCTCGTCTAGCTCCTTAAAGCTTCCGCTTTGTATAATTTCGAGAACTTTAGGGGCCAAACTCTTGCCCAATTGAGGCACCTTGTTCAGTTCTTCTTCGCTCATTTCGGCGAGAGAAGCTGCAATTTTTTTGATGTTAAATGCAGCAGCTGCCAGCGATTTTACTTTAAAGGGATTGCCATCGTGCAGTTCATACAATTTTGCATATTGTGTGAGTATGGAGGATATGTCGCGGTTAGAAAGCATAGCGCGTTTCTATTTATATAATTTTTTTAGTCAGTTCCAACATCAGTTTACGCGCCGAACCATGCTTGTAAATAATTTCATACACGGCGTCGAGAATTGGGGTATCTGCATTAACCGATTCATTTATTTCTTTCATTGTTTTGGTGGCATAGTACCCTTCTGCTACCATGTTCATTTCCATTTGTGCGCTTTTAACGGTATAGCCTTTGCCCAACATGTTTCCAAAGGTTCTGTTGCGGCTAAATTGAGAATAAGCTGTTACCAGCAGATCACCCAAGTAAGCGTTTTCTTTTACATCGCGGTGGGTTTGGTGGCTGGCTTCTAGGAAACGCTCTGTTTCACGAGAGGCAGCAGATACCAACACCGATTGGAAATTGTCACCATACCCAAGACCATGACAAATACCACAAGCAATGGCGTATACATTTTTCAAAACTGCAGCGTATTCAATGCCGTAAATGTCGTTGGTGGTTTTGGTGTAAATATAATGGCAGCAATACAATGAAGCCACTTCCTCCGCCAAGGTTTGCTCGTTGGAAGCAATGGTTAAATAACTCAATTTTTCCATGGCCACTTCTTCGGCATGGCAAGGTCCGCTAATGGCGGCTATTGAAGCATCTGGAACCATCCAAGTGCTTTCAAAATAATGGCTGATAATTTGATGCGTTTCAGGGTTTACACCTTTAACGGCTGAAATGATTTTTTTGTTTTTAAAAATGTCTGCAGGCAGTTCGGCCAATACCTGGTGAACGAAAGCAGAGGGAACCGCAACCAAAATAAAATCGTTGTTGGCCACCACCGCGCTTAAATCGCTTGACAGTTGTACCTGGTCCAAATCGGTCGATACATCGGTAAGGTATCTCGGGTTGTGGCCGTATTCATGGATAAATTCAATATCCGCCTCGTTGCGCAAATACCAAGTGATTTGTTTTTTCTCTGGGTTGTCGCACAAGATTTTAATCAAAGCCGTAGCCCAACTACCATTGCCAATTATACCAATCTTTCTCATCTCTGCTTGCGAAATTAAAGCATTTGTGAAATATTTACTCATTATTTATTTAGAATCCTTACACAGCTTATTGTTCGCCGGTTTTGTCGCTTTTTAATCTCTCTTGATTTCACTTTGCCGCCGCCTGTAAAAGCCATAAATTTGTAAGCCCAATCTATGCTGAGTTTAAAGAAAATAAAAAACAGAAACATTAAAGGTGAAGTGTACTTGCCGGTGTCTAAAAGTGTGCTCAACCGCAATTTAATTATCAAGGCTTTAAACCAAACCTTAAGCGCCGACGATGTGCAAGAAGGCAGCAGTGATACGGTATTGTTGTACAAAGCTTTGGGACAAACCGAAAGCGAAGTAAATTTTAAAGACGCCGGAACACCTTTGCGTTTGTACATTGCATATGCTGCATTAAAAGGAATTAACTTGACCATTACAGGCAATGAGCGTTTGAAAGAACGTCCCATTCAGCCTTTGTTAAAAGCTTTGGAAGACATGGGCGCAAGTTTTGAGTTTCTCGAAAATCCTTACCAGTTGCCACTTAAGGTGAATAAACCAATAGACCCCAGAACAGAAGAGGTTAGAATTAACGGGTCCATGAGCAGTCAATTTATCAGTGCTTTGATGTTGATAGGTCCTTACCTCAACAAAGGCTTGAACATTGAAATCGACGGAGAATTAAGTTCTGCCCCTTATGTGTACCTAACCCAGTTTCAAATGGAATTGGCGGGTGTGGGCGTCGACATGGATGAAGACGAAGAAGCGATATGGATAGACAAGGGTATTTACAAACCCTTGGGCCGCCGACTATTGGAATCCGACTGGAGCGCCGCTTGCTTTATTTTTGCCTGGGTGGCCTTGTCGGATACGGCGCAGATATTTTTACCGGGATTGAAGAAAGAGTCACCGCAAGGCGATTCAATGGCTGTGTTTTTGTTCAAAGATTTCGGGGTTCATGCGGTGTTCAGGCCCGATGGACTGACGCTTTCGAAGAAAGAAGCCTTGGCCGAAACCCCAATATTTGATGTTGAAGATGTGCCCGACATGTTCCCGGTTTTGCTGGCTTTATGTGCCATTAAAAAAGCAAAAGCCGTGTTTATGGGCGTGGGGAATTTAAGGCATAAAGAAAGCAACCGCATAGAAGCCATGGCGGAGAACTTGAAGCAGTGTGGGGTGGAACTAAAGGAAGTAAATAATGACACGGTTGAATTGGTTTACCAAGAAGACTTTGTAACTCCCAATACAGCTTACCAATTCAAGTCGTTCAGCGACCACCGAATTGCGATGGCCTTGAGTTTGTTTGCCTTCGAAAACGACATCGAAATAGACGACGAGACGGTGGTAAAAAAATCATACCCGAATTATTGGTTGGATTTTAATGCGGTGTTCAGGGCAATACAGCAAGAACCCGGTACTAGAGTTTTCTCAGAGCAGAAAACACAGTACGGGTTTCAGCAAGAGCAAGGGGATTGAGCGAGGCGGAAATACGAATAGAATTTTGGGTGTAGAGACAAGGCATGCCTTGTCTTTAAAATAACCAATAGCCGTTTCGTATTGAAAAACCTGCCTTTGTTTTTTTCAATTTATCATTTTTAAATAGTGCTGCCTAACCCAGTTCCGCTATAGCCAGCTGCATAGGATTATTAAAATAATAAGGATCTTTTGCATGTGCTTACTGCCGTTCCGCAATGCATGCTTTTTCAATTTGATATTTCGAAATGCAGCTGGGCTGTCGCTGCACTTGGGGGCAGTTTGTAGGGTATAGGTCCCGAAAGCTTTCGGGATAGGTTGTACATACAAGGCTGGTATTTCGTTTAAATAAACAGCTCCCTCGGAGCGTTATTATGCTTGCCCTGTAGGGGCTGAATTATTATAGCAAAATAAACCCAATGATAAACGAGCTCTGTAGGAGCGAAATTGTAAAATTTCCAAAGAATTATTATTTCACACTTACGGCGTGAGTCAAAGGCATTTTTTCATAACACCGCAAAGGCGGTGTATCATAATACCGCTCCTATAATAATTTCGCACCTACGGCGCGAGTCAAAGGCATTTTTTCATAACACCGCAAAGGCGGTAAATAATAATACCGCTCCTACGGAGCGGGGATTCGTGTTGTGTGATTTACTATAATAATTAAGCTTCTCCGAAGCAAGCATAATTTCGCTCTTACAGAGCTGGAATTTTGTTTATTTAATTAACTCCGTAGGAGTTTTATTATGCTTGCCCTGTAGGGGCTGAATTATAATAGCCCAACGTTCTTTGGAATTCTATATTAATGGAAGGTTTTTTCAAGGATTAGAAATTTAATTACCGTTTGTTGATTTTAATGTCACATTATTTTCTTAGTTTGCGACTAAGTAATGCACGTATGAAAGCAATTAATTACATTCTTATTCTTTTCCTTTTTCTGACTTCTTGTTCCAAAGGCAAAGAGTCAGGCAACGATATGACAGGAGGACCTAGCTCAGGCGGGTCACATGAAACAGGTGGCGGGAAAACGGGCATGACAGCTGGCGAATGGAACGATTTGGACAGTTGGTCGTTTTGGCAAAACTTAATGAGCGATGCAAGCTATAAAAAGTTTGTCAACCAATGGGGATTTGATACCAAAAACCGAATTTCAGTGTTAGCCCTCGGTTCAGATTCATTGCCTATCGTAGATTATAAAATTGAACTTTATCAAAACGCCAGTCTTTTTGCAAGTGGCAAAACCGATAATAAAGGACGTATAGATTTTTTCATACACCCTAGCCAAATTTCGGGTCCTTTGAACATCAACGATTTCAGTCTGAAACTTCCAAAAATCAATTACAGCAAATCAAATTTAATTCTATTCGACTCAGGGCTTAATGTTTTACAACTTGCGGAGGTGTCTGTAAAACCTGAGGCTATTGACTTGGCTTTTGTTGTTGACGCAACGGGCTCTATGGGCGATGAAATGGAATATGTAAAAACAGAGTTGTATGATGTGATCAACCGAGTAAAAGCAAGAAACCCAAATTCAATTTTAAATACAGGCGCTGTGTTTTATAAAGATGATGGCGATGAATATGTAAGCAAGTTTTCTCAGTTTAGCAACGATAACAGCAACACTGTTAACTATATCAAAGCACAAAGCGCAGGTGGGGGAGGCGACTGGCCTGAGGCGGTCCACACGGCCTTGAACAGTGCCATCAACGATTTGAATTGGTCGTCTTCTGCAAAAACCCGCATTCTGTTTTTGGTCCTAGATGCGCCGCCACACTTTAACGAAAATGTTATAGCCAGTTTGTCTGCCAGCCTACAAAAGGCCAAAGAAAAAGGCATAAAAATTATACCCATTGCTGCCAGTGGTGTCGATCAAGAAACAGAATTTTTACTAAGAGCATTTTCTATTGCCAGCAACGGAACCTATGTGTTTGTAACCAACGACAGCGGTATAGGCGATGATCATTTAAAACCTACGGTTGGTTATTTTGAAGTTGAGCTCTTAAAAGACCTAATGGTAAGGTTGATTAATGAGTATGCGGAATAATGAAGAGCTTCGCTGCAAGGGCCCCATGGTAGAGTTTTCTCAAAGCAGAAAACACACCACGGGGTGATTCGAGTTGAGCAAGGTATTCTGCGCTAAAGTTTTTATGGTCAGAGTGCAATAGGAGATGATTGGAAATTTCGTTTTTTCAATAACTAAAAATAAATTGGGCATGAACAACTAGCGTTTCGATATCTACTTGAATAAAGGATGAAATCGGATATATCTTAAGATTTTGGTGAAACCCGCATTTCCGACTGCCTTACTCTTGCCTCTTGCTTCACCCTGTGGTGTGCATGCAACGACCTGCCTTGTGGTGTATTCGCAGCTTTGAGCGAATTCTGCCATGGGGAGTGTAATGCTCTACCACGGGGCTCTTGCTAGTTTTAATTAATAATTAAAACTAAGTCCTCTTTTCTTTGTTACTACTTAAAAATAGTAATTTCGCAGCCCAAATGACAACCGAAATAGAGAAACTCAAAGCCAGTATAGAGCCACTTCGTCAAGAGATTATAAACCACAAAGTATATTCAGTTATAGAAGACCTTAACGACCTGCAAATCTTCATGAAATACCACGTGTATGCGGTATGGGATTTTATGTCTTTGCTTAAGTCTTTGCAAAATAAATTAACCTGCACGTCTGTGCCTTGGTATCCTACCGGTTCTGCCGATACCCGCCATTTAATTAATGAAATTGTGGTGGGCGAGGAGTCTGATGTAGATGCTAATGGCGTGCGCAAAAGCCACTTTGAATTGTACATCGATGGCATGCAACAATGTGGGGCCAACGAGGGACCAATTTTGAATTTTGTTGAAGGCATCAAACAAGGGTATAGCTTTGAAGCCGCTTACCAAGAATCGAACACCCCTGAGGCTGCGCGTCAATTTGTGGATTTTACTTTCGAAGTTATCCGAAGTGAGAAGGCCTATTTGCAAGCTGCCATTTTTACTTTTGGCCGCGAAGACTTAATTCCAGGAATGTTTTTAAGTTTGGTCAACGAACTGCATCAAAAATTCCCTGAAAGTATTTCTGTTTTTAAATACTATTTAGAAAGACATATTGAAGTGGATGGTGACCACCATAGCCACTTGGCTTTGGCCATGACCGAGCATTTGTGTGAAAACAATCCTGCCTTTTGGGAAGAAGCACAACAATACAGCCTGCGCTCATTGAAACAACGCATTGCTTTATGGGATGGTGTGTATGAAGAAATTTGCCAAAAAAAAGCGCATAATTAATATGCGCTTTCAGTAGGGTATTAGTAATTTTTAATTTAATACAAAACGTTCTATCAGGGGTTTAATTACCGCTGCATTTTGAATATCTGTGTCCAAATTGTGCTCCATGATATGGGCAATCAAAGCTTCGTTTTTATAACCCATGTCTTGCGCATATTTGTAAGATGTTTTTGAGAAAGAAACCAATTCGTATTGGCTCTTGTACATCTCAGGATAGTGGGCACATAAATCGTTGTCAATTTTCTTAAAACGCATAAACTCTGGTCTTCCAACCAAGTCGCGCATTTCCACAAAATTCTTACAAGCCAAGTCTGCAATCGCATTGGCGTTTTTAATACGCGCTTCTTGGTATTTCTTAAAGATATTGTCCCAGTTCGGATAATGTGCTTCTATGATTTCGTCCAATTCTTTAACGTCCTCAAAACTGCAATTCATGCCTTGACCGTAAAACGGTATAACGGCATGGGCTGCATCGCCAATCAAAGCAAACTTTTTATTCACCCACGGGGTGCAGCGAATGGTAACCAAACTGCCGGTAGGATTGCTCATGAAGTCCTCTACGTAATTCGGCATCATTGGTATGGCATCTGCAAAATATTGTTTGAAGAAAGCTTCAATTTCTTGTGGGGTTTGTAGTTTTTCAAAACTTCTTTCACCTTCGTAGGGTAAAAACAAAGTACAGGTAAAGTTACCGCCGGGATTAGGCAAAGCAATCATCATGAATTCACCTCTTGGCCATATATGCAAAGCGTGTTCTTCAGCCTGGAAACTGCTGTCTGGTCCAGGAACTATTTCCAATTCTTTATACCCGTAATTTTCGTAGGTTTGAGAATAAGTGAAACGGCTGGTTTTTTGCATTTCGCTGCGCACCGCTGAAAATGAACCATCCGATCCGAATAGAATATCTGCTGTGATACTGGTTTGCACACCGTTTTCATCTTCCATTACCGCTGTGTTTTTGTTCAAATCAACATCCACACATTTTTGTTTGAAAAGGATTTTTACATTGTCAAATTCATCGGCAAGTTCAAGCAATTTGATGTTCAACAAAGAACGGGAAACCGAATTGATGTATTGACCTTCCTTGCCATAGGCTTGGTAGGTTAGTTGACCATCAACACTGTGCATCATACGGCCGTTCATCGGAATGGCGTCGTTAAGCACTTGCTCGGCCAGTCCAACGCGTTTTAATGCTTCAATGCCTCTGGTTGAAAGGGCTAGGTTAATTGAACGGCCTGCAGCTGCTTGGCCTTTTCTAATGTCACCACGGCGTTCGTACAATTCAACTTGAGCACCGCGTTTTGCTAGGCATATTGCAAGTAGAGATCCACTCAATCCGCCGCCTATAATGGCAATTTTTTCTTTCATATCGGGATGCAAACTTAACAATTTAAAAAGTATATTGTTCTATATGGCCTATGATATTGGTCAGAAAGTTTGGATCACAATTTTAACTTCAGTAGAATCAGATAGATTTTAATTAGTTGACTTTGTTGAACATCTTTCCCTTATCGCCTTTACACTTCCCTTGTCCACTGGTTTTTTCTCAAGTTTGCAATAAATATCCAAGTAATACTTAGACCGCTCACATTCGTTTAAGAAGAAATGCATAAGGGCTGCATTCCATAGACTAAGCGTGTAATAGGGGTCAACAGCCAAGGAATAGTGCATTTGTTGTGCGGCCTTGCGCATGTAATTGCTGTCTTTTTTAAAACTGCTGAGTGAATAATAAGCCATGCCCAAATCGTAATGGTACAAATGTCGGTTGCTGCTAAAGGTATCGGGTTTGTAGGCTTCTAATTTGTGCACCAAGGCTTCAAAATCTGAACTGTCCAGCACATGGCAAACGAAGATGCTGCTGTCTTGTTTTTGTAACTGCTTATAGTCTATGCCTTGCGAATAGGCCTTTGCGCCTATAAACAGGAGGTAAAAAAGTATGGATTTGTACATAGATTGTTTTTCAAATAAAGATATTATTTGCATCTTCGCCAAGATTATGAAGTTTATATGCTCTCTTTTATGTGTTTTGTTTTGCCTTCATGCAAATTCTCAAAGTATCGG
>CANFXY010000078.1 GCA_947451105.1 Bacteroidota bacterium | reverse complement strand
TTTTGTATCTTTGCGCCTTCGAAATTTTGCCTTTATTGGCATTGATAAAGTCGATTAATAACTTGCTTGAATATGACTAAAGAGGCTAAAGTAAAAACTATACTCATCTCTCAAAATAAGCCTGAACCAGGTAAGAAGTCAATTTTTGATGAAGTAGCTGCTAAATATAAATTAAAACTTGATTTCAGATCTTTTATTCAAGTTGACGCAGTCCCTGGCAGAGATATTAGACGAAACAAGATTAATATACTTAATCATACTGCTATTATTTTTAATTCAAAAAATGCAGTTGACCATTTCTTTAGGGTGGTTGAAGAATTAAGAGTTGAATTACCTCAGGATATGAAATACTTCTGTTTAACAGAAGGTATAGGCATGTACATCCAAAAATATATTTTCTTAAGGAAAAGAAAAGTGTTTTACCCAAAGACAAACTTAGAAAGTGATTTTCTAACTTTGATTTTGAGTCATAAGACAGAAAAATACCTTTTCCCATGTTCTGATATAAGAAAACCCACAATACCTGACTTTTTCAAAAAGCATAAACTTACATTTGCCGAAGCGACATTTTATAAAACAGTTTCAGCAGATTTAAGTGATTTAGAAGAAGTGTTTTACGATGTAATTGTTTTCTTTAGTCCAGCAGATATTAAGTCTTTGTTTGATAACTTCCCTAATTTCAAACAAAATGCAACAAGATTAGCTGCGTTTGGTGAAAGTACTCAAAGAGCAATTATCGAAAACAATCTAATTTGTAATATTCCTGCACCGACCAAGGACAATCCATCGATTGTCAAAGCATTAGAGGTGTACATTAAGAATGTAAATTCTTAATAAGAACAATGAATCAATATCGTTTGATTCCTGAATGGTAACACAAAAATATAATCTGTTCCACCATCCTTTAGTTTAAGCTTTCTTTTTAATTCTTCAGTATTGAATCTTAGCCCCCTTGCTTTAACATTTGCTTTTGAAATATTATTATCTTTGAAATATTTAATACACTCTTTTACATTATAATTCATTGATTTTATGACTTTAAAACATCTACCAATAAATTGATTGTTTAAGTCATTGCTCGTATAAAATGCAATTGAATTATCCAGGGCCAGTAAATTTAATTCTATTGCAAACCCATGGTTCATTCTCATCTTTACAAGACAGGATCCTGCTTCATATATGAATGTTCCTATCTCTTCTGCAATTTTTAAATTGAATTCTCTTTTATTCTGCGTTTTATAGCTTATTATCTTATTGTCTTTTGAAACATCACTGCAAACAATTGAAACATTATTGTCTGTTTTGTCTCTTTCAGCCAAAATTAGAAGTTCTTTCATTTCACCATATTTGGAAACGCTGTAAATTTCGCTGGTGCATGGTAATTCAGAAATAGCCATCTCAAAATCATAAAGTGGAGAACATTTTATTAGTACTTTAGGACATACTTCAAATAATTTGGGGAGTAATTCAACAACATTCGGTTGATGTTCACTAAGCAGTATTTGACGACCTTTTTCATTTCTTCTATCAGGGTCGATATATATCAAATCAAATTTATCTTTATTGTTTTCTAAAAATTCTTCAGCATTTCCATCTATTCTTTCAATGTTTTTTCTACCTAAAACATTAAAATTATATCGGCTAATAGCATTTAGCTCAGTATCTGAATCAATTGAAGTAACTTGATTAAAGGAAAATGAGAAAGCCCAATCATCAATGCCTAATCCAGCGGCTAATATTAAAACACTATCTCCACTAAATATGTTTGATTTGTATAGTGCCAACTGCTCAGAACTACATTGTTCTATGCTCCTTCTTGTCACAAAACCGCCTCCTTTTATTAAAACAGGGGTCTTCTCATTTGCTTGTGGTCTTAAAGAAGCTTGCACTGCGGCAAAGTTTGCTTTTTCTTTATTTGTCTTGGAATACTTGTATAAAAATGTATCAATACCTGAACAGAGTGCTTCTTCAGTTAATAAATTAATTTCAGTATTTAAGATATTTGAACTAATATTGTGTTATTATAAATTTGTAATGAAAATAGTTAAAATTTTATTAGTAGCATTTATTTTTACTGCTCTAGTTGTTGCATGTGGTGGTCGCAGAGATAGATGCCCATCGGTTTACAAAAGTAACCAAGACCAATCAAATTTCACAGCATAATTTTTATGTTGAATTGGTTAAATTTAACCGAAATTAATCAGTTAGAAGATTTAGTCGAAAAGACTGTAAATCAAAAAGTAATAATTTTTAAGCACAGTACCCGTTGTAGTATTAGTATTATGGTCAAAGACCGACTAGAGCGTAATTGGCCTAAAGATTTAGAAAATCAAAAAATTTATTATTTGGACTTACTGAATCATAGAGATATATCCAACGCTATAGCTGATAAAACAGGTATTGAGCACCAATCTCCTCAGGTTGTAATTATTGAGAATGGTATTTGCATTTTTTCAGCAAACCATAATTTTATCAGTGCTGATGCAATCAAAAACGTATTGATAGGAAATTAGTTCGTAAAACTAATTTGAATATTTTGTTTTAAATCTGGGTGTAAACTTAATGAAACAGGGCAGGTTTTTGCCACCCTTTCTAGTATTACTTTTTGTTTGTCATCCAACAACTCCTTAGTTTTTATTTCAAGAATAACATCAATTCCTGTAATTCTTCGTGGTCCATCAGAGCTCATAATTTTAGTTACTTCTGCGTTTGAACCAATCATATTTATGCCATTGTTTTGAGCATAAATTCCTAAAACAGTAAGCATGCATGAAGCTAATGATGTAGCTGCTAAATCTGTTGGAGAAAATGCTTCTCCTTTACCAAAATTATCTATGGGAGCATCTGTTACTATTGAATTAGTGGATGATATGTGAACTGCATTTGTTCTTAATTCCCCCGAATATACTATCTTTGAAGTGGCCATATAAATTGAATTATACCGCAAATATATGCAACAAAAAATCTGTGCAATAATTTTTATCATATATCTTATTTCCCCCTTTTCACTGAAAGCCCAAGAAAATTATGATATCACATACGAAGATGCTGCTATGAAATTCGGCGTATTGGCAAGTCCCAACGGAATAGGCTTGTTTTACAGAAACTCCACACCACTTCAAAATAAATATAGTTGGTGTTTTGATCTATCATTCACTGGGGTTAAGCAAATAAAAGAAAAACAGGTTCTTAACCAAAGAATGGTCAATACAACACCGTATATTTACGGAAAGGTAAATAGGTTGTATGCATTAAGACCTATGTTAGGTTTGAGCAAAGAGTTGGCCGAGAAGCAAAATAAAAATAGTGTCGGGGTTCATGCATTCGCTTTGTTGGGGCCAACTTTAGGGTTCTTAAAACCAAACTACGTTAATGTTGAATACTTTGATCCAACAAATCCCAATGTGGTAATTTCTAAATCAGTGAGATATAATCCTGAAATATATAGATTTGACCAAATAACAGGATATTCACCTTTTACACATGGCATAAATGAGTTAAAATTAGTTGGAGGCTTGTCATTTAAATTAGGGACAGAATTTAATTGGGGGTATTACAGCTCAGATTTTAAATCGATAGAGGTAGGCATGCTGATTGATTGGTTTCCTAGCCGTCCAGAGTTGTTTCATTTCGTTCAAAACAAAATCGTTTATTCTTCGTTTTATATTAGCTTTGCACTTGGAAAAAATTATTAATAATAATGTCTGAAATCACCTCTCTTGTTCCTAAAAAACGTACAAAACCCGATTGGTTAAAAATCAAAATTCCATCGGGAGAAACATATGCCGAAGTTAAGAAAATTGTTAAAACGCACCAACTAAATACAATTTGTGAAGATGGTAAATGTCCTAATATGGCTGAATGCTGGGGCGCTGGTACAGCAACATTTATGATCTTAGGCAATATTTGTACAAGAAGTTGTTCATTTTGTGCAGTTGCAACGGGAAGGCCCAATGAATATGATATCGATGAGCCAAAAAGAGTTGCAGAAGCAATAAAATTGATGAAGGTCAAACACGCTGTAATAACTTCAGTGAACAGAGACGAACTTAAAGATAAAGGTGCCGGAGTTTGGGCTGCAACAATTAGAGAAATTAAACTTCAAAATCCAGGTGTTACTATGGAAACATTAATACCAGATTTCAAGGCAAATTGGGATTTATTGGAAATGGTAGTAAACGAGAAACCAGAAGTAGTAAGTCACAATATGGAAACGGTTGAAAGGTTATACCGTATTGTTAGACCTCAAGCAAAATATGAAAGAAGTCTTGAACAAATTAGACGCACAAAAGACCTTGGTCTTAGGACTAAAAGTGGCATAATGTTAGGATTAGGCGAGACTGAAGTAGAGGTTGAAAAAGCAATGGATGATCTGTTAAAACACGGTTGTGATGTCTTAACATTGGGTCAATATTTACAACCTACAAAAATGCACTTAGAAGTAGCTGAATTTGTGACCCCAGAACAATTCTTTAAATACAAGACTATTGGCGAATCTAAAGGATTTGCGATTGTTGAGAGTGGACCAATGGTTAGGTCATCTTATCACGCAGAAAAGCATATTTAAAAAAAATTTTTTCACAAGGAAATTATTCTTACATTTGAAAATTGTTTAAACCACTGTTATATGAAAATTAAATTTTTATTTGTTATTGCAGTTCTTACAGCATTTCTAGCTGTAAGCACATTGTCATTCAAGGCTAGTGAATACAAGCCAAGAACTGCCTCTAAAATTGAGGATGTATTATCATACCAAGTTCCTGGTGGCAAAATTGCCGCTGGTATGTCTGAGTATTTTGATGCATTGCGATCTAATCCACTTACAGGTACTGTGAGTGAGGCTGAATATATGACGGCAATCAATGCGTCTTTGAAAATTCAGTCAAAAAGAGCTGTTAATTCAGTTTGGAATGAGTTGGGACCTGATAATGTTGGCGGAAGAACTAGAGCTTTCTTGCAAGACAAAGATACTGCAAATTTGATGTTTGTTGGAAGTGTGAGCGGAGGTCTTTTTCGCTCAAATTCTAGAGGTTCTTCATGGACCCCAGTTAATGACTACCAAGAAAACTTAAATGTTACTTGTATTGCTCAAAGCAGTACTGGTGACATTGTATATGGAACAGGTGAAGGAGAATTTGTTTCAATAACTGGATCTTCATTTGGAACACCGGGGTTTGCTGGTGCAGGTATATTTAGATCAAGTGATAGAGGTAGAACTTTTTCAAGAATTGCCTCAACCTCTGGTTATGGAAATATTAATTCTATGGCTAGTGACATGAGACCTGGTAAAAATTTATTATATGCTTCTACTTCAGGTGGATTGAGAAAATCAACTGACGGAGGTTTGACATGGACAATGGCTAAAACCGGAAACAGTAAAGAAGTAAAAGTAGCAACTGATGGAATGGTAATTGCTCAATCAGCAAGTACAATAGTAAAAAGTACAGATGATGGTGTTAATTGGACAGTAATAACCCCTCCAAGTGTTGCAATAGGTAGAGCTTCAATTGCAATTTCACCTCAGGATCCTAAATACGTTTATTTGATGGTTGCTGGTAATGATGCAAAATTAAATGGTGTATACAGAACAACTGATGCTGGCGCTACTTGGTCTCAAATTATTGCGGCAAGTACAACGTATTTTGATCCATTAATTTCATTGGCAAGTTCACAAGGAAACTATAACAACGTAATCACGGTTAATCCATTAAATAAAAACCACATTATAATGGGTGGTGTTGCTTTAGCAGAATGGAAAGAAGGCACCAATCCTAGATATATTGCTTCTCAAAATGATTTTGGCGGTGCTAATCCGGCATACGTTCACTCTGACAAGCACATTCTACAATGGGATTTATCTACCAACCCTCCAACATTGATTTGTGGTAACGATGGTGGTTTGTTTTTTAGTTCTGACAACTTAAAAACTTTTACTCCAAGAAACCAAGGTTTCAATGCAACTCAGTTTTATGCAGTAGCTGCTGATTATGAAGGAAACGTTACCGGTGGTACCCAAGATAATGGTACCCAGTATATCAACAAAAGAGGAAATACTAAAAAGTCAGCAGTAGAAATTAAAGGTGGTGATGGATTCCAAGTTGATATTTCTACTAAAGACAATTCAATTGTATTTGCAGAAACCTATTACGGAAACATTACCCGTTCTAGAGATTACGGTAAATCACAATCTTGTTTATGGGATAGGAGAATTGCTAAGTCTTTCATAAGTCTAACAGATACAAGCAAATATTGTGAACACAACCACAGTTCAAATTGGGCTCCATTTAATACAAAGATTCGTTTATGGGAGCACCCTCAATTTGCTAATAAAGAATCAAGATTATTTATAGCAAGAAATGGACAAGTATGGATGGGAACTGGCGTAACAGATTTTCAACAAGAACCGGTTTGGTATTTGATTGCTACAGCTCAAGGTGGTAGCCAGGTTTGGGATCTAGAACCAACAAATGATGGTAATTCATTGTTTATTACTAACAGCACCAGCATCTACCGTGTAGATGGATTAAATTCTGCAACATATGACAGATGGTCCAATCCAACATCTATTCCTCCAGGAATAACTACAACCAACTTAAATTTCAGCCAAGGTGCTGGCAGAGCTATTTCATCAATTTGTTTGGATCCAAACGATAACAATAAAGCTTTGATTACATTGGGTAATTATGGCTCTTCGAATTATGTTTACAAAGGAACAAATATGTTGGGAAGTGCAACCTACACAAACATAACCAACAACCTTCCTTCAATGCCGGTTTATGATGGTTTAATTGCATTGAGTAATACAAACTTAATGTTCTTAGCAACTGATCTTGGTGTTTATGCATCTGATGACGGTGGCTCTACTTGGTCATCACAAACAAATGCTACAAATAAATTCCCTAAGGTAGCAACATTAGCAATTCGCCAATACGTATTTCCAAATAGAAACAGTGGATCAATATATGCTGGTACGCATGGAAGAGGCTTTTATGAGTGTCAACAATATTTCACAAATGTGAATGCTGTTCAAAACACAAAGAATAGCAACATGATGAAATTATATCCTAATCCAGCAAATGATGTTGTAAATGTTTCGATTAACACGACTTCTTTAGAAGATATCACGTTAACGATAATGGATTTTACAGGCAAAACCGTAATGGTAAAAGTAGCCGCTTCTTTGAATCCAGGAAGTAATGTTATTTCATTAGATACTAAAGGTTTACAGGTAGGTACTTATATAGTTTCAGGAACTGGTAAGAACGGGTTTAATTACGGTGTATTGAAGCTAGTAGTTAGACACTAAATCAATAAAATATTTTATAATCAAGTCCTAGATTTCTAGGACTTTTTTTATGTTATGGAATTAAAGGGTATTAGAAGTGTTATTAATATCAGAGAGATTGCCAAGCGTGCAAGCGTTGATGCAGCGTTATTTAATGAACTTTTTCAAAGCATTAAAAATGAAGATGAAAGGATAGCCTATAATGCTTCATGGGCAGCGGGTAACCTTCTACAGAAATATAACAATTATAATCTCGATAACTATCTACCAATTTTAATTGTAACAGCTTCAAATACAAGCAAAGGAGGTCTCAAAAGGAATATATTTAAAATTATACAGCATGTTAGAATTCCTATTGATTATCAATATGATTGTGCTGATTTGGCTATGAATTCTTTATTAAACCCTAAAGAGGATATAGCGGTAAGGGCTTTTGCCTTGAGTATTTTAGAAAACTTGATACCTTCGATTCCTGAATTGATTGACGAGGTATTTTTTATAATAGAAAAAGAGAAATTATTTGCAACGCCAGTTTTTGTTGTGCGTTCAATTAGATATGAGAAAGCTGCAGCTAAGTATTTAAAAAACAGAAGTTAAATCATAAAATATATTATTTCATTTATATCTTTTTTATATAAGATTCATAGTCTTATTTTGCACTTAGCTTGCAGATATTAAACACGCAAATAGAATTAGAAGAATTTCTATCTAAAATTAGAAAAAAAGGCATCAAATTGGGATTTGTGCCAACGATGGGTGCATTGCATGCAGGCCATATTGAGTTGGTAAAGAGAAGTGTTGAAGAGAATGATTTTACCATAGCAAGCATTTTTGTTAACGAACTACAGTTTAATAATCCCAGTGATTTTAAAAATTATCCAATTTCCAAAGAACGGGACATTGAAATGCTTGAAAGTGTCTCGTGTGATGCTGTATTCATGCCAACTAATGAAGTAATGTTCCCACATGATTATAAGAAAATAACTTTGGATTTGGGTATCTTAGACAATGTATTTGAGGGTCCATTGAGACCGGGTCATTTTGATGGTGTAGTGCAAGTAGTTTACCGTTTATTTGATTATGTTAAGCCCAATACCGCGTATTTTGGATTAAAGGACTTTCAGCAATGTTTGGTAATCAAAGCATTAAAAAATGCATATTTTAGTTCAGTTCATTTGGTGTTTTGCCCAACTGTAAGGATGGAAAGTGGTTTGGCAATGAGTTCAAGAAATGAAAGATTATCAATGACAGGTAAAGTTGAGGCTTCATTTTTATATAAAGTACTTGCAACTATTAGGGATTTATCTGTGCATATAGAAGCACTTGATGCTTTGAAATATGGGAGACATTTGCTGCAACAAAAGAATATCGAGGTCGAATATTTGGAGTTTGCAAATGCAGATACTCTAATGCCTGGTAAAACTTGGTTTAAGAAAAATAAAAATATTGTTTTGATTGCAGTTTATATTGAGGGTGTGCGTTTAATTGATAATATTGTATTTTGATAATGAGCTTTCTCGATAATAATAATGAGTATTTACTAAGGTTAAATGAAAGTTTATCTAAGATAAATGATATAAACCTGATTAAAAAACGTTTAACATATATTCGTTGGAAGGTTGCAGAAAATTTAGACAAGCTACTTTTTGAATTTGAAACCAATGTAAAGAAGACAGATGCAAACGTACATTGGTGTCCTGATATAGCTTCTACCATTGACAATCTAAATAAACAACTAAAATCATATACAAAGATTAATTTCTTCAAACATAACGCTGTGAAACATTTGGTTAGGGAGTTGGATATGAAAGTGCCTGACTATTCTGAAAACCCTGAAGTTGTAGTTATTGGTGCAAAGTTCATTCTTGCAAATACTGGTAATTTTTATTCTGTATTTAATAATTTTCAAGAATATGAACAAATGTTAACGGCTAAAAAAATTATTGTAATAGCAGGTATAGATAGTGTTTTGGCCTTGCAGTCAGAACTTTTTTTAGCTAAACAACTGTATAGTATTTTTGAAACAGGCAACCTACATTATCAATCAGAAATTCTTTGCAGACCAGGGAGAATTCGTGGAATAGGTTCTGATATAACTATACTCTTAACGGACTTAAACAAGAATAAACTACTTGATTTACCCCAACACAGACCATTATTTAGTTTGTTAAATTTTGATTTGCCTGCAGTATGTCCGCAAGATTCGTTAAAATCACCAGCTGATTCTTGGTTTGAGTTAAATACATTAGAAAGATTTTTGAATGCTTTCATGGATGGATTGGTAAAGAATGCAGCTTCAGTTAATGGCAACTATGGTTTTAATATTTTAAATCAATATCTCCCTTACGATATTGATTTGAACGATCAGGTATTAAATGCTAGGTCAATATTACACGAAACAGATAAGGTTTCGATTCTTACTAAAATTATAGATACTGATAAATCAGCCTTGGCATTAAGTGCAAAGAAGTTTTCTGATAAGGAAAAATTTCAAAAATATGCTGAGAGGAATTTTTTCGGACCGTTTAATTAGAAAATTTCTCTAAATAAATCTTACTCAATTTGACATAAGATTGGGAATTTTTCTTAATTTTTTCCATTTGTTCTGCTCCAATCGTTCGGATAACTCTTCCGGGAACACCTACAACCAAACTGTTTGAAGGAATTATCATACCTTCAGTTACCAATGCTCCTGCAGCAACAATACTATAGCTACCTATTTGTGCTCCATTAAGCACTGTAGCATGTATTCCAATCAGAACATTATTAGAAATCTTAGCCCCATGAACTACTGCCCCATGCCCGATAATGCATTCTTCACCAATTTCTACAGGAAAACCAGGATCAACATGGACAGTAGCATTGTCTTGGATATTGCTTCGATTTCCTATAGAAATTTTATCACCATCTCCTCTTAAAACTGCCCCAAACCATATACTTACTTCGTCGCCCAATGTTATATTTCCAATAACTCTAGCTGTGTCAGCAATGAAAACTTCTTTACCTTTGCCAATAGCTTGATTTAATATTTCTAAATTTACCATGTCAAACAATTATTTACTTACAAACATAGGCCAATTAATCGGCATTCTGGGCCCTGAGGCACGCCAACTTAAGGGTGAACATATGGACACCCTGGAAAGCATACACAATGCCTTTGTATTGGTTCAAGATGGTATTATTATCAAATATGGTGAAATGAGTCAATGTCCAAATATTGATATTGAAATTATAGATTTGAAAGAAAAATGGGTATTGCCTGCTTTTGTAGATTCACATACTCATCTTGTTTTTGCATCACCTCGGCATAATGAATATGTGATGCGTATTAAAGGTAAGACATATGCTGAAATAGCGGCCGAGGGTGGAGGAATTCTCAACTCTGCTAGAAAATTACATTCTTTAAGTGAGGATCAATTATATGATATGGCATATAAATATGCCAATCAGGCCATTCACTCGGGCACAGCCGCATTGGAAATAAAAAGTGGCTATGGATTAACAACTGAATCTGAAATTAAAATGCTTCGAGTTATTAAGCGTTTAAAATCGAGTTTACCAATTACGGTGAAATCAACTTTTCTTGGAGCCCATGCCTTTCCAATTGAATATAAAACTAACCATCAAGCATATATTGACATTATTATAAATGAAATGTTGCCAATTATAGCCAAAGAAGATTTAGCTGATTTTATTGATGTTTTTTGCGATGAGGGTTTTTATAGTGTTGAAGAAACAAAGCAGATTTTGGATGCTGCAATAAAAATTGGATTAAAACCAAAAATTCATGGAAATGAACTTGGTTTAACAGGCGGCGTGCAAGTTGCAGTTGAGTTTAATGCCTTGTCTGTAGACCATCTTGAGCATATTGGAGATGAAGAAATTGATTGCTTGAAGACCAGCAATACCATGCCTGTCGCACTGCCAGGAAGTTCTTTTTTCTTGAAAATTCCTTACACCCCTGCACGAAAGATTATTGATTCCGGATTGCCAATTGCATTGGCTTCAGATTTTAATCCAGGTAGCAGTCCTAATTATAATCTTTGGTTTGTTTGGAGCTTAGCTTGCTTGTACAATGGAATGACACCTACTGAGGCATTTAATGCCTTGACTATAAATGCAGCAGATGCTATGGGTATTAGCCATACACATGGAAGTATCACCATAGGTAAAAAGGCTAATTTAATAGTTACAAAGGCTTTTGAGCATATAAATGAAATGCCTTATTGGTTTTCACAAAACCACACAGAGAGAATTTTTACTAGTAAATAGTCAAAAAAAAACCCTGCATAAGCAGGGTTTAATATTTTAATTAGATTCAGAGAATTACTTTTTAGCAGCAACTTCTTCTTTAACTACGTTTCTTGTCATTTTGATAGAAACGATAGCGTTGTCTTTGTTATCTAAAATCTGAATGTTAGGTACTTCTACGTTTTTAACTTTAGTAGATTGTCCTAAATCCAAACTGTCGATATTGATAACGATTGAATCTGGAATGTCTTTAATTAAACCTTTGATTTTTAGACGTTGGATTTTTTGAATCAACTTACCACCCGCTCTAACACCTGGTGAGTTACCTTCAACAGTAACTGGGATAGACACAGTGATTGGATTTTTTTCATCAACGGCCAAGAAATCGGCGTGTAAAATTGCTTCGTTTACAGGGTGAAATTGCATGTCATGCAAAATTGCCATGTACTTTTTGCCTTCAATTGTTAATTGAACTTTGTAAGTGTTTGGGGTGTAAACGAGAGCTTTAAAGTCTGGTGA
>CANFXY010000077.1 GCA_947451105.1 Bacteroidota bacterium | reverse complement strand
TATTTTGAGAGATGAGTATAGTTTTTACTTTAGCCTCTTTAGTCATATTCAAGCAAGTTATTAATCGACTTTATCAATGCCAATAAAGGCAAAATTTCGAAGGCGCAAAGATACAAAATTAAAATGAAATTAGATTGGTTTTGTAAAAACCGGCCAGAAAATATAAATTTCACCAAACTTATCGAATAGACAATCAATACATACATTACTAGAGAAACTATAACTATTGTTCGAATGTTCCAGTCTGTATTATAATAAGTAATAATCAAAAACGGCATTAAGACTAAAGATGTAATGTATGAATTAATCCTATAAATTATTGCATAATCTTTGCTTAGGGAGGGTTGTGAAAAAGAATACGCAAACAGATTCTTTAACCATTGATTGGCAATTAGTAAAATAATTACCGATAAAGAAATCACCAAAATCAATATGAAATCCGTTAACTCGGTTTTAAGATCTGTTGACTTAATTACAATGTATATTCCAAGTGACAAACTTTGGCTTATTATAAACCAGGTCAACAATTTACTGTTTTTAAAAACACTGGTTTGGGTGGCAAAGAACTCATTTAAGCTTATTCTACTGTACCAAGATTTATTGAGCAGCCTATACTGTAGAGAGTAATTACTTTTAAAGAAGATAATTAACAGTGCTATGAATAGACTCCAAACAAATACATAATAATTGTTCAAATTCCTTCGAATAGGTGGGTTTTTAGATGCTGTTAGTGTTTTTCTTAAATTAATTTTAGAGTTTCTATAAATCTGCTTATCGTATGGAACAAACTTGGAATAAAACAATGTGTCTATGGCAATAGTATCTGAACCGTATAAGCTGTCAATTGCCAATAAATTCATTGAATCAGCATAACTAAGTTTGGGCAACGAATCATTACCTTGAGCATTTGAATTGACCAAGGAAAACAATAGAATCGATATCAGAAGTGTTCTAAAAATAGCTATTTATACCAAAGTGAAACTTCCCAGTCCTTAAATCAAAATTATTCCCTTTTTGCTTGCCAAGGCCATATGCAATAGATAAAATACCAGCCCTAGTTTCAATATTTCCTCCAATTCCGAATCCCCAAGGCATATCAAAAACTTGATCTTGTATGCCCATACTTTTATTTTCATAATATGCTCCATTCCAAAACACCTTAAAATGAGAATTTAGTCCAATAAGATATCTGTATTCTATGTCAAGCATATTAAAATTGCTTGCAAATATACTTTGTTCATTGAATCCTTTTAAAGAATTAATTCCACCTTCTCTTTGTAATTCATTGAAATAAATCTGAGGTGCTATCACTTGATTCAAGTTAAGTCCAAATTTAAATGCGCCCCTTTCCCTTACAGGCAAGAAATAATCAATTTTTAACTGGTATTGATATTGGTTTGTTTTTAATATGCTCGAATCATATAAATTGTATTGATTTGGGCCAAACCTTACTTCAGAAATCGTATTATCCTTTAGAATCTGTTTAACCCCAACTGAAAGACTTGATTCAAAAATATATCCCTTTCTCGGATTAAATTTATAATCCAAATTAACAAAACTAGTCATTATTCCATATTGACTTAATTGAATAGAATTAAAATTAGGAAATTGCTTACTGGCTCTTATCTGGTTGGTGTCAACTGTATTTAAATTTGTTGTGCTAATCTTATAAAAAGCTTTAATTCCATTTATACCTGAAGTATAATATTGAAAGCCGATTTGTCTTTGCAGGACGGTATAAAGTGTATCATATTTTAACAAATCTAAGCCAAGATCTATTCCAATGGGTTTATAAAATACATAAGGGAAGCTAAAATATGTTTTGAGTTCCTGTGATCTAGCTTGAAAGCTTTTCCATTGTATACTAAGCACTTTAGCAGTTTTAAATAAATTATTCAATTTCAATGAAAACTCTCCCGTAAAAACTAAATTTTTTGACCCTGGAATACTCTGAGATGCTGTATTGGGAGCTAGCCCAATAATCCCATTTAACTGATCTGACTTCTTCTTTCTTAAATAATAATATGGTTTAGCCTTCCCGTTTTTCATGAAAATCAATTGTGGAATGCGCTCGGAATATAAAAATGGCAATTGCTGCAACTTGTCGTGTGCTTTTCTAAAAAGTGCCTCGTTGTATAAAGCACCTGATTTAATGCCAGTATAAGCTTCAATAAACTTTTTCTTAACAACAAACTCTCCGTCATTGTGTAAAGTGTCAAACACAAAATAAGGCCCTCTATTTATAAATAATTTAGCATCTACCCCTTGATCTATAATTTTATACTTTGCCTCAACTTGACAAAATGGATATCCAATATTTTCTAAATTATTTAATATTTCATTAGCAATTGCAGTCATTCTAAGAGAATCAAAATTATTCATTAAATATTTTGTCTTAATATTTTGAAAATTTGTCTCTACACTGTCCATTTCAAAATTGAGCTTGACAATTTTATATTGTGGCCCAATATGTAAAAAGGCATTGCTAAAATTTTTTGACCAAACAACACTGTCTATATTAAATTCTAAATATGAATTCAATATATAATAGTTTCGAACTTTATTGAGATTTCTCAATGTGCCAATACTGTCTAATTCTTGATCAATACTAAAATTTAAGGGATTACTGGACAATTGTAATTTAAAATTTTGAGCATTTAATTCATTGCCAACAATACCCATGATGACAAAAACCAATAACAATATCCTTAGTTGACTACACAATCTTATTTCACAAAATTAAAGTTAATTCATCAAAAATTTAATTGGCATCGTATTAGTTCCTAATTTTGCAACAATATAAGCCTAAATAACCCGTTCAATAAATTACATCTATGTATATAACAAAATCAATATATCTCATCATTATTGCTTGTGTAATTATCCTTTCAGCCTGTGCTTCAAACAGAAAATGCGACGGGAAAAAAGGAGTAAAAACCGAAATGGGTACAATGTAATCAATATGAAAATTCTTGTAATTTGTCTTGGAAATATTTGTAGAAGTCCAATGGCGGAAGGTCTACTCGTTAAGCATCTTAATGAAAAACACAAGTATGCCGATTGGAGCGTAGACTCTTGTGGAACAAGTAATTATCACAAAGGTGAACTCGCCGATCATAGGATGCGTTTAACTGCAAATAAATATGGAATTGAATTGACGCATAGGTCTAGACAATTAAAAATCGAAGATTTTGATCTCTTTGACCATTTAATGGTTATGGATGAACAAAATTATAAAGATGTCATTGCGGTATGTCCTGAAAAAAAGGACAAAGTGAATCTAATAAGTAATTACAGCTCAAATTATAAGGGCCAAATGATACCAGATCCATATTTTGGAGATCTTAAAGGTTTTGATGAAGTTTACAAATTATTAGACCATATTTGCGCTGAAATTGTACAAGGCTTTAACCTTAAATATTGAAAAGAATGACCCATTTAAATTTTACTTTGGGTTAATAACATGTTTCATAGTAACTATTGGAATATTCCTTAGCTACATACATTTAGGTGAATTAAAAACGGATGGAAGCATTTTCTCTGCTGTAGCATTTAAAGACATAAATGGGGGCACACTATATGTTGATGCATGGGAGAATAAGCCACCTGCAATATTCTATTTAATTGAACTATTCCTTCTTATTATTCCTAACGGTATAAATGCCGTTTTCTATCTCGCTTTTAGTAGTTTTTTATTGACATCCTTTTGCTTGTACATCATTATTTTAAACAATTTAAAATCATACACCACAAGTGTTTTGTTTACCGTCTTAGCTATATTCTTTACCGTTTATGGCAATAATATTGGAGATGGATTGTGCACTGAAATTTATGGAACTCTTTGCATACTTCTTTCAATGGTGCTCGTTATTGTGTATCAGAATCGCAATAAAAGCGTTTATTTAATTGCATCTTCAATAATATTAGGACTTTCATTTTGGTTTAAAGAACCCTTTGTATTTGTTTGTTTGGTATTATTGGTTATCAATTTACAGTCTTTAAAAACATTAAAATCAAAGCTGTGTTATGCCTTTTCAATCATTATCCCAAGTTTAATACTTATTGCACTCTTATATGCTCAAAATGCGCTTTCAGGCTATATAGAATCCATTAAATATAATATTTCATACTTAAATCTAGAAGAGGCCATTTCACTTAAAGTCAAAATAAACGACCTATATATAAACCTATTATATCCAATACTCACTGCAACACTATTCTTTTCTTACCTAGGTTATAAGGCATTAATCAACAAAAAAACAAGTCAGGAAACATTGTTTCAATTGCTTTTTTTCTTTAGTACTTGTATAATATTTGGACTTTCACCACACAACTTTGGGCATTATTACTATCCTACTTTTACCCTTATTTTTATCGTATTTTCAAAAATATATTCGCTTTATTTTCAGGCTTATAACCTTAAATTAAAATGGCCACTAATACTTATTTGTATCTATACTTTTTACCAAATTGATGAAACACAAAAACCTAATTGGACATTTGAAATCAAACCTGCGGTAAATGATAAGTTCGTAAGCTATCTCAATAAACAAAGAGGTAAAACATTGTTTGTAGATTATGTAGTAAAAGGAGATTATTATATAAAATCAGGTTTAACCTACCCAAGTTTTTTACCTGTTGCATTGCCAATACATTTTGGTGAAAATCCTAGTGGTTTAAAAAACCGTGAGAGAATTTGGATAGAACTTTCAAGTCACCCACCAGACTTTCTTATTACTACCTACACAAATTCATACTTCTCTTGGTACTTGCCTGACCCCAAGTTTTATGAAAACAACTATTTCAAAATAGATAGCATAATCCCAACAGATGCCAATATACTTTATTTGTGGAAGCATAAAACAAATAAGTAGATCATTATCCTGCTATATAATATAAGGAATCGTTTATTTAAATTGATTACATTTGCAGTATGCATTTTGAAAATTCGCTGGCATTTGCGAGGAAAACAGACAGCGAGGATGTTTTAAGAGAATTCAGAACAGAGTTTCACATCCCTGAAATTAATGGAAAACCATGTGTCTACCTTACCGGTAATTCGCTTGGCTTATTGCCTAAAGCAGCAGAAAAAGCGATTAAAGATGAATTAGAAGATTGGAAAAATCTTGGAGTTGAAGGACATTTCCATGGAAAAAACCCATGGTTTCATTACCACAAGTTTCTATCAGAAAATGCGGCATTGGTCGTTGGAGCTAAACCTATAGAAGTTGTTGTGATGAATCAGTTAAGTTCTAACTTGCATTTTCTTTTTGTAAGTTTTTATAGACCCACGCCAACAAGATATAAAATCATCATGGAAGCCGGCGCATTTCCAAGTGATATGTATTTGGTTGAATCACAAGTGAAATTCCATGGTTTTGACCCTTCTGAGGCTATCATTGAAGTAAAACCTAGAGATGGTGAGCATACACTAAGACACGAGGATATAATTGAGGTAATTGAAAACAATAAAGATACTACAGCATTGGTGTTCTTCAGTGGTGTTCAATACTATACGGGTCAAGTATTTAACATCGAAGATATAACCAAAAAAGCCCATGAAATAGGCGCAGTTGCTGGATTTGATTTAGCACATGCTGCTGGAAATATTAATTTAGAATTAAACAAGTGGGATGTTGATTTTGCTGCTTGGTGTAGTTATAAATATTTAAACTCAGGTCCAGGAAGTGTTGGAGGTGTTTTCGTTAATGAAAGGTATGCTAATGACAATAGTTTGCCAAGATTTGCTGGTTGGTGGGGACATGACGAATCAGTTAGATTTAAAATGTTAAAAGGTTTTATTCCCGAAACGGGTGCCGCTGGATGGCAAGTTAGCAATGCGCCTGTATTGAGTATGTCTGTGCATAAAGCATCTTTAGAGATATTTGCAAGAGCTGGTATGAGCCGATTAATTGAAAAAGGTAAAAACCTAAATGCCTATTTAGAGTTTATTATCAACGATTCAATTCATCAAAATCAAAATCTAAAATTAGAAATTATAACCCCAAAATATCCTGAAAGGGGCTGTCAAATTAGTATACTTACAGATGAAAATGGCAAAGCTTTATTTGATCATTTAACCCAAGCTGGAGTAATTGCAGACTGGAGAAACCCAAATGTTATTAGAATGGCTCCTGTAGCACTTTATAACAGATTCGAAGACATTTATAGACTAGGTCAAATACTAGCTTCCTTTTAAAAATGAATTATATTGAAATAACCCTGACCGCCTGCGAACCAGTAGATCAGAATGTAGAAATCATCTCCGCTTACCTTTCAGAATTTGGATTTGAAGGTGTTGCTGAAGATGAAATCGTAAAAGCATATGTAGCGGAAAACGAGAAAACTGATGAAGAAATTAAAGTGCTGATAGATGAATTGATTGAGAAAAAACTATGTTTTGATGCTTATTCAATCGACATTATAAAACCCAAAAATTGGAATGAAGAATGGGAAAAGAACTATTTTCAGCCAATTGTAATTGGTGAGCAATGTTTAATTAAAAGCAGTTTTCACAAAACAGATTTAAAAGCCAAATATGAAATAATTATAGACCCTAAAATGAGTTTTGGAACAGGACATCATGAAACTACAAGCATGATGGCTGAGTATATTCTCGAAATAGACATAAAAGACAAAACCGTTATGGATATGGGAACTGGGACGGGAATATTAGGAATTTTAGCCTCTATGATTGGTTGTACTAAAATTGTTGGAATTGACAATGACAGTTGGTGCTACGAAAATGCAGAAGAAAATATTGAAAAGAACAACATCAATAATTTTGAAATGATTTTGGGTGACGCTGGTATGTTAAAATCCTATCCAAATACATTTGATGTTTTCATTGCAAATATTAACAGACATATATTATTGGCAGATATCAAATATTATGTGAAATCTATGAAAAATCCTTCTGTGCTTTTATTAAGTGGTTTTTATTTAGAGGATCTAGTAGATATTGAGGCTGAATGTGTTAAACACGGCCTGAAATTCATTGATAAAAAAATTAAAAAGAACTGGGTTTGTGCAAAATTTGAATTGTCATGATTTTAAAAGATAAAATAGCAGTTGTTACTGGAGTAAGCAAAGGAATTGGTGAAGCATTGTGCAAGCAATTGCTGGATAATGGTGCAAAAGTCTATGGGCTTGGCAGAAATGATTTTGATGGCAATCATTCCAATTATTCCTTCATTAAAACAGATGTTAGAAATTTAGAAGAAGTTAAAGTAGCCTTTAACCAAATTCTAAGTGAAAACAATAATTGCCTTGATGTTTTAATCAATAATGCAGGTTTGGGCTACTTTGGAAATGTAGAAGATTTGCCTATTGAACAATGGGATGAAATGATGCAAACCAATGTAAATGGGATGTTCTATTGCACAAGACTTGCAGTTCCAGCTATGAAAAGCAACGGCATAGGACATATCATAAACATTGCCAGTACAGCTGGTTTAGAAGGCATGCCTATGGTTAGTGGTTATTGTGCCACCAAATGGGCTGTAAAAGGATTCAGTGAGAGTTTGTGGCGTGAGCTTAGAGATTATAAAATTAAAGTAACTTGTGTTTATCCTGGCAGCGTTAAAACCGATTTCTTTAGAAATAGTCCAAACATTAAACCACACGATTATATGCTGCACCCAGAAGATGTTGCAGATATGATGGTATATGCTTTAAAAACCCCAGACAATTTTCACCAAGTCAATCTTGAAGTTAGACCCTTGCAGCCCAAAGGTCCTACTAAGTAAAATTACAATTTTTTCACATAACTTGCGTTAACTTTGGAGTAAGTAAAATCATTGAAACAATAATGTTCATCAGAAAAATCCTTTTTATAATTTTAGTTTTCAGTCTTGGGTTTACCGCATGCAGAAAAGACGATCAATTTTTTGAAGGACAAGGTAAATTAGAGTTCTCACAAGATACTGTTTACTTCGATACAGTTTTCACAAAACTACCTGGCACCAATTATCCTAGGTCGATTACCAAGAGAATGATGGTGAGAAACCCATTTAAAGAATCCATAAAATTCAATGTGAAAATTATGGGAGGTAATGCATCTGCATACAGAATGAATATTGATGGCAGAACAGGCAGAAACATACCCGAAGTTGAAATACTGCCTAAAGACAGTGCATGGTTGTTTGTAGAGGCCACTTTAGAACCCAACAACCTTACGCAACCAGCTTTGGTAAGAGACAGCATAGAATTCGAAAGAAATGGCCAACTCCAATATGTACAATTAGCTGCTTATGGTTGGGACGCTTATTACTATAACGATTCATTAATTAGTGGCACGACAAATTGGGTTTTAAATGACAAACCATATGTCATCGTTAACACCGTATTTGTAGACAAGGGTGCTACTTTAAATATAGGCCCTGGAATTCATGTTTACAGCACAACAAACTCTACAATTATTAGTTCAAATAAATCTATAAATGTTGCGGCTTTAAATATTTTTGGGACTTTAAAAATTAATGGCACTGCTACAAATCCAGTCATTTTTGAAGGCGACCGTTTAGACAATGCCTTTAAAGACAAGGCAGGTCAATGGCGAGGCTTACATATTTGGAGAGGAAGTATCAACAATGAAATAAAACATGCGATAATTAAAAATGCTAGTATAGGGATTCAAGTAGATTCTTTGCCTGAAAGCGGTACACATAGTTTAATTGTTCGTAATACCATTATTAAAAATATTTCTGCATATGGGATGCTTGGATTAACTGCCAAAATATATATGGAGAATAGTGTCATTAGCAATTGTGGGCTAAATTCTTTTGTAGGCTATTTGGGAGGAGATTACGTCATACTTAACAGCAGTTTATATACTGGTGCAAATGGAAGAAAAGACCCCCATGTCATTTTTAACAATGCTTTAAGAGATGAGAACAAAGTAGTTTTAAAAAATTATGACATCAAATATGCCATAGTAAATAGTATAATTTGGGGTCCTGTTGAAACTGAAATCAATTTTGATTTTGTTACGACGCCTAGTGCAGCACTTTTGTCTCACAGTATCTATAAATCAAAAAACAGTTTGGATGCCTTAGGACCAAACAACAAGAGAAATATTGACCCTAAATTTATTGAAGTTGGCAAAAGCAATCTTAAGTTAAATGCAAATTCTCCGGCAAAAGATGCTGCTGATCCTTCAAATTCACCCAATACTGATCTTGACAACAAGGCTAGAGACAGCAAACCGGATATTGGCGCGTTTGAACTTTAAATATAAACATGAAACAACATTTAAATACTTTTTTAATTGCATCTGCAATTATTCTATCGGCTTACTTTTTGGGAACTGCATTTAAAAACAGAAATAAAACCCAAGAAAGTTTAAAGGTAACTGGACTTGGTGAAACAGATTTTACATCCAATTTAATTGTTTGGAATGGAAGCTTTTCAAAGAAAAATTCTGTTTTGAAAGATGCTTATGCTGAGTTAGACGCAGACAGAGAAAAGATAAAAGACTATTTAATTTCAAAAGGCATCAAGGCTGAGGAGATGGTATTTTCTTCAATTTCGATTGATAAAGAATTTGACCGTTCTTATGACAATTATGGAAATGTAACCTACTCTTCCTTTACTGGCTACAAGCTAACTCAAAGTATCAATATTGAATCATCTGCAGTAGATAAGATTGAAAACATTTCAAGACAAGTGAGTGAATTAATTCAGTCAGGAGTTGAGTTCTACTCAGAAAGTCCGCAATACTATTACACAAAGTTAGCTGAATTAAAAGTTGAAATGATTGCGAAAGCAACCAAAGATGCTAATAATAGGGCTTTAAAAATTGCCGAAAATTCAGATAGTAAATTAGGCAAACTTAAAAATGCCAGCATGGGTGTTTTTCAAATTGTTGCCCAAAATTCTTCTGAAGAATATTCATGGGGTGGGTCTTTTAATACCCTTGCAAAAAGAAAAACTGCAACTATAACTGTCAATTTAGAATTCGAAACGAACTAGTCGTTTTTCTCTGGTCGCATTTGAGGGAAGAACAATACTTCTTGAATGCTGGCTTGATTGGTCATCATCATTGTTAAACGATCTATTCCTACACCAAGACCGGCCGTTGGTGGCATTCCATATTCTAAAGCTCTAAGGAAGTCCTCATCAAGCGGCATTGCTTCATCGTCTCCTCTACCTGCAAGTTTTAATTGCTCTTCAAAACGTTCTCTTTGGTCTAAAGGATCATTTAACTCTGTATAAGCATTTGCTATTTCTTTACCATTAACGAACAACTCAAAACGTTCTACCAATCCTGGTTTTGAACGGTGCTTTTTAGTCAAAGGACTCATTTCAATTGGATAGTCAGTAATGAATGTTGGTTGAACACAGTGTTTCTCACATTTTTCACTGAACAGTTCATCAATCAATTTCCCTTTACCCATACTTGCATCAACATGTATACCTAATGATTTACATGCCTCTCTTAATCCATTCTCATCCATTTCAGAAATATCTATACCTGTATGCTCTTTAATGGCATCAAACATGGTAATTCTTTTATATGGTCTAGCAAAACTGATTAAATTATCACCTACTTGAGCATCTGTAGTTCCATTTACATCTTTTGCTACATTTTCAATCATAATTTCTGTGTAATCCATCATCCAATTATAATCTTTGTAAGCAACGTAAATTTCTAAACCTGTAAATTCAGGATTATGGGTTCTATCTACTCCTTCGTTTCTGAAGTTTTTCGCAAATTCATAAACACCATCAAATCCACCAACAATTAATCTTTTCAGGTACAATTCGTTGGCAATTCTTAAATACAACTGCATATCTAAAGCATTGTGGTGGGTGATAAATGGTCTAGCTGCTGCACCACCATGAATTGCTTGTAATATTGGCGTTTCAACCTCTAAATAACCACTCGCATTAAATGTATTTCTTAATGATTGAACAACTTTTGTTCTTTTGATAAACGTTTCTTTAACGTGAGAATTTACAATTAAATCAACATAACGCATTCTATAACGAAGCTCAGGATCACTGAATGCATCGAATAGAACACCATCTTTTTCTTTTACAATAGGCAATGGATTTAGAGATTTTGATAAAAGAGTTAATGATTTTACTCTAACAGTTGTTTCACCTGTTTTGGTTACAAAAACCTCTCCTTTTACTCCAATAATGTCTCCTATATCTAAAAGGTGTAAAATAAACTCATCAAAGAAAGCCTTGTCTTCTTCAGGGCAAACATTGTCTCTACCAACATAAAGTTGAATACGTCCCACATGGTCTTGAATTTTCATGAAACAAACCTTGCCCTTAGGTTGTAAACTCATAATTCTACCAGAAATACTTACCTCTTGAAAGTTATTTAACTCTGCATTAAATTCCTTCAAAATTTGTTCTGAATGAGCATTTACATCCCAAAGGTCAGCAGGATATGGATTTATACCCATTGCTTTAATCTGATCCAATTTATGTCTGCGTTGCAGCTGAAGTTCGTTTAATTCTGACATGTCTGACTTTAAAAATAAGTTTGCAAAAATACTCTGCAATGTTGACTTTTCTATAGGATAAAAGCAACTAAAATTGTATTTTTACTATCTTTGTGGTAAACACACTTGAAGTTAATTGTTTAAAACTAATAAATACCGCGGATTTAAAATTGCTTTTATGCTTATTATCAGCACAATAGGTATTTCAATTAATTTAAATTCTCAAACTTATTTTCTTGAAAACAAAGGCCGACTGCCATCATTTGTTCAGTATACGGCTCAAACATCTGGGGGAATGCTCTATTTTAGTAAATATGGTTATACCGTATTAATGAAAGACACAAAAATGTATGACAGTTTATGGGAGCATATACACAAATACAAAACACTAAAGCATGATTTCACCATAAATTGGCACCGCTTTGATGTAGAATTTACAGGGGCTAATTTATCAGATATAAAAACCGAAAGTCAATCAATTACAAAGTACAATTTTTACAAAGGAAACAATCCTGCGAACTGGCACACAAACCTAAATTCTTTTGGAGCCATAACTTACCAAAATATATATCCTTCAATAGATTGGCGTATTGAAAGCCTTCAACAAACGGTTAAG
>CANFXY010000076.1 GCA_947451105.1 Bacteroidota bacterium | reverse complement strand
TCATCGCCCAACATCATTTGGGTTCTACCCATCCAATATGGAATTTCCATGCCGCGAAAATAATAATCTGTGTCTAAATTCGTCAAATGACTTACCCGAATTTTTTCCTCAAGTTGAGTAACAAATATTTCATACCTGCGTTATTATGATTCATTTAATGGGTCTAAACCGTTAATTTTGTAAATTAAATCATGAAAAGGCATTTTCTATTCTGTTTATTCATAATTCTAACAGCATTCAATGTCAAGGCGCAATCTTGGCAAAGATCTTTTAAGGGCCGTGTGGTGGATTCTGCAAGTTTAAAACCAATTGCAGACGCAACCATCAGCATATTCAGTGCAAAAGACACGATGCTGTTGAACTTTGGGTTCACCACACCAAACGGAAATTTCACCATTACCACCAAGTCAAACGACTCTGTTTTAATTATTATAAGCATTATAGGCTACAACGAGCGCACCATTAAAGACCCTAAGCAAGAAGGTGGTTGGATGTTTGAAGATTATGGCGACCTTAAATTAAGCCCCTTACCCATTGCCCTCAAAGGCTTTACCGTTCGCACTTCTGCAATTCGCATGAAAGGCGACACCATTGAGATTAATGCCAGCCGTTTTAAAGTGTTGCCCGGCAGTGATGTGGCGCAATTGTTTAAAAAAATACCTGGTTTTGAAGTCAGTGTTAAAGGTGAAGTGAAAGTAAATGGAACGGCTGTCAATAAAATCATGGTGGATGGTTCAGACTTTTTCGGCAACAATCCGGGCATGGTATCTAAAAACTTAAGTGCCGACATGATAGAGACGGTGCAAGTATTTGAGGAGCGCAATGAAGATGGTTCACCCAAAGAAGAGGCCTCGAAAATCATCAACCTCAAACTTAAGAAAGGCAAGCGCAATGGCACTTTTGGCGATTTTTTGGGCGGCTATGGCTCCACCAATCGATACGAAAGCGGTGTGCGGTTAAACAATTTCAAAAACGACCGCAAGGTTTCTTTTATAATCAACAGCAACAACATCAACGAAACTGGATTTGATTTTGGTTTTGAAAATTGGCACCAGACCTTAAACGCTGAACGCAATGGCGGCAGCAACAACGATGATGGCTTTTACTACTACTCAGGTAACACCAATGAGGGCAATATCAACAACAAGACCAGCACCGGCTTAACCTATTTCAATGAATTTAAAAGACGCAGAAAACTTTCTGTCAATTGGTTTGCCAACCGCAACGATTACAGCAGCATCTCAGCATCCAATGGCATAAGCGCATTAAATGATAGTACCCAACGTTTTAACAAAGACTCTAACAACACCAAAGGATTGCTTCTGGGCAGCAAATTGGAAATTAATTTTTCTAAGGAAATTGACAGCACGGGAGAATATGATTTTGGCGTTAGCGGTTATTTGTCTCAAAACAAAAACACCATCAACGGCATCAACGAAATAAAGTTGAACAATCTTTTATTAAACAAGGGGGTGACGACGGTTCAGAACCAAAACAACTCTACCAATTTTGAAGCCAATGCAAGCTACAGGCGTTATTTGCGCAAGGATAAGCGCTACACATTTTACCTGGCAGGGAATTACAAATTGGCAGACAATAAAAACCAATATTTTCAATTTCTTCAGAACGAAAGCGATACATTTAACAACCGCAACCAGAGGAATGTATTAAGTCAAGAGTGGTTAACCAAATTATACATGGCTATGCCTTTGGCTAAATTCATCAATTTGAATGTATCGGCAGACCGTTGGCAGGTAAACAATAAGAGTGAGCAAAGAACCATTGCTGCAAGCAATCAACAATCCAACAATTTCGAACAGGTATACAGCAAAAAGATTGATACCTTAAGCGTTCTATTCAAAAACACACAAGTGCAAAGCAGTGTGAAAACATTTTTGTCGATGCGCAAGAAATATTTCTATACCCAGGCAGGTGTTACCTTTTTAAATTTCAACCTGCAAAACACCAACGATGCGGGACAGTTGTTGTTAAACAAAACCTACCCTAAACTTTTGCCATTTTACAGTTTGAGTTATTACCCAGGAAAATTATACATTTCATTTAATGCCTCAAAAGCAAGTATTTTTCCGACAATCAATGATTTATTGCCTGTTCTTAATATATCAAACAACTACAACCGAAGCATCGGAAATCCTAATTTAAGTCCTACCGACAATTACACCGCAAGAACCTATGCGAGTTTTTATAAGTTAAAAGGATTTAAATATTTATATTTTGGCGGATCAGGAACGTATTCCAATACGGCTAAAATATGGGTGAGCAGACAAACGGAAGACGGTATTATCGTGCGTTCACCTGAAAATGCCCGTGATTACAGAACCGCAAATGTATGGATGAATGCCTCACGTAAATTGAGCAAGCTTGTAAACTTCCAATTGAATATATCTAAGAACTATAGCCACAACCCAATGGTGATCAACAATCAAAAAGCCTTTGGCAACAACAGTTCATTCTCGTTAGGTCCAGGAATTAATTTTAGCAAGGCAGATAGTTTAGAATTAACCTTTGGGATGGATTGGAATTACAACACTTACACCAACACTTTAAATGAGCGATCAAACTACAAACAAAATATTTTTACGTATAACTTAGACGTGCGCACCATATTAAAATACGGAACAGAAATTAGCAGCAGTTTGAATGTTAGCGACCAAAGAAATGTTCCTGGTATTGGAAAAGTGGTTCCTGTATGGAATGCCTATATTCAGCAACCTTTGGGTAAGAACAACAAATATTACTTAAAGTTAACGGCATATGACATTTTAAAGCAGAATACCAATATCAGCCGCACCGCGATGGACAACTTTGTATATATAACACAAAGCAATAGACTTCAACAATATTTCATGTTAACTTTGGTATACAAAATCAAAAAGATGGGCGGAGAAGAAGCCATGGATTATGTATATTAATAACTGGAAATTTTAAATTAACATATCAAAACTGTTGCGGCGCTTAATGTTTTGAATTTTTAATGGGGTAAAACAGTTTTCAAACAAACACCATTTCTTTACATTAAACCTTAAATTATGATAAATAATTAAAGGCGAATTAATATAGGCTTAATATCGATGGGGCAGTTTTGTACCATCAAATTAATCAAAAATTATATGAATTTAAATCTTGTAAAAATGAGTGCATTAGCCTTTGTTGCTATCACTGCATTTAGCTCATGCAAAGACGAAGTAGTTACTCCACCAGTAGTTGAAGTTCCAACATCTAATGTTGTTGAATTATCTGGTATTTTAAAAACACAAACTTTAGACGCTTCTAAAAAATACCTTATCAAAGGTGTGGTAACTATTCCAGATAGCGCTATCGTTACTATTCCTGCTGGTACAGTTTTGACTGGCCAAAAAGCAACCAAAGGTACTTTATTGGTTAAGCCAGGTGGAAAATTAGTTGCTGAAGGAACTGCTGATAAGCCAATCGTTTTCACTAGTAACCAAGCGGTAGGCGAAAGAGAACAAGGTGACTGGGGTGGTGTAGTTATGTTGGGTAAAGCAAACGTTAACCAAAACAACCCAGCAATTGAAGGTATATCTCCAGCTGCTAACTATGGTACATACAACAGCACTGCTAACAATAACGACAACTCAGGTGTATTGAAATACGTTCGTATCGAGTATGCTGGTATCGCATTAACGCCAAACAATGAAACCAACGGTTTAACCATGGGTGGAATTGGCAACGGAACAACTATCGACTACGTACAAATTACCTATGGTGGTGACGACGGATTCGAATGGTTCGGTGGTGTTGTTAATTGCACGCACTTAGTATCTTATGCTTCATGGGATGATGATTTCGATTCAGATTTCGGTTTCAGCGGTAACGTACAATTCGCTGTATCAGTTCGTGACCCTTTCAACGCTGACCAATCTGGTTCAAACGGTTTTGAAGTTGACAACGATGCTGCTGGTTCTACAAACACACCTAAAACTGCTGCTGTTTTCTCTAACATCACTGTATTAGGTCCAGTATTTGACTCAACTAAAGCGTTGAGCAACAACTACCAACACGCAATGCACTTGAGAAGAAACTGTGAGGTTTCAATTTTCAACTCAGTATTTGCTGGTTACCCAATTGGATTAAACATCGACGGTTCTGCTGCAGTTACTAACTTCACTACCGGTTTAGGTGTATTGGATAAAAACATCTTGGTTGCAACAGGTTTCAACAAAAAGAACCCTAACCCATTCGTAAGTGGTACTACTGCAAGTGTTCCAGTTGCTGACTACTGGAAAACCACTAAATCAAACGTTGTATTCACTCAAACAGCTCCAATGGCTGGTACTATCCCTGCTGCTAAAGCATTAGGTGATGCTGGTATCCCTGCTGAATTGTTCATGAACTACAACACAGTTGCTGGTGTAGCTGGAACTTACCCTAAAGATCCTAACTTCGCTACCTTCACAGGTTTGACTCAAACAGGTGCTGCTTTCTCTAACCCTAAATTAGCTGCAGGTTTCACTGCTACTACATTTAAAGGTGCATTCGGAAGTTCAGATTGGACTGACATGTGGAGTAACTTCAACCCACAAAACACAGCATACTAATCATTCATAGTATTATTTTTTTATAACATTGAACCCTGCAGATTTCTGCAGGGTTTCTTTTTTTACATGAATTCCAAAAACTTTATTTAAGTTTGTCTTTTCGACAATCAATTTATGAGCAATAGAAGAGATTTTATTAAAAACAGTTTACTGTTCGCCGGCGCGATAGGAATAGGTAGTAAAAATTTAACCGCCGCTCCCCCACTGCCCAATGATGCAACAGTTGATGAGAACTATTGGAAGTTGGTAAGGGCCCAGTTTCCCTTGAGCCATTCGAAAACGTTCTTAAACAATGGCACTATGGGGCCTTCGCCCTATTCTGTTCTTAACGAGGTACAACAAGAAATGTTGGAAATAGACAGCAGCGGCCGTTATGGAGGATATGAAGACACCGCCATCAAATCGCTAGCGCAATTCTTAAACACCAAAGATTCAGAAATCAGTTTGACCCGCAACGTAACCGAGGGCATCAATGTGGTGTGTTGGGGACTAAACATAAAAGCAGGCGATGAAGTGATAATGACCGGTCACGAGCACGTTGGCCATGCCACACCATGGCTTAACAGGGCTAAGTTGCACGGTATTTCAATCAAGATATTAACGCTTGGCAAAACAGCAGCAGAGACCATAGACAATCTGAACAAAGTCATTTCCAAGAAAACAAAAGTGATCAGTGTTCCCCACATTCCTTGTACCATAGGCTATGTTTTGCCCGTGAAAGAAATTTGCAAAATAGCCAGAGAAAAAAACATCATTAGTTTTTTAGATGGTGCCCACCCGCCAGGCATGTTGCAATTGGATTTAAAGGACATAAACTGCGATTTATATGCTGGCTGCTGCCACAAATGGATGCTGGGACCTAAAGGCACCGGATTTCTTTACGTTTCGGAAAACATGCGCAACCAGGTTAAGGCATACTATGGCGGTGGCGGATTTGATACCGGTTGGGACATGTTGAGCAATCCTCCGAGTTTGAAAGGCTATGTCGACAATGGACATCGCTATTACTATGGGACTCAAAACCCAGCCCTCTTAAAAGGCATTTCAAAAGCCATAGAATTTCAAAACCAAATTGGTCGCGACCGCATAGAAGCAAGGGTTAAATCCTTGGCCAATTATTTACAAGACCATCTGATCAATTTGAGCAAGGACATAGACATGTTAACACCAACAGAGAGCATTTCAAAAGCAGCCCAGGTTTCTTTTAAAATCAAAGACAGAGACATGCAAAAGTTACAAACCCAATGCGGCGAGAAAAAAATCATTACCCGTTACGTGGCAGAAAACAACATCAACTGTTTGCGTATATCGACCCATATATACAACAGCTTTGAAGAAATTGATATGTTTCTGAATGAAGTTGATACCTTTTTAACCTTAAAATGAGTTTAGAAGAGGCTAGCGATTTCTTAGGTGCTTGGGACAGAGGCGAAACCGTGTTTAACATAAAAAGTTCCGGCAGTACAGGTGAGCCCAAAACCATAATTCTTGAGAGAAAATGGATGGAATGGAGTGCACTGCAAACGTCCAAATACATGCATCCAAGAGAAAATGAAACGTTGTATTGTTGTTTGCCCCTCAACAAAGTCGGTGGTTTGATGGTATTGGTCCGCGCCAAGGTATGGGGACTAAACTTAATTGTTAAGCCAGCCGAAGGAAATCCACTCAAGGAATACTTCGATGCTGATATCATTTCTGTTACCCCGTATCAAATGCAAAACATTTTAGCGGATGAAGTCAGCCGAAAAAACTTAATGCGTTTTAGAGAAGTCTTAATTGGTGGCGCTGAAATATCGGAAGGTTTGGAAAAAAAACTGGAGAAAATTGATAGCAACTGTCAAATTCGTCAGAGTTATGGCATGAGTGAAACGTATTCTCATGTGGCGATAAGAAATATCAATGGAAAAAATAAAAGCAAATGGTTTGCCCCACTCGAAGGCATTCAAATCAAACAAGACATAGATGGTGCTGCCACCATATTTACACCTTACTATGTTGATGGTTTGGAAACAAATGATTTAATAGAACTAGATGCCTTGGGTCAATTTAAGGTAATGGGCAGAAAAGATTTTGTGGTGAATTCAGGTGGGGTTAAATTACAAATTGAACAAATTGAGAAAGCCATACATGAGAAGTATCCTGACAATTTGAAATTGGCGATAAGTTCAATCAAAGACGATAGACTAGGGGAAAAACTGGTATTGGTATGCGAAAAAAAAGCCCAAATCGAAAATTACGATCTGAGCTTTTTAAAAGAGATAAACTTATTTGCTGTGCCTAAAGAAATTATTGAGATAAGTTCTATTCCTTACAACGAAGGAGGGAAAATAGACAGGCTGTTGATTAAGCGTTTAATTAATAATTAACCGATTCGATTAATTTACCATTTTCATCAAATGATTTCCAGTTGCCAACACGCACGCCGTTGTGGTAATGCATTTCAGAGCGCAATACGCCTTGAGCATCCCAAACTTTCCAAGTACCGTGTTTCAAATCATTTTTATAAAAAGCAACTGATTCTAAAATACCTTTGTCGTTGTATGAGCGCCACTCACCAACTTTAAGGCCGTTGTTGAAAGCACCAAGTTCTTTGGTGGTTCCATTGATGTTGTAAACGATCATTTGACCGTCTTTGATGCCATTAGAAACTTCATAGAAAGATTCTTTTTGGCCTGAAGCATAAAAAAACTCAAGACTACCTGTTAAAAATTCACCAGCAGAATTTACGTACTTACCTTGCGTATTTAATTGAACATCTGAATTTTGAGCACTTAAATTAGCAACTAAAAAGACAGACAGGGCGGCTATAATTAATGTATTTTTCATGATGACTTAACAATTTAGTAACAAAGGTACTAAAAAAATTATCTATTTACCAAAATAATTTTAGAATTTATTTCGTAAGTCTTTAATAGAGTAGATTTATATGACACGCAATCAATCTTAACCGATTGACTTTGTTTGAAGATATGCATGGGGATGTAACACTCGCCTTTGCTGTTGGTGTAATAAATTTTACCTGTTCCTAACAGCTCCACTTTAGCACCGGCAACCAATTCGTTGTTTTTGTCTGAAACCTGTATCAGTTGAATTGCAGATTGATCATATGCAAAAAGATTTGCACTTACCAAAAGAATTAACATTAACACCGCTTTCATTGAACACAAAATACGAGGCATTATATTAAGGCAAATAATAGCCAATATTATCAAATTGTTAATATTTCAAAATCGCACAAAACAAAATAAATAAATTAAAAATATATTGTTAGCATTGGCTTTACGAAAGAATGCTATAAAGTGACAAAGTGCAAAAATTCATTTTAGATTAAGATAAACTTAATATTGCATGTCGTGTTTTGCGTTATGAATAAGACCATTCGAATTTTCATAATTACTCTCGCGTTATTAACTTCAAAATTCTCTGTTTCTCAAACATCCACGATTAAAGGCTTGCTTCAAGAAAGCATAAAGAAAGAAGCCGTTCAAGGTGCAAGCGTAACCTTAATTGGTGAAAACAAGGTTGAAATATCTGGAACCAAAGGAGAATTTGCATTTACAGGTTTAACCCCAGGGGTCTATTCAATTTCGATAAAACTATATGGATTCATGAACCGTCAAGTAGACAGCATTCGCGTTGGCTTGGGGGAAACCAAAAATATTGGCGTCGTGTTTCTACAAGAAAAAACAGAAACTAAAAGAGGTGTCAAAGTAACTTACAGGAAACCACAAACGACGGTTGCTGCAGGTGTTAAAGACCAACAAAAATCCGAAACAATCACCAATGTTATTACCAGCGCATCAATTGCAAAGAGCAACGATGGTGATGCCGCTAAAGTGGCTGCGCGTGTGCCAGGTGTAACCTTAATGGAAAATAGATTCATCATGTTGCGCGGTTTGAGTCAACGTTACAACAGTGTTCAAATCAACAACATCAATGCACCAAGCACTGAAGTTGACAAAAGAGCCTTCTCATTTGATTTGGTTCCATCAAACATGTTGGATAAAATGTCAATCTATAAATCGCCTTCATCTGATCTTGCTGGTGACTTTGCCGGTGGTGTAATAAAACTATTAACCAAAAGTGAAATTGAAAAAAACTTTGTATCATACAGTATAGGTATTGGATTCAGATTAAACACCACATTTACCCAGCATTTAAATAACAATGTAAGCGCAAGCGATTATTTCGGTTTTGACAACGGCAGCCGCGCCTTACCAAGCGCTTTTCCAAGCAGTTTGGCTACTCTATCCAACAGCCAGAATATCACCTATGGCAAAATGCTCAAGAACAACTTTGCTTTGAACAATTTTCGCAGTCCTCTTGACTTCGGCGCTGGATTTGGATTTGGACAAAACATCAAATTCAAAAAAGAGAAATACAGCAGCATGAGCTTGTATACGGTGAACAACTTCTCTTATTCTACAAACTTCCAATTTGCGCAAATGAAGCGTTACAGGTATCAAACTGATCCAACAGATTATGTAAAACAAATGTTTAACTATACCGATGACAATTTATCAATTGAATCAAAATTTAATTTGTTGAGCAATTGGATTTTCAGGGTAGACAGTAAAAAGACCTTTACGTTTAAGAATATTTACAATCAAATAGGAGAAAACGAAACAACCATCAGAACTGGTGTTCAACCAACTGAACGTCCCAATGATGAGTGGAAAAACTACAGTTTCCATTACACAGCTCGAAGCATTTATTTTGGTCAATTTGAGGGTAACCACAAAATTGGCAAAGACGACAAATTGGTTTACACCCTTGGATACAGCAATGTAAAAAGAGATGAACCAGATTTCAGACGTTTTAGAACTGTTCGTGCGATAGGTGGAAACAACACATTTACCCTTGTAGATCCTCCAAGCGCCAACTTATTTGATGCAGCTAGATTCTTTTCAAACTTGAAAGAAAACACCTATGCTGTAAATGTAAATTATGAAACCAAAATAGCTTCAAAATACGATTCAGCTAATGGAATCGCTTTAAGATTCGGAGCCTATGCAGAAAACAAATCGAGAACCTTTGCTGCAAGATGGTTTGGTTTTACATACGCAGGTGACCCTAATAAGAAAAACGATTTTTTACAAACACCCATCGATCAAATTTTCAGTGCTGAAAACATCAACAGCACTTCAGGTTTAAAACCACAAGAAGGAACCAACCCAAGTGATAAATACACCGCGCAAAACAAATTGATCAGTGGATACGTAAATTCTAGTCTTCCATTCAAAAAAATGAATATCAATTTAGGTGTTAGAACTGAATACTTCCAACAAGGGTTAAAGAGTGCTATTAATCTAGATAAAATAAATGTGGATTTAAAAAATCTAAATATTTTACCATCATTTAACGCAGCATACTACTTCGACAAAAAGAGAAAGAACCAATTGCGTTTGGCCTATGGAAAAACCGTAAACAGACCAGAATTCAGGGAACTTGCACCATTTGTATACTATGACTTTATGTATGATGTAAACATTGTAGGTAATCCAGATTTGAAAACATGTACCATAGACAATCTAGATTTGCGTTTTGAAAACTATCCAAGTTCATCTGAAACGTTTAACTTTGGCGTATTCTACAAACGTTTTATTAACCCGATTGAGAACTTTGTACAACCAATTGGTTTAAGTCAACAGTTTCAATTAAAAAACGCTTTGAGCGCAACGAATATGGGTGCTGAATTGGAATTGAGAAAATCATTTGAAAACAGCACACAGAACAAACAGTTAAAGAGGTTGTCATTCTTAATAAACGCATCTTATATTATTAGTAGAGTGGATTTAGGAAAAGACAGCACATTAAGCCAAGCGCGCACAAGACCTCTACAAGGTCAATCGCCATACATCTTTAACGCTGCATTGCAATACAAAACGGATAGCGGCTTAAGCGTTAACATAGCGTATAACATCTATGGAAAACGTATTGTTTATGTTGGTAATACGATTTTCCCTACGGTATACGAAATGCCAAGACACTCTTTAGACCTAACCATTACCAAAGAAATTAACAAACGCGTAAGTTTAAAATTTGGAGTGAGCGACATTTTAAACTATAAAAACAGATTGTGGCAGGACACCAATGGCGACAATAAAATTGATTACAAAAAAGAACGCACTGACCAAGAAATCTTATCTTACAGAAGAGGCCAAATGTTCAGTTTTAGTTTTTCATACAAGATCAACCATTAATAAACAAAGCATATTTCAAAAAAGGTGGACTAGGTCCACCTTTTTTTTGAGTTTATTTTTCGCAAAAAAATTAAATCATTTGAAAACGTTGAACATCTTGTTAAATGAGATGTTGACATTTAAATAAAACGCGAGAATATAATACTTGTATTTCATTACAATTGTGTAATTCAACTTAAGCCACATGAATCTCAGTCTCTCCAAACCATTGCAAGACAAGGGATAGAACAGAAACAAAAAATGATTTAAGCAGATTATACTAGCCGTCTAAAAAAAAATACTTTTTTTGAAAAAAAATTAAAAACATTAGAAACGAGAATATATTTTTGCAGTGATAAGAATTTACACTGAATGGATAAAAAACGTAGAATAGTAGATTACAGCAACGTGCCTGATGATATTTTAAATCAATTGGGAGAATTGTATCCAAATGGATACGAACGCGACGTTATTAAATTCCCGAATGCAAAAGGCGAATTGATTTCAGCTGTGAGAGTGGAGACAGAGGATACCATCTATTTAATAAAAGTTTCTTCACAACTAAAACAAATGTTCGACGATTTAGACATCGAAGAAATGGACTTCAGCAATGAGGAAAAAGACGAGATTGATGGCGACGATGAAAGCGACGATCAATACAGCAAAGACAAGCCGGTTGATGATTACGAAGATTAAAAAAGGTCGAGCAATTCTTCCATCTTCATTCCTCTAGACCCTTTAATCAAAACACTTAAATTTTCTCTCACGTGCTCAGATATAAATTGTCTGGCTTCCGTTTTATTTGGAAACAAGTGAATGTTATTTAATTTTGATTCTGATTTGTAAAATGCATCTCCTATTAGCACCACAGTGTTAAAATTCAATTCTTCGCATAATTCTAATATGGCTTGGTGCTCTTGGGCTTCATGAGCACCTAACTCAAACATATCACCTAACAACACCATTTTATCTCCTTGCATTTCTTTAAAGGTTTTTAAAGCCATTTCAACACTGCTAGGATTGGCATTGTAGGCATCCAATAAAATCTTGTTGTTGTTTTTACCTTGAACCCATTGTGAGCGGTTGTTTTGCGGGGCATAGCGTTCAATTCCTTGCTTTATTTGCTCAGGACTCAAATGAAAAAACTCAGCAACGGCAATGCAGGCCAGTATATTCTGTACATTATGCAAACCCATTAAAGGTGAATGGATATTTTGCTCCTGGTACTGGAATCGAATATCTGGAACAATGGATAAGTTAAGCAGCTTAGACCCATTCATTCCATATTCAACTTTATTGCTTACCCCTGCTCCCATCTCCTTTAAAAACGCATCATCAGAGTTCACAAAAGCAAATCCTCCATTGTCAG
>CANFXY010000075.1 GCA_947451105.1 Bacteroidota bacterium | reverse complement strand
TATGTCTTTTTTCAGGAAATTTTCCTGCCTTGTGGTAATATGGCATAAAATCGTTTAAATTTGTGGGTAAAATTAATCAAATTTTTGTAAATGTTGTACTGTAAATCTATCTGTTTCTCCGTCATGTTACTCAGCCTGCTTGTATTCACGCAGAGTTGCGACAAAAAAACTGCACCGAGGTATATCTCTGAAACAGATACATCTTACTCAATAGACATACGCAATGTCAGCAAAAAGATTAATGCCAATCCTTTAAATCCCGAGCTATACTACAAACGTTCCAACGCTTTCTTTTTTGAAGACAATTTCAAGCAAGCAACCTTGGACATTGAATACGCTTTACAATTGGATTCGGTAAGCCCCTTGTATAATTTTTGCCGCGGAAAATATCTAATGGCCGGTGATACCGCCAATGCCAAAGAAGCGGAGAAGAGTTTTTTAAAGGCCATCAAAACCGATCCTAAATTTTTCGATGCGCATTTGGATTTGGCAAAATTGTATTTGGCCAAGCAGACCTACGACAAATCGCAAGAAGAATACATTTTAGCCAACAAATTGGATCCAAGCAATCCGACTCCATATTTTTATTTAGGCATTATTGCCAAAGAAATGGGCGACACCAGCAAAGCCATGCTCTTGTTTGAGCAAACCTTGGTATACGACAGCAAGCATTACAATGCCATCATGCAGTTGGGTAATTTTTATGCCGAGACCCACAACCGCAAGGCCTTGTTGTTCTTCGACCGTGCCATGGAAATTAACGAATACAGCGACGAGGCCATGTACGCCAAGGGTTTGTTTCTGCAAAAAGACCAACAATACAAAGATGCAGCGGCCTTGTATGCCACAGTGGCCAAGGTCAATCCATCGCATATCTTTTGCCGTTACAACTTAGGCTTTATCGAAGGCCTGTTTGGCAACTATCAAAAAGCCATTACCCATTTGGACGAGACCATCAACCTATCGCCCGAATACGCCGATGCCTACACCTTAAGGGGCTTGATGAAAGAAAAATTAAAAAACAGCACGGGTGCCTACAACGATTACAAAAACGCCCTGTTGTTGGACGAAAATCAAACCAAAGCCAAAGAAGGTCTAAAGCGAATCAACATCACGATTTCGATGCCGTAGTAGAGGCAGGGCATGCCCTGACTCACAGGTGATTTACATGTTGTTTTTTTGTGCGCCTTTCCGTATTAACCCATAGTGTGTTTCGGCTCTGCGAAACTCTACTATTGGGTTGCCTGCCAATCCCAAGCTTTCACTGTAGCCAGCTGCTCAAGTAAATATTAATTCTAATAAACTTTTACATGGGCTTACTGCCGCTCGCCATGTATACATTTCCAAAAAGATTATTTCATAGAGCATCTGGGCTGCCGTTTCAGCTTGGGGCAGATAATCGTAAATATTGGGCAATGGGATTTCAGAGTATTAATCAAAACAATTGAGCATCGTCAAAAAAATCAATTGATACATCAGCCTTTAAATTATCTTTGTCCAATAAATCATAACCTATGAATAAATTCATACTTCTTTTTGCTTTCCTTTCAGCAATATCCTTGCAAGCCCAATTGGGTAAGCACCATTATGAAATAAAAGGAAAGTATGGGCGCTCAGTTACTGGCTTATTTGAAGTTGAAAATGAATACAGATTTCAAGAGCTGTTTCGTGTCAATGCCAATGAAAAAAGAACCCTGATTTATAATTTAGACACCATTGTTATTGCTGTTATTATTGACCGTAAGGATGCTTCCATCACCCGCGATTCAGCCCGTTTGTGGGCCAAAGATGAAATGCCGGGATTTACCCCACAGAAATTCAACAGCGATAACAGTGCCTATATGATGTATGACAGCATGCGCGATTATTTGGTGTTTATAGAAAAACCAATCACAGGGAGTAAAATGCTTGTGATGGTCAATGACCCAAAATACATCAAGGAATTTGTCAAAGATGTGGTAACCTGGAAACGGGAAGAGGATTAGTAGAGACAGGGCATGCCCTGTCTCTGCATTTAACCAACGATTTTATAATTTATTTAATTAACGAAATCTCGAAGCATTTCCCACTACCACCATCGATATCATTTTTATCATTTGTTTTTTAGACAGGGCATGCCCTGTCTCTACAGCGATCCAACGATTTATAATGTTGTTAATTATCGAAATCCCGAAGCATTTCCCATTACCTCCATCGATATCCTTTTTTATCATTTGTTTTTTTTAGACAGTGCATGCCCTGTCTCTACATTTAACCAACGATTTATAATGTTGTTAATAAACGAAATCTCGAAGCATTTCCTACTGCCTCCATCGATATCATTTTTATCATTTGTTTTTTTAGACAGGGTATGCCCTGTCTCTACAGTTAATCAACGATTTATAATGTTGTTATTAAACGAAATCTCGAAGCATTTCCTACTGCCCCCCTCATCCCTCTTGCTTTACCCTGCATGGTGAATGTTGCTCTGAACATTCTCTCGTGCAGGGCTTTTGCTTAGAATTTATCGTACATCCCCAACCCGTAAAATTCCTGGCCAATGGCCTTGATTTTTTTGACACGGCGGCGGTTGAGTACAAAGGCAAAACTGGCAAAGCCAATAAATATGAGGTATAAGACAATGGCGATGATTAAATCGTTGGTCTTTCTTTTAGAATAGTCTATTAAAAGCAGTTTGCCTTTTTCAAGCTGAACCACTTGGCTGTTTTCTTGGCCTTCAACGTGCTTCCAATCTTCGTAATACACACTTAAGGTGTCTCCAATAGCAATGTTGTTTACAAAAGTGTCGTAAGCAGAATATTTCTTTTTGCTAATTATAAAACCATGGTCCATGCCATGCAATTTGAATTTGTATACATTGGCAGGAACAGATTTAGAATTGTGGTGCATACCCATTTCTACCACAACATCCTTGTGGAATTTGGCGTCCTCTAAAGTCCATGTTGCGCGGTACATAAACACAGAAGCAAAGACAAACCATAGAAAGGCAGCAGCCATCAATATGTAGATTCTAAATCTCATGCCGGGAACTTTCTTATACTTGTAATTTCTCAATGAATAGGAGCGTTAAACAGCCAACAAAATCGAAAGACTGTGAATTACTATTGCAATAATAACAGATAGACAGCAATAAAAAAAATGGCGGAAATTTTATAATTTCTTAAAGTTGCATTTCGTTTACAACACTTCTTGGTGATGCTGGCTTTATCGCTTTACTTCAAGTCTTTTAGTGTATTAGATTTTTTAAGATTCGTAAACTACTACCATATCATCTCACTGTAGGCGTTGTTGGCAAGGATTCCAACAACATGTTCCAATTTGTTTATAGTCTACGATTCATTCTCGTAATAAATCTTATAAAATTTTCTACCATCTTTCTCAACCCCATGCTCTATCATTTCTTTGTTGCCATGGATGTAGATGTGGAAATTGCGGTCTAGTTTCAAAATGCTTTTAAATACCTTGGCTTGTTTTTTAACCGCGGGCAATGAAATGTCAAATTCATCGGGTACCTCAATTTCATTGGTTTGGCGGTAGTTTTGGTCAAAGCGCTGAAACGATTCAATAACTGCTGGGTCGCGGAATACCTCTTCCTCAAAATCGGCCTTGTTAAAAGTGTCGTTCGATTTGAAATAATCCATAGAACGGTTGAGTAAATCAATTTGATCGCTTTTGTTCAACTCAAAATCTTCGGTCACCTGAGCGGTTACGTATTGTTTGGCAATGTTGAGGAAATCGCGGGTTTGGTGGAAATCGTCGTTGCTTGATTTTAGATTTAAAAACTGCTCTTTCCAAAAGGCCGCCTCTTCAGAACGGTTGGTCTTGTCGAGTATGCACACCTTAAAGCCTTTGTCTGCCTCCATGTTGAAGATCAAACAGGCCTTATCTGGTTTGTCCAACTGTATGCCTTCAATTTTGTCGAGCATAAAACCATCGTTGTCTTGGTTTAGTTTCAAGAAACTGTGTTTGTTTTCCGACTTAAAAATCCCAATGGCTTGTACTTCTTGGTAGTCGACCATCAGTTTGGATATAAAGGCCACAAACAAGTCGCCCGACTTTATGTTCGGGTGGTTGGAGGTTTCGTAAAGGTGTTTGGCAATATGGACCGAGCTGGTGTGGAAATTGGCTGATCCGTCGAATACCTCAGAAGCAAATTTAAACAAAGGGTTGAGGGTATGGTCGCCGTTGCTAAACGAGAAATGAAAATATTCGGGGGTATTAAAGGCATTAAGGAAATACTTTTTCAGCAAGGCCTCGGTTTCTTGTCCGTTGGCATCGAGGGGGTGCTTAGACAAAAGGATGTCTTCGCCGTTGTTTTTGTTTCCCACTTGGTGAACAGAAACGATATCGAGGGTAGCAACTGAATGGTCGATCATGGAGGGGCAAAAATAGGGAAGCTCTTTAAAACTTTTTAGCAAAGCTAAAAAGTTTTAAAGAGTGCAAGGGCCCTGCACGAGATCCCGCTCAAAGCTGCGGGAACCATGCAGGGTGAAACAAGAGGATTGAGGAGGGCGATCGGAGATGCGATTAGATTCCGTTTGATAGTGAGAGTCAGCAAGGGCAGGTGAATTGAGCAGGGCAATTAGAAATGCTTTTACATTTCGTTAAACAAGCAAAATTGAATAAACAGAGAAGCATGGATAAGGGAATTGGGAAGGCAGTAGGAAAGATTAAATTATTATTACAAATCGAATTTATAGCTTGCCTTCCCCGAGACCCTTGCACTTGCTTGCGTGTTGCTGATTTGCAAGGGCAAGCGGATTGAGGAGGGCAGTCGGTAATAGATTAGGAGATTGTATAATATCGAATATAAATGCCTGCCTTTCCTGCGCCCCTTGCTCTTGCTCTCGTGTTGCAGATTCGCAATAGCAAGCGGATTGAGGAGGGCAGTTTGGAAATGATTAATTTATTACTACAGGTCGGATTTTTAGCTTGCCTTCCCCGAGACCCTTGCTCTTGCTTTAATCTTTCCTCTAATAATCTAGCTTATCGACTAAACCGCCTTTCCCGCGCCCCTTGCTCTTGCTTTTCTCCTCACTTTTTCCGTCCTTCGTGTCCCATGAAGCACCTCTCATTCTTATTCCTCCTTTGCGGGTTCCAATTGACCTCACAAGCCCAACTCGGTAAAACCTACCGCGAGGTTCAAGCCTTGTATGGCGAAGTGAATTTGCCGGGATTGAATTTGCGCAACGAGGGCAGTATTATGGTAGAGGACAAAAAGACGGGTGACAACGAAATGCGCATGTTGATGTACAACAAAGACAGCACAGTGGTAGGCGTTGCCATTGGCCGCTTGGATACCAGCATCACCCAATGGGTCTACCTTGATTTCTTAAAAAATGAAATGCCCGGTTTCAAAATGAACCGCGCCGTTTACCACAACGGCTGTCTCCACCAATGGGACACCGTGCACCATTACCTCATCGTATATGGCCCAGCCCAACAAGGCAAACTGTTTCCCAATTCCTCCATGGTGTTCATCAACGACCCCGCGCTCATCAAAATCTTCGTGTCGAGGATAGAGGAATGGAAGGAGTAGGGGTGTGAATTAATTTAGGGTTTTGTTAAGCAAGACTTAAGTCAAAAAAGATATATTTGCCTTAATGAAACACATTGAGGTAGTTGCGGCTATAATTCAACACGAAGGAAAAATACTTTGTGTACAGAGGGCTGAAAGTAAATACGATTATATTTCTAAGAAATTTGAGTTCCCAGGAGGTAAAGTTGAAGAAGGGGAAACCAATGAAGCTGCAATAATCAGAGAAATTAAAGAAGAACTTGAATTGGACATTCAAATATCAAAACCATACTTAAGTGTATTTTATGAATATCCTGATTTTGCAATTACCATGCATGGTTTCTTATGCAATGCTCAAAATGATCAATTGGTGTTGAATGAGCATATTGATTTTAAATGGCTTTCTATTTCAGAACTAGATCAATTGGATTGGGCTGCGGCAGATATTCCTTTTGTTAATAAATTGAAAGAATCTCTATGAGTATTGAAAATGACAACCTGTTAAATAGTTTACAAGCGGGATTTATAGGTAATATTAGATCATCAAAAGGTGTTTATATGCCCCAAATTTTGGTGAATGATAGCAAGTCAGGTATAAAAATATTGAGTACCATTCAATCTGAATTGTTAAGTTGTTCTCAATTTTGGATGTCTGTTGCATTTGTTACAACCAGTGGCGTTGTAGTGTTGAAAAATGAGTTGTTGAAATTGCAAAAGGAAGGGAAAAAAGGTCAGATATTGGTTTCTCAATATTTGAATTTTACTCAGCCTGAGGCATTAAAAGAATTACTAAAGTTTGACAATATTGAACTTAAAATAGTTAGTCAAGGAAACTTTCATTCAAAGGGTTATATTTTCGATAAGGGAGCAATTTACAACTTAATAATTGGAAGCAGTAATTTAACAGACTCTGCGTTAAGCTCAAATAAAGAATTAAATATCAAAGTTTCAGGCACTCAAGTGAGTCCTGTGATTTCTGATGTTATGAATGGTTTTAGAAAAGAATTTGACACAGCTTCAATTGTCAACGATGATTTTATAGAAAAGTATGAAGTTGTTTATAAGAAGCAACTTCAAAAGAATAGAGAAATAAAAAAAATACTTGAATCAGATGAAGATGAGATTATAGTTCCAAATAAAATGCAAATTGAAGCCATTAAAAGCTTAAACAAATTAAGGCAAGAAGGGAAATCGAAAGCAATTCTAATATCAGCAACTGGAACAGGAAAAACATTTTTGGGAGCATTTGATGCTAAACAATTTGATGCGAAGCGGCTACTCTTTATTGTTCACAGAGACACCATTGTTCAAAAAAGTCTTCATACATTTAAGGCAATATTTGGGAGCTCGAGGTCTTATGGATTATACTCCGGCAAAAATTTAGAGATTGATAAAGATTTCCTGTTTTCAACTATTCAAACTATTTCAAGAGATAATCATTTAAATAGATTTAAGAAAGATGAGTTCGATTATATAATAATTGATGAGACCCATAGAGTAGGCGCAGATTCATATCAGACAGTCTTGGAATATTTCAAGCCCAAGTTTCTACTTGGGATGACTGCGACTCCAGAGCGCACCGATAAAAAGGATATTATTAAAGATTTTGATTATAATATTGCATACGAAATACGTTTAAATCAAGCATTGGAAGAAGAAATGTTGGTACCTTTCCATTACTTTGGTATTCATGACATGTATGTTGATGATAAACTGATAGAGTCAAAAACTGATTTCAATAAATTGATAATTCAAGATCGAATTAATCATATTTTAGAAAAAATTGAGTTTTATTCCACCGATAACGGTGTGTTAAGAGGTTTGGTTTTTTGTTCTAGTAAAGATGAATGTAAAGCAATGTCTGAAGAGTTTAACAAAAAAAACTTTAGGGGAAGAAATCTAAGAACAACTTATTTGACGAGTGACAATAAGGATTCAGTCAACAGATCAGAAGCTATTGACAAACTTGAATCCAATGACTTGAAAAATAAACTTGATTTGATTTTTACTTATGATGTGTTCAACGAAGGCGTAGATATTCCAAAAGCTAATTTAGTGGTTTTAATGAGGCCAACTCAATCCGCGATTGTTTTTGTTCAACAACTAGGAAGAGGATTAAGGAAATCAGAAGGCAAAGAATATTTGACAGTTTTGGATTTTATTGGAAACTATAAAAATAATTATTTAATTCCAATTGCGCTTTTCGGAGATACCTCTTATCAAAAAGATTCGTTAAGAAAATATATTTTAAATGGAAGTAATTTAATTCCAGGTTCATCTACTATAAATTTTGATGAGATATCTAAGAAGAAGATTTTTGAATCTATTAATTCAGCTAATTTTAATTTAAAAAGTCAACTTGATTTAGATTATAAAAATTTAAAAAATAAAATAGGAAAGCAACCTATGATGTTGGATTTTATAGAAAATGGGGTCCGCGATCCTTTTTTCTATGTGGAATATTCAGATTCTTATTTTAATTATTCAATTGAAATAGAGAAAGATTCAACCGTCTATTTGCAAGCAAAAGAGAAAAGAATACTGGAATATTATTCTTTTGAAATTAATAATGCAAAGCGCGTCTTGGAGTCATTCATTTTAAATGTATTAATAGATGAGTCGCAAATAAATATTGATTTATTTATATCAAAAATAAAAAATCGATATGGTTTTGAAATATCTGAAGCTGATATAAACTCATCAATAAATAATTTGAATCTGGGTTATACAACAGAAAAGAAAGATAAGAACATCTATAGTGTTAAAGATATTTATGGTTATAAGTTATTTAGACTGAATTGGGAAAAGAATATTATTTGCAGAGATGTTGACTTTGAGGATTGTATGAAAAATGATAATTTCAAAAAGTACCTTAAAGATTCTGTAAGCTACTCTCTCAAACAATTTGATAAGAAATATAAAGATAGTAAATTTATTAATGGATTTCTTTTGTATGAAAAATATTCTAGAAAAGATGTTTTTAGAATATTAAACTGGGAGTCAAAACCTGTTGAACAGAACGTTGGGGGCTATATGATTAGTAAAGATAAAAAAAATTGTGCCTTGTTCGTTAATTATTACAAAGATCCGCAAATTTCAGAAACAACAAAATATAAAGACTATTTTATAAATCCTGATGAATTCATGTGGATGTCTAAATCTAAAAGAAATCTTGAGAGTAATGATGTTCAAACTATTTATGATTTCGAATTTGGTTTACGAATTCCACTATTTATCAAAAAGTATAAAAAAGAGGGATTAGAATTTTACTATATGGGTGACCTTACTCCGTTAAAGGAAAGTTTTGAAATCGATAGCATTAAAAATGAAACTGGAGAAATGGTTTCAGTAGTGAAAATTAAATTCAAAATGCAAATCCCAGTAGATGAAAATATTTTTCAATATTTAACAACACAATAAAAAACTACTTGTTAATTGGTTTTTGTCCGCCTCGCCCTTGCCCCTTGCTCTTGCTCCTAAATCACCTTCACCTCATACTCCCAAACCTTCCCATCTTTCAAAGTTACCGTTACCTTTAATATGGTTTCGGCAGGCAGGGTGCTTGGGTTGATTTCTGGTTCCCACACCAAACTGTTGAGTCCATAGCCGTTGCTGAGGGGTTCTAGTTTTACAGGGATGTTGTTGTTCATTTGGTCGCGCATGCTTACCGTGGCACCTTCAAGGTTGCGGTCTATGGAGAAACTCCATTTTTTGAAGATCAGCATGCGTGGGCATTCGCGGGCTGGTGGCCATGCAATGTATTGGTTTTTGTATTTTAAGGTGTCTACCGTTCTGCTTTGGTCAACGGCCTTAATGGCGGTAAAGGTTTTGGCGGTTCCTATACCCATGTATTGGGCTTTTGGGTACAACAACCAACGGCGGTTGCCCACCGTGCTGTGGTTTTGCCCCATGGCTGCCGTTACGGCAATGCAAGGGTTGCCATCTTTAGACAGAATAGAGTTTTTAAGGGCATCGAATCCTGCTGGTATATAACAACGCCATCCCTCGCTTGGGGTATGGCTCATGCTGCGGTTGGCTTCGCACATTAGGGCGGCAAACATACAGTATTCGTTGTCTTGAACCGTCAATACAATTTCTTCGCTAAGACCTGCCATGCGTCTGAAATAGTTGATGCGGCGCTCGGCTCTTTGCATTACTTCAGCGGGCATACTGCCTTCCATACACGAGTCGGCATAGCCATTCCAAGCATATTCAGGAACACCAGCTTCGTTTTTACCCTTAGGGTTCACGCGGCTTCCAAAGTAATTGAGCTTAAAATCGTTTTCTACAATCTTGCGCCATAGGTCTTCCAATTTCAATACATCGGCATTGGCTTTAGGCATTTCAAAACGGGCGGCATCCACATTGGTTTGCTTGCGGGTTTGTGTCCAAATTTCACGGGCCAATTTAAAGTCGCCTGAATCAGCAGCCTCGCCAATTAAACGCAAACGGTAGGTTCTAGCCATAGGCGAAAATTCTAGGTTTTTAGGAAAGTCTTTGGCTGCTATTTCGTTGAGGTGGATTAAAGGCAGCAAATCGTAATAGCTTGCAGTGCTTTTATTCGCTGCTGTGGTGTAATCGGCTCTGGTCTTAAGGGTTTTAAGGTCCTTAGGATTTAGGGCAATATGGCGTTCGAAAAGGTATTCGGCGCATTGGGTGTTTTTCTCTGCACGCAAAAGCGCGTTGTAATCGATCACCTCATGTTGGTCGGCGAAATGGGTGATGCGTTCTTTGAACTTTGAAGTCACCTCATAATACCAGGTAGAGTAGGTGGCTTCTTTCAGGCCAAGATCTTTAAAGTAATAACGTATTCTAGGCAAGAAGGTGTTCTCGTCCATGCCCGCAAAAATGTCAAATTTCTGAATGGTGCCGAGCTGCTTAGACTTTATCTTGTTGATTTTACTCTTGGCGTATTTGTCCATTAAGACATCAAACTGGGCTTGTTCGTTGTTGCAGGCAAGCCCGTTAAGTAAGAAAATGTAAATAGAGTTTTCGCGGTGGTTGAGGAAAGAGTCGCTGGGGAAGTCTTTCAAACCGCGTTCAACTGCTTTAAGGTAATCTTCGCTCGGCAATATTTTATCGAGGGTATAACGCATCAACACATAGGTGTAGTCGTTGAGTATAGGGTCGTTGGGTAGAATTTCGCGACCGTTTTTTACCACCACATACGCCGAGTCGTAGGCATTAAGGTCCATGTAGTATTTGCACAGTTTGCGAAACGGCTCTTTGTGGTAGCCGAACAAACGGGAGTTGCTGTCGAGTACCGCGGCGTATATCATGTCGGCAGACTTTTTAAACAAAGGCACTGCTTCCGATTTTTGTTCCAGGTTCCAATAGCAATCTGCGGCCAATACCATCGATTGGGTGTCGAGGGCAAAGTACATGCTGCGTTTAAACAGCGGCAAAGCCTTGGCGTATTTTTTTAAGTTGTACGATTCAATGGCTTCTTTGTTGCTCAGGCGCACCAGGCTGTATATATAGTCGTAGTTTGCCATTTTAAAGGCATATTCGTTGTTTTTGGCTTTGCTTGCATCAACCGCTTTTTCAGCAAATTTTAGAGCATCTTTAACTGCCCCTGGAAATTTGTCGAACAAATCAGCATCCTTCGAAATGGCCAATAGCACCTTCGATTTGAGCAAAAGGACTTCAGCCGAATTTTTGGTGTCTTTGTGCTCAAGGCATTTGTCCAATAGTTTATTGGCACCTTTAAGATTGCCCCCAGCAAACGCTTTTTCTGCTTTTGTGAAATTGGACATTTGGGCCATGCTGCTCAAAGCAAAAAAGCAGGTAAGAAGTAGTGCGAAGTTTTTCATGGATGAATTATAAACTCTAGGTTTGCTCGATTTATTGTTAAAGGGTTTCACTTTGGACCTGTACGCTCCAAGCTTCGGCTTTGGAAGCAAATTTACTTTTGGTATCGCGCCAGGTGCTGGCAAAAAGTTCTGAATCGCGGTAAGCGTTTAAGTCGTCTTCGCTCTGCCAAAAGCTGTAAGTGAAAAGAATGTTTTTTTGATGGATGTCGGCGAGTAGGGTGAGACCTACGCAACCTTCACGACCGCGTATTTTGTGTTTTGCTTCTTCAAAAAGGGCTAAGAAATTGTCTACCTCTTCAGGACGGAAGGTCATTTTTACAATACGCTGTATCATTGTCGTTCGATTATTATTTTGGTGTCGTCTTTTATTCTAAATAGTTTTTTGGCACTGCCCATATTCACTTGAAAGCAGAGGAAACCGTTGCGGTTAAAGGTAAATATTTCTGCGCCGGGACTTGTGTCTGAAATGTTTTTACCTATGCGTGTAAACGAAACACCAATGAAATGGGGAAGGCGGATTTTGAAACTGGTGTTTCCAACAAATTCATAAAATTGGCTTTCGGTGATGTTGAAAAAACAATTGCCATGGGGATCAATAAAGATACAATCTGCAAAGGCCATGTCGCCATTGGATTGCAGCGATTTGTTGTAGCTTAAACTTAGATGAACGCTGGCCAAATTGAAACTGTTCAGTTTGTTTTTTTTGAAGGCTTCTATGCATTTTAACCAATCGCTCGACGGAAGCATGTAAACTTCATCTTGATTTAATGTTTCGAAAACCATACTGATGAGTCCATTGTTGGGGAAAATGTAAAGATTTTTTTGGTGCACATAAGCCACCCAATCTTTCTTAAATCCGACCATGCAAAGGTAGATGTTTCCACCCTTGGGGTTTTCGGGCAACTGCTTGAAAACAAAGGCCGCTTCGATGACGCTGTTGAGCTTTATACTGTGGGTAATATCCACCACTACAGCGTCTGGATATTGGGCATAAATTTCCGACTTCAAAATGCCGATTTTGTAAGAATCGTTTTGTAAATCTGATATCAATAAAATCGCTGACAAAATTTTGTATATTCGTTGGCAAAAATATTCACTTATTCGTCATTAAAAAAAAGTAATTGCGCATTGTCTGAAAAAAGTTATTTAATTGAAGATCTGCAC
>CANFXY010000074.1 GCA_947451105.1 Bacteroidota bacterium | reverse complement strand
GTTCTCAAGGTTACGGCTTAACCCTACAACAAGCCAGTAAAGCCATGTCTGGTTTGGGCATTACGTCTCTTCAAAATGGTGTGGTTTCCACCAAGCATATCGTGCACAATCCCGAAGGTAAAGTAGTGGGCGAATGGGGCATGCGCAAATGGATGGAAATAAACCCCAATGCCGCTCCTCGAAAAAACAATATACACAACATACATATTGCCCGTCAAGAATTGCGTTTGGCCCTACTCAATCAATTGGGAGAACATGCACAAGTGCAATGGGGGCATCAACTAACCGAACTGAAAACAACTGAAGAAAACAAAGTAGAATTGAGTTTTGTAGCTAACGGGAATGCTAAACAAGTAGTAGCCGATTTGGTGGTAGGTACCGATGGCATTAGAAGTGCTGTGAGGAAAATTATTATTGGCGACGAAACTACCCCACTCTTATATTTGGGTTGCATCGTTATTTTAGGCATATGTAAATTAAGTGCTTTACAAGATATTCAAAGCCATTTGCTCGATTCGGCCACGGCATTTCAAACCGCCAATGGACACGAGCGTATTTACATGATGCCTTATGATGCCGATTCTGTGATGTGGCAATTAAGTTTTCCCATGATCGAAGAAGATGCCATAAATTTGAGTGCAAAAGGCGCCGCTGCATTAAAAGAAGAAGCGTGTGCAAGAATACAATGGCATGAGCCCATTCCTGCTATTTTAAAAGCAACAGAAGCGGTTAATATTTCGGGTTACCCTGTTTACGATCGAGAATTGTTGCAAGAAGCATGGATGCAAAATGCTGGCCCTATCACTTTAATAGGCGATGCTGCACATCCTATGAGCCCGTTTAAGGGACAAGGAGCCAACCAAGCTTTATTGGATGCCTTGCAACTATCAAGAAGCATTTATATCCATTGTAATTCATCCAACGATTGGAAACATCATGGATTAAGAACACAGGTATTAAATGCTTTTGAAAAAAACATGATGGTCCGCAGTTCTGTGAAGGTAAAAGAATCGAGGGCTGCCGCAGAATTTCTTCACAGCGATGTGGTGTTACAAGAAGGCAACATTACAAGAGGTGGTTGTGCAAAGAGTGTAATGTATTAGGCGAAAAAAGAGTATTAAATAAAACCCTCTGAGGTTGTGGATTTGAGAAACCTTGACATAATTTAAAATTTTATTTATCATTGTAGAAGTGCTTCGCAATTAAAACAATGAACTACACAATATCATTTCAGGAAAGAATCAATTTAGGTTTGGAGCAATTATCCAAACAACCGCCCGTTACCTTAAAGATGGCAAGGAATCAAGCTCAAAAGCTGAAGATTCAAAGCAAGTCAGAGAACAAGAAACAAAGAATTTAAAGAGAAACTAGAAACCGATATGGAGGTTCAAGAAAGGGTGTGGATATGATGCTATAAAAATTTTAAATCTAAATCATCATGAAAACAACAACACTGTGTATTTTGATTATCTGACTGCTGTCTTGTTTGCTCTTTAAAACAAGAAATTGAGCTGGTTAAACAGGACTAACTTGTCCTTGATTTTATGCCAAGAAACTAATTAAAAAAAGTACATAAAAACAATTAAAAAAAGTATTATTGCATTTTTTAGTATTATTTAATTAAATGACAATGGACATATATGCCGTATTGCTTTTTTTATTTTGTGGGCTATTGAGCGGCTTAATGAACACGCTTGCCAGTAGCGGTTCAGCCATTACTTTACCGGCTATGATCTTCTTTGGCATTCCTCCCTCTGTGGCTAATGCAACCAACAGATTGCCAATTTTAGTTGGCTCCACAATCTCCGTATATAAATTCCAACAGTCAAAAGACATTATTTGGCCTAAAACTTTAACGATTTCCATTCCCTTGTTTTTCGGCGTTATTGTAGGCACTATTTCAAGCAACTACATCGACGCAACGAAAATTCAATGGGTACTTTTAGTTGCCTTAATTTTTTCACTAATACTAATCACCACCAATTCAAGAAAAATTTTAAAAGGAAGAAGTTTGATCAAAACAAAACTATCAATCAAGAACAACATCGTTTTTTTTCTAATTGGAATATGGGCTGGGTTAATTGTATTAGACTCGGCTATCCTGATACTGTTCGAATTAATTCTTGGTTGCGGGTTTGATCTAAGCAAAGCCAATCCCATTAAAAACTTCTTATTAATTATCATTAGTCTTGTTTCATTAATCATCTTTGCCTTCAGCGGTTTCATCAATTGGGAAATTGGCTTTGTGTTGTCTGTTGGCAGTTTTTTTGGTGGATACTGGGGCAGCAAACTTGCCCATAAGGAAAACATCAAAAAATGGGTGTATGGCATTCTGATTTTCATTATTGTATTTGAAATCATAACGTTGGCCACAAAATTGTTTTCGTAGATTAAATACCAATTAAAGTTATGTCTTGGGACAATAATATTTGTTTGGCATTCAACTTATTTTTAAATTAAATATATTCGCAAATCAAAAAATCAAAGAACATGAACGAACAAATTGAGTATTTAGCATCAAGATTTCCTGAAGTAGCATTAGAAATTTCCGCGTATAAATCAGGAAGTATGGTATACAGAAATGATGGGAACTATTACCCAAGTGATTGGGAGTATAGAAACGACGGGAACTATTACCCCAGTAATTTTGAGTATAGAAATGATGGAAATTATTATCCAAGTGATTGGGAATATAGAAATGACGGGAAATACTATCCCAAGTATTTTGAATATAAAAATGATGGGAATTATTACCCTTCGCATTACAGATATTGCAATGACGGGCAATACAGGCCATAATCAAAACAATATTAAAGCAACCCAATAAAATGCTAATAATGACTGTCAAATAAATCCTTGCTTTCAGTTTAATCTTAAGACTTGAACTTTTATAGATAAAAAAAGACTTGAATTGATGTCCTAACCTTTGTGAATTAAACTTAGGTTTCGCTCTTAGATTTAAATCAAAATATTGAAGTACCGAATTTATTAATCCAGTAAAATATTCACAAAACTTGAGTCTTATAAAATAATTCACTAAACTCAAATCAAAATACTAAATTTAAAATGTTTGACGGAACTATTATACTTTACTATTCTTTTTTCTCTGAAAAAAAATATTTCCAAGTTGAGAGCAATAAGTATTTGAACAAAATAAAATCCTGGCCTTTTATTGATTCATCATTCAATGATTACTTTATAAATATTTTTTCAAAGTACACTGAAATAAAGTCTATTCCCCAGGAATTCTTATCCCCTGAAATCTTTAACTACGATGATGAATTGTGCAATTGTATTTTTTCAATTGAAACAAAACTTAATTTCAAGGAATATAAATATCTAAACATCATTAAATGCGGTTATAAAATAGACGGTTTAAATCATAATGAAATACAAGATTTATCAAAATTAAAATCGGGGGATTTATTTGAAAAAATAGTTGAATTGAATATTCCTGAACTAAGAGATAAATCAGGCCAAATTAAAAAACAATTATTCGCTCAAAAGTTAAAATCACAAGTAATTTTATTAGACCGCAACAAGTTGTCATTTCCTGAAAGGAAATATGTATTATTAGATTTAGCACTTGATAGAGAAAAGGGCACCTCAAAAAGAACGATTGAAACCGAAGAGCCACAAAGGAATGCACACTCTAAATCATACATCCAAGCATTATTAAACAATTCATTAATTGACCAGTACCAAGACTGGTCCACCATAATAACTCAAAAGAAAATTATCACAATTTACGACAACGAAAATTCAGATAATTTACTAAACAATTCAGTCCAATTTGGCTTAATCTATGTCCAAAAAATCATTGTCTCTGAATTAATAACCTGCCTTAATCTTTGGGTAAATGAAAATAAGTTTGAATACAATTTTGAATTATCTAAATATTATATGCACATATCGAGAAATTTAGATTTCAAAATAATTTCCACCAAATATTTATACAATGAATATTCTAAAATCTTGGATTACAATCTAAAAATTAACGATGAAAAGGAAATAATAAACAACAAACTAAAGGAGATTGAAAATATTTTAGAAAAAGAAAAAAACCAAACAAGTAATTTACTTCTATTCGCCATAGCCATCCTTCAAATCCTAACTGTTTTTATTGATGAAATCCGCAATGAGGCAGTTGAGACATTAAGATTAAACAAAACCAATGTTAGTCATTTTATCCTTGTTACGTTTGTTATTATTTGTGGTATAATTATTTATTTGTTTCTAAAAAGAAGAAAAATATAAAAAGTAAAATGAATAATGTCTATTTGCCTAACTTTACAATGAATTAATAACAAAACGAAAAACATATAATCTTTCAAAAGACAAATGATTTTTAAATGCGAAAACAACACAAGCGTTGAACTGAAAATTCACAATTATGAATTCCCTGATAAACTCGACGGTGAATATGATAGGAATTGGTTGGACATCTTCATCAAAGTCAAAACCAACGATTGGGAATGGGAAACAATAGACCCATCTCTATTAACCTGGGATGTAAAAGCGCTCATTGAATGGTTTAGAACTATAGCCAACAATGAAAAGCCTGAAAAAAATGAGATTTCAAACCTTGAGCCTAACATTTCACTTTTTCTTTTAAACAAATACAGCGAAAACGAAAACAAATTTAAAATAAAACTAGATGCGGAAAGCAGGCCTCCTGGCAAAGAATCATCCTTCATATTCAATGTTAATAAAGCTGAACTAAATCTTCTTATTAATGAATTGGCAGATGAACTAAAAAAATTCCCAGAGAGAGCGTAATTCCTGAGTAATTCACCTTTCATCGCGAAGAATTCTTCGTTTTTGTTTTATTATTTAAAACCACATACATTTGTATAAAGCCCTAAAATATTAAATGAAAAACATCGACCTAATAACTGGAGAAAACTTTCATGAAAGTTTCAACATCGTTGACATTATAAGTGATAGCATTTTCTATCCGGCCTCAGGTATTGATGCAAGAGACATAGAAAGTCTTTCAAACATAGCCAATTCTTTTGTCCATGTTGATTATTCAACATCTAAAGACGTGGTTGAATATGGTATGAAAAATCATTTTGAGGGAGTTGGCTTCAATCTTATTGGCATAAAAAATGTCTCTTACCAAGAACTAACACCTTTGGGTTTTCATCCTATAAACTTCCAATTAAACAGCCATGAAAAACAACGATTAGCCATTGACTTTATACATGAGCGATTTTCAAGCAGAAATTTCAGTCCCTTTGCTATTTGGGCTGTTTATGAATTGAACTCAAATAAAACTGGTTCTACTAGCGGTAAAACAAAAAGATTTTCACTCCTACATATCGGTGGAGAGGCTTGTGCAACATTAGAGGCATTATACATAGGCAACAAAATAAACCCATTAGGCGTTGCCATAATAAGTCCAGGCGAAGGATTTGGAGACAATTGGACTATTTTTAGAGACCCTAATTTTAGACTCTACCAAAGTCTGTTGCACAACCATCAAGTAAACAATGCGGAAATGCCCCAACATTTGCTAACAAACATGGGTTTATCAGATACAGAACCTTGTTTTTGGCCTGAATATACATTTGACAGTAAAAAATACAGCGATGGTTGGTTGCAGCATTTTAAGAGAGGGTAGAATTCAAATTAAAAATAGTTAATAGCCTAATTAAACTATCAGAAAATCATATGCCTAAAAACACAGAAGTACTCTTCCAGTCGACTTAGTATTATTTTGAAACGTATTTCTTTGAAAGATGAACAAACGAAAAACAATTACCCTCTCCACAATTTTTCTATTCCTTGGATTGACTATTTATTACTTTTACCCAGAAGAAAGATTGCCTAAAAACATTGTCATAGACAAAATCCTAGTTTACAAATCGAAAAGACAGCTGCTTGCATACTCAAATGGGCAACTTATAAAGACGTACAAAATTTCACTAGGTGGAAATCCAATCGGTAAAAAAGAGTCCGAAGACGACTCTAAGACACCCGAAGGCTTATACCATATTGATGGGAAAAATAGATACAGTGATTTTCATAAGAACTTAGGTATATCATATCCAAATAAAAGCGATGATGCCAATGCAAAAAGACTATCCTTAAAGGCTGGTGGAGCTGTTAAAGTTCATGGTCTACCCAACAAATTAGGAATTATAGGCAAATTTCAAAGATGGTATGATTGGACCGATGGTTGTATTGGGCTTACTGATCAAGAAATTGATGAACTATACTCCGCCGTTAAAACAGGAACACCAATTGAAATAAAGCCATAACCTAAGACATGCTTAAAAGAAATAGATTCTTGCGGAATATTTTATTAATAATCGCGCCCTTCGCCTTGATGGTTGCAATCAATGAATTTGAGCGACCAAAAATCAATAACAAGTCATACAGCTATCATGGTTTCAGTACTATTAATCCCGGTGGGCCTAATACCCAAATCTGCACATGGGATTGTCACTTCCATACAACAACCCATTGCCAAAAATACCATGTGAAGTTTCTTAAACCCTTTTACAAAGTCACAGACATTCCCTATGATTTTGTAATTCATAGATTACGAGAGACTGGCAATTATGATTTAGCTAACATTGTTTTTTTAGTTTTACTGTTCCCGTTTACAATTATATATTTCCTTATTAAGTCACTGAATTTACAAGACGAAATAAACAAACTTAGCGAACAAAAATGAACCTAATAATTCACATATTTCATCAAGTCTATAATTATTGCACCGATCTAATAATTAATCTAGCCAATATGACGGGACTCTCCTATTACGAAATCAATTTTATTGTTTTTATACTAATTTATCCAACTCTATTAATACTTGCACCTGCCTTATACCTTTTTCAAAAAAGGAGACTAAAGAACCTTAAAAACGCCAATTGATTTAACATAATAAGTCGTCCAATTTCCAATTATAAAAGCAATGACAACAAGCACTAAAATATTAAAAGCCACTCTAAACATTTTCGCAATTTGTATCTTAACTGTTTTAACCCAGATTGGAGGTATCGTTTTTTTATTGTCTATTTTGACCAACAAATGGACAGACAAATGGACGAACAACAAATACATTAGAACGACTTATCGCTTTGGCACTTTCCTATTGCTATACAGTTTAATTACTTTCTTAATTGTCCCCGTAATTGCGAAACCGCTAGGCAGGGTTCCACTGCCATTAACAGAGACAAAACATTTACAACCCTTGAACATATTAAGCTGTATACTAAACAGAAATTATGTGCGCGAAGAAGTTAAAGAAATAGCTTACAAGGTAGCAGAAAAGATGAACCAACAATTTCCTGGCACTACTTGTAATTATTTGGAGGCCAACTTCCCTTTTATAAATGGTTTTCCATTAATGCCACACCGAAGCCATGACGACGGCAAAAAACTAGACCTTGCATTTTTTTACCGCAAAAGCTCAACTGGTGAACAGTGCAATGAATGCCCCTCTCCCATTGGCTATGGGATATGTGAAGAACCTTTTCCGAATGAGGAAAACACTGCTAGATCTTGCGCTCAAAAAGGATATTGGCAATACAGTTTACTGAAAAATACCATGCCTCAATACAACAAAAAAAACTTTGTGTTTGATCATGAAAGAACAAAATATCTTGCAAACTTATTTGCCACTGAAAAAAACATTGAGAAAATATTTATTGAGCCACATTTAAAAAAGCGACTCAACTTGACGTCTTCTAAAGTTAGATTTCATGGATGTAAGGCTGTTAGACACGACGACCATCTGCACGTTCAAATAAAGTAAACCCTTGCAAAACTTTCAATATTATTTGATAAGATATCTTATAACTTACTTTGAATCAAACTTTATTAGGCTTTAGTATATTTGCATAGTTTCCGATATAAGTGCATGACCACACAAGAACAAATCGAACAAAACATCAACAGCCAAAGTGAGCTAAAGCGCAAGGACATGTGCTTGATACACCAAAGCATTTTAGAGGCTTTGCCTGGGTGTAAACTTTGGTTTGATATGGGGCTCAACGAAGAAGGAAAAGCAGTTACCAATCCCACCATTGGTTATGGACAACAAACCCTTACCTATGCGAAAGGCAATACCAAAGAATTTTTCCAAATTGGCCATTGCGCCAACAGCACCGGCATTTCAATTTATATACTCGGATTAAAAGACAAAAAGCATTTGCTTAATACTTATGGGGCAACGATTGGCAAAGCAAGCGTAACAGGCTATTGCATTAAATTCAAATCACTGAAAGACATTAAGCTTGAGGTATTGATTGCTGCAATTAAAGATGGGGCCGAACAAACCAAATAATAGAGTGGAATGGGCTTAAACACACTTAAAACAATTACAGGTCTCCTTGCAATTTTATTTTTTGTATGTAAATGTTGTTTGCACATGTATTTAAACTATAAAAAGAATAAAGCATTTAATTTCCAATTGGCTGTGTTATCATTCAAGCAATATTTCTCATTTGTGAAAACCGAGAAAAACAGCAAGCTGTTCAGACTTCAACTCTTGTGTAATTTCTTATTGGCAGCAAGTGTATTATTTCTAATCATAAACACCATCATTGGATTGATTTTGTTAATGAAATATTAATGCAGATTTCTGTATCATAAAAATAAACACAATTAATCAGCGGAAAGAGAAGGAATTACAAATTTTAATCGTCTTATATAAAAAGCCCTAGCTTTTATTTAGTTAAAAAAATGCGATTACTCTTAACACTTCTGCTGTCTCCTCTTCTTTCTTTTTCTCAAAACAACACACAAAACATCCGTGGTATTGTGTCCGACAAACTTTCTCAAATGCCCATAAAAGGGGCCACAGTTCAAATTGTTTCTTTGCAAATAGAGACAACAACAGACTCTTTTGGCAAATACACGCTCAGCAATATTGCACCCGACCGCTATGAAATAAAAATCACTTGTAATACCTACAAAACCATAACAATTCCAAACGTTGTGATAAGTTCCGGCAAAGAAATGATATTGGATATAGCCATGGAAGATGCGTTTAAAAAACTGGGACAAGCCTACGTGAATGGCGGCAACAAAGGTTCTACCATCAACAAATTCGCAAGTGCCAGTGCCCGTTCATTTTCTATGGAAGAGGTCAACCGTTATGCAGGTGGCAGAGGTGACCCTGCCCGCTTGGTTGCAAACTTTGCAGGCGTTAGCGCCCCTGACGACAGCAGAAATGATATTGTTATTCGCGGCAACTCACCGGTTGGTGTGCTGTGGAGAATAGACGGATTAAACGTGACCAACCCCAACCACTTTGCGGCCGTTGGCACAACCGGTGGCGCAGTCAGTGCATTAAATACCAATCTGCTAAAGAGCTCCGATTTCTTCACTTCAGCCTTCCCTGCCGAATACGGAAATGCCATATCTGGGGTATTCGATTTGGGCTTCAGAAATGGCAACAATAAAAAAAGAGAAACCACTTTACAAATGGGCGTGATTACTGGACTAGAAGCGACCACCGAAGGTCCTTTCTCTAAAAAAAGTGATGCGTCCTATTTAATTGGATACCGTTATGCCCTTGCAGGTGTTGCTCAAAAACTTGGCGTTAATATTGGCACAACCGCAACACCGACATACCAAGACCTATCATTTAAATTCAACAGTGGCAACAGCAAATTAGGCAGAATTTCATTGTTTGGAATTCTTGCAAGCAGCAGCATCAATATAGGTGGTGGCAGTTCTAACACCTTATACGGCAATGGAAATCAAGTTGACTTTTCAAGTAAGATTGGCATACTTGGATTCAACCATTTCAAACAATTTAGCAAAAAATCGTACCTAAGCAGCAACCTTGGCGTAAGCTATTCGAGCACCGATCAATCGTCTTACGATTTCGACCGCATGGCCAACGAAAACTATATCCGTGAGGTTAACAATGTGGCCAAAACAAATTACAGCATCAACACTGCTTACAACACGAAAATCAATTCACGCTTGTTTGTTAAAGTTGGTTTGCAAGATGAAATTATTGCATTGAATTTATACTACAAAACTAAAAACAACATTATAGAACCCTACAAACAAATATGGGATTATAACAGCTACACCAATTTGGCCCAAGCATTTACTGTTCTTAAATACAACATCACAGAAAAACTAACTTTAAATGCAGGCATGCATGCCCAAGTCTTTTTACTTAACAACTCAAAAGCCATTGAGCCACGACTGGGTTTGATATACAACATCAGCAACAAAAGCAGCGTTAATTTCGCCTTTGGTCAACACGCACAAATGCAACCCATCAATGTTTACTTTTTACAAACCACCGATGCCAGCGGAAATATTTCATACAACAATAAAAATTTAGACTTCACCAAGAGCAAACATTACGTGTTGGCGTATAATTTCACCCCGTCTAAAAACTGGCGAATAAAATCGGAAGTCTATTACCAATCGATATACAATGTGCCCGTAACAATCAAATCGAGCAGTTATTCGATGTTAAATACTGGCTCGACGTTTAAAACAGACTTACAAGACAGTTTGGTCAATACAGGAACGGGAAAAAATCTTGGCATCGAATTGACCATAGAAAAGTTTTTCAGCAAAGGCTATTATGGCTTGTTTACCTCATCCATTTACAGTTCAAAATACCAGGGCAGTGATGGAATTGAGAGAAACACTGCTTTCAATGGACGTTATGTATTTAACTTTTTAGCAGGCAAAGAATGGAAAGTCGGCTTGAATAAAAAGAACAAAATATCAAGCGATATTAAATTCACAAATGCTGGAGGAAGGGCTTATACGCCAATCGATATAACATCTTCTAACCTTACTGGTCGAGAACAATTGTCAAGCAATGCCTATTCAAGTTATTATGCCACCTATTACAGGTTGGATATTAAAGCAGGATACACCTTTAACAGCAGCAAAAGAAAACTGTCGCATACCATTTCATTGGACTTGCAAAATGTAACGAACCATAAGAATGTGTTTTCGCAAAATTATGACCAAAGAAACCAAACGCTAAGCACGACCTACCAACTGGGCTTTTTCCCCAATTTGGTTTATAAAATGCAATTCTAAATATTAAATTAAGCAATATAGTCTTGCCCCCACTTGTACAAGGATTTAATACTTGGCAATAGATCTTTCCCTTTTTCAGTTAACGCATATTCTACGGTTGGAGGGACTGTGGCATAAACTTCTCTAGTAACGATCCCATTGCTCTCCATGTTCTTTAATTCCTTCACCAACATCCTGGTGTTGATGCCCTCTATGCTTCTTTCGATTTCTTTAAAACGCAATTTGCCTTTTGATAGAATATAAATGATTGGCATGGCCCATTTGCCTCCAATAATGTCGAGAACCTCCTTTAGAGAACAGGTCTTTTCAGAAATAATATTTTTTTTCGCAGCCATAATAGGTCTATTTCATTAATTACTTTACAAAAGGTTACTACTATACAATGGTGTAACTACTTGCAAAAGTAAAGTAATGGACTTAGGTTTGCAAACCAATCATACAAAAAATGAAAATTTTACAAGCCTTACAATTAGGAAATACCACCTTAAAAAACAGAATGGCGATGGCGCCAATGACACGTTCACGTGCAAATTTCAGTGGCGAAGTTGGTGAGTCGACCAAACTGTATTACACGCAAAGAGCAAGTGCGGGTTTAATCATCTCAGAAGCAATAAACATATCACGTCAAGCACTTGGAAGTCCACTAACCCCTGGCTTATTTACGGCAGAACAAATTGCAGCTTGGAAAAAAATCACGGATGCCGTTCACGCTGTAAATGGTGTTATTTATGCGCAATTGTGGCACACAGGAAGAGTTGGTCACAGTTTAGTAAAACAAGGCGACTTACCTGTGGCTCCCTCTGCCATTGCCATTGAAGGGCAGCAACACTTCACCATGGAAGGTCCTAAGGATTATGAAACACCATATGCCTTAACAAAAGCCGAAATAGAACAAATCATACAAGACTACAAAAAAGCGGCAGCAAATGCAATAGAAGCTGGTTTTGATGGAGTTGAATTGCACGCAGCCTTTGGATATTTACCCAATCAATTTTTAGCAGACAGCGCCAACCACAGAACCGATGAATATGGTGGCAGCATTGAAAATAAAAACCGATTTGCATTGGAAGTGATGCAGGCCATTTGCGAAGCGGTTGGTATGGGCAAAGCGGCTATTCGTTTATCACCTAGCAGCACTTACAACAACATCAAACATGAGCATCCAATAGAACAATTTACTGCCTTAATTCTCGAACTAAACAAATTGCCTTTGTCTTATATTCACTTAATGAATGTTCCCTTCCCGGCTGAGCAATATCCGAATTATCCAAGTAATACCATTGATACATTTGGTCCACTTTCAAAACACCCAATCATCGCAAATTGTGGATACACCAGAGAAACAGGAGAAGCTGAAATTGAAAAAGGCATTGCGTCAATGATCGCTTATGGCACATTGTTTTTGGCCAATCCTGACCTTCCTAAACGATTTGAACTAAACACTGAATTAAACCAAGCAGACCGCGCTACCATGTATGGTGGAGCTGACAAAGGTTACATCGATTACCCATTCTTAGAAACAAAATAAAACAC
>CANFXY010000073.1 GCA_947451105.1 Bacteroidota bacterium | reverse complement strand
TACAGTGCCATTCCTAGCGACAAGAAAACCAAGATCACCAAACAACTCGACAGCTTATTTAGTCATTATAAGATTTTGGAATGTCAAGAAGTCAATCCTTCGAGCAATCCGCTTTATGAAATTAACATCAAAACCAAAACAGGCAAATATTATGAGTGTTATTTTGACAAACAAGGGGCATTGCTTAGAAAAGATGAAACCATTTTAAAACCAATTTCTACCCAATTCTAAACAATGAAAAAATTATTTGTTTGTTGGCTTATGGTTTTAAATTTTTCTGCAGTGTATGCTCAAAATTTAAGTTTCTATGGATTTTTGCCAGCCTTGAACCAAACCGGCAGAATTAGCAAAAAGTTAAATTATAATTTTTTCGCATCCACAACTTACGATGCATTTGACACCCGCATTAACAATGTTTATTATCCGGCAGCTGACTTACAACTATACATTCAACCAAGTATTATCTATTTGTATTCTCCGAATTTAAATTTTTCAGCAAGTTATACTTACCAGCGCAACAATCCATTCAGAGGCATTTTCACCAACGAACATAGGCTTTGGCAACAATGCATATTTTCTGTTCCTGTTTATAAGGCTAGGTGGACCAACCGTTTGCGCTTTGAAGAACGTTTTATAGAAATAAAAGCCAGCCACAAATATCCCTTGTCTACCAGGGCGCGTTATCAGATTGGTCTTAATTTTCCACTTCAAGGTAGAACCTTAGATAAACATGAATTTTATCTAAACACGTACAATGAATTTTATGCAAGTTTAAGCGGCAGCAAAAACGCCACATATAGTGAAAACTGGTCTTACCTAGGAATAGGCAATGATCTTGGCAAATATGGAAGATTGGAACTTGGCTACATGCTTCAAACATTTGTTAGAAACGCACAACACAATTACCGTTTTTTAAATCTGGTTCAAGTGATGTGGAGCACCAATTTTAATTTTGGGAAAAAGAAATAACCCCCACTTCAAAAACAAAATACACAAAGTTTTGTTAAATTATTTAATACAAAGACTTCAAAACATAACTTAACAAAAGCATAGCTTAGGCTTTGTCATTTATTAAGAAGAAAACTTGAGCTTTGTTAACCAGCTTGTCTTAAATAATAAGACACATTTACAACAAGTTGGGACAAAAATTGAATCAAAAAACACAAAAACACAGAAGGTATGAAAATTCAACTTAAACAAGACAGCAATCAAATTCAAATCTTGAATGCTTTGAAACCTGCCGAATACGCAGTGTATAACTCAATTGGTGGCATTGTGGCAAAAGGACAAATCAATGAAAACAAAAACAATATATCCATTCAAGAACTGTACAACGGATATTATGTTTTGGTTTTAAAATACATCCAAGGTGGCATGAGTTATTTGAAGTTCGAGAAAAACTAAAAGAAGCAGATCAAAAGTTACCATAATAGCTTAGAATCAATCTCTCCAAAAACTACTTCTCCAAACAAAGCCACTACCATTCAAACTCAAAAAATACACGCCTTTATCCAATAGGCTTACATTCAAACTTTCATTTGCGTCTATGTCTGTTTCCAACAACAAAGCACCTGTAATTGAATAGACCTTGCAGTGAACGCTTTGTGTAATCCCTTTTATTTGCAGTGTTCCACGACTAGGGTTGGGATACAAAGTAAAGTCAATTTTATTTTCTTGCTGAATGCCTATTGGGGGTATAAATTCATACGCACCCAAATCAATTTTTGGGCCATAGGGCAATCGTGGCCATAACTGCATATTGTTACCTGATCCAAAAATGTATTCAGGCACTAAACTAAATCCTTCGCTGCTAACACCGGCATTCACGCCTTTGTCAAGGGCTTGTGAAGCAGAGTATTTTAATAAATAGTTATAGTTCAATGGATTCTCGAATCCGAAATACAAATAGTCATTATCCCATGCATTGGCGGCTGTATCCAAGGCACTTGGCAAATTGCCAGAAAACATAGAAGTATTTGAACCCTGGCAAGATGAAAAAATATTGTTGTAAATTTTATAGGTGTTTACGCCCGTGGCAGGCACTACATTAAAATATTTCACATTGCCTTTGTATTGGTTAACAACCGTGTTGTTGATGAAATAAAAGTCTTCAAAGGTATTGGTAGCAGCATCATATCCGACAATGCTATGGTTGGCGCCATTCGGCCCTTGTATAATCACATTTCCCATAATAACATTCAAGCCACCTTGTGCTATATTAATTTCCCAACTGCCATAACCACCATACTCCTCGTCAATGTAATTGTACAAAATATAACATCTTTGAGCCCGGGTCTTTAAAGAATTGGCTTGGCCCCTTGGCTTGTGAAACCAATTGCCTTCCACCCACAAAGTATCTGCACTGGCACTGATGTAAATATTATGCTCATAACCGGAGTATGTTGGATCATTTTGCAGCTGGTAACCATTGTTTACAAACTCTGAATTCATAATATAAACATTGCTGGTACTTACAGCGCCATTGCCTTCCAATATTCCATTTTGACAGTTCATAAACTTGCAGTTTTCTACCCTCAAATCTTTGGCTTGAAACCTTATTCCAGCGCCATTCGCGCCATTGGCGTCAGACACCTGTGCGCCGTCGAAAACGATGTTGTTGATATAGGCATTGTCGCAAACACCATTGGTTTCAAAAACAAATATTCCTTTGCCATTGGGCAGGTCACCTGTATACTGAATAATGGTTCTATTGGACGTGTTGCCCAAACCAATAATTTTTAAATCTTTTTTACTCCACTTTACCGACTCGTTTGCATATACACCACCATCAATCAAAACGGTATCGCCATTCCCAAGCAAACTAGCTACTTGACTGGGTTTGGTATACGTGCGTGTGGCACCCACCATCCATGTTTTGGCATGTATAAAATTAAAAAAACAAGAAATCAGAAAAATGGTTAAACTAAGAATTCGACGCATAAATTAAATAGGGGTTAAAATTAATATGATAGGTTAAAAGTGCAAATGAATTTAGACAGTTTCTTCGACCATATATACGAAGCTTAAGTTCAAATGGTTGGGTAATAGATATTCACAATATTCGATTGGCAGTTTTTCTAAAAAAGAAAACATAAAATCAGTTCATTATTTTATAGCTGTGATTAAACTTTTTCTATCATGTTTTCAATTTTAAATAACAATACGATTTGCGATTTTTTGTTATAAAATTCAACTTGATATCAAGCCTTGAATTAATTTGATTTTGATTATCGACATGTATTAAATTCAGTAAATCAAAACAAGGTTTTACAAAATTATTACTCTAATAAACAGACACTTACAATTATTTTAATACGTCTGAACAATTTTCTTGGCCATTCATTGTATATTTAAGAAAAGAAGTCCATGAATAAATTATTTTTAGTCGTTTGCGTAATGGCTGTTTCAACCGCACAAGCCCAGCTAATAAGTGGGGGATTGTTTAGACAACAAGTTCTTGGTTCTAAACTTGGGAACATTTCAAACCAAGGGCTTGAATTAAGCAACACGCACTATTTCTTTTCAGTAAATGCTGGCTATGGAAAAGGCAGCCTCGGAAACAAAAGCACCAACTCAAGCTATCTAGCAGCTGATTTCACCCCAACCGGCTTTCACCACGCTTATATCGCACATAAATTTGCCCCTTTTCTTGGCTTTCAACTTAACAACTTTAAAAGCAAGGAAAGCAAAAGCAGTGAGGTAAAAAACTATAGTGAAAGCAATAGTACAGTATGCACTTTAAATCTTGGGTTTAAATACAGCAGCAATAGAATGATTTTTTCTGCTGCCTACTTAATGGGCAAAGAAGAAAAAGCCATTGCGGTAAAACTGGCCTATGTTTTTGCTGTAACCCATAAATGTTTGAAAAAACGTTTGACCCCTGTTGATTACGGGTTTTAAATCTAGCCGAGTTTATTGCGTTGGATTAATCTAAAGTTAATCCAAGGTTCTACCCAAATCGCTATGGCAATTTGGACATGAATCGCCATAGGATTGCCACTTCTTTTCTGAGCCTTTCCATCCGCAAGACAAACATTTCACGACCGATGCTTTCTTCCCTAAATTATTAAGGACCACTAGGCCTATGACAACTATGGCAACCCATCCACCTGGGCTTATGTCCAACAATAAATACGCTAGCATTTTTAAATTAAAATTAAACAAAAATAGAGGGTATATTTAAAAAACCAAAAAGATTTTAAAACAATTCACTTTTCATTTCCCTAAATTGGTTCCATATTAAAATAAATTTCTTTATAATTGAGATTTATTAATTAATAATGTCAAGCGCTCATCCATATATAGAAGAACTTTACGCGATTTATCAATCAGAAGTACAATCACCTTTCCGAAAAGTTCACCGCTTGATTGATCTGTTTGAAACTTTGGTTAAAAGCCATACCATTGTTATACTTTCAGAATATTTCAAACGCAATGCATTGAGCGATACAGCCAAAGGCATGTTGGCCGCCGGTTTGCGCACCCCCTCCTTAGGAACCTGGCAGCTTTTTAGCCGAGAAATTTTCAAAGAATTACAGGCAAACAATCAGATCTTTTTAATTGAAAATTTCGACAAAGAATTTGAAGCCCTTGACAAGGCACTGAATCAATCAAAAACCAATATTATTGCTTTAAGAAATGCCTATGCCCATGGCGCCACACCGAGCGATGAAGATTGCCTTAAAGACATAAAAGACTATGAGCCTTTCTTGGACATTTTAATGGCAAATACCTGGTTTAAAAATTCTAGCACTGCAATAGTCGAAAACAAAGCCGTGTTGGTTTCAACAAAAAGTCACCAAACCTTGAGCTTGCATCCGTTGCTCATTGTTAAAGAAGAAAAAGGAGCCAAAACCTTTGCTTTTTTCAACGATTTAAAAGATGATAAAGTTGGCTTACTTAATTACCCCTTAAGCAAACATTACCGAGAGAAAGAATTTCTGCATGAATTTTTAAGTTACCTACCGCTTAAGGAATGGAAGAAATCCGGGAATAATGAATTCAACCAAAGAATTAATGAACTTACGGAAACATTTAAAGGGCGAAGACTTGAGCGAGAAACCATTAGACAATTTATTCTCACAAAAAACAAAGGATTTTTATCCATTCAAGGAAACCCCGGCATAGGCAAATCAGCCCTGATTGCTCAAGTTCATATTGACTTGAGTAATGAAAAAAACGAAGCTCAAATTCATTTGATTCCTTATTTCATTAGACGCGGAACCGCACAATCAGATGCTTTATTTTTAATAAACTACTTAAACAAAAGCACCGACCTTTATTTTTCGGATGGCAAAAACATTAAAAGCGAAAGCAACTCAATATGGGAATTACAGCAACAATTGTTTAACAAATGGCGTGCTTTTGCAGAAAGTCCAGGCAGCAATAAATTGGTATTTTTAATTGACGGGTTGGACGAAGGTTTGGAAAACAATATTCTTGAATATTTACCTAGGGAAACCTTTGATAAAATTTTAATCATCTATGGTTCACGTCCGGCTGGTCAAAAAACATTGGAGAATTTTTGGAGCGAACTACCCATCGAACAACACGAAAAAATATTGCTCAATGGGCTTGGGAAAAATGATATCCGTGCTTTACTTTATGAAGTGAGTAATAAATATTTAATTGAAAAAGATTCTGCATGGATTGATGCCATTGAAAAACGATCAGAAGGTAATCCCCTGTATTTAAAATTGCTTTGCAACGCCATTGAAAATGGAAGCATAACAATGAACGATCCTACTGCCCTCCCCAAGGAGATTGACCAATACTACAAAGCAATAATAGACCGTTATGCAGAAAACTTGAATGATGGTGATGCCTTATTAAGTTCCTTGTATATTTTTGCTGCGGCTTTAGATTATCTAACCTTAGAACACATTTTGGCCATCGGTGGCTTGGGAGAAGCGCAAACCGAAAGGGTGCTTAACACTTTAAAAGAAGTCTTATACGAAAACCCTATAAGCGAAAATGTACTAGACTATCAATTATTTCACGAAAGTTTTAGAGAATATTTATTAAAAACTAAGGCAAGCGCCATCAAAAAAGCGGAGGAGAAAATCCTTAAATTTTGTAGGCAGTGGCAAAATTACACTTCCTTTTTTGAACAGAAATATGCCTTAGAATATTATAGCTCCCATCTAATCAAACATGATTTTCATGAAAATTTTGAGGAGATATTGGCTCTATCAAAAAATAGAGATTTTGAAGAAGCACAAATAAAAGTCCTCAAAAACTTTGAAGCCAGTAAATTATTACAAAAGCAAAGTTTAAAAGCCACTGCTCAAAATCAAAAGCCTGAATCAGCAATAGAGAATGCGCTTGAACTTGCCCGTATCAATATGAATGAACAATACACCGTTCAAGACATATTGGCTATGCTAAAAGACAATGATATAGAAAACTTACTTATTCGCATCCAGTCACTTGGGGGCAACAACCCCACCTATAAAACAAGACAATTCCTTGTCTATATGCTGTGCTTAAAAGAACTCACTCTTGGCACTTGCAAAGACAAAATACACAATAGAGCTGCCCTAGAAATTTTACTCAAGCACTTTGATGAGACGGTCTCATTAGACAGCAATGAAATCAATTGGAGATTATTTTATCCATTTAATTTAATGCTGAAAATCGCCGTGGTTTTAGACGAATATGGGATTGACTACCTCCCTTTATTTAAAAGAATGAGCGATGAAAGCAAAAGAATTGGCGAATATGAAAATAATATATCCGATTCAGGACCTTATAATGCTGGAGAAATTAATATAATAGTATCGTTAAATTTACTGAATGATGTTGACCATTCGTTAAATATGATAGGTCTAATTGAGCAAAAAAGGCAGCAAGAGGCTTTAGAAATTATTATAACGCATGGTGATTTAGAATATACATTAAATAACTGCATTGAAATCCTTAGTTTCTTTTCAGAAACAGAAAATATACACCAAGAATTAATTGCACATTTTTCAGAAAAAATGATGAATTTATGCTTGAAAGAAAAAAACCTTAAGAAATTACTAACATCCGCTTTAATTTTTAAGAAAAATGAAAGAAGCAGTGAATCTAACATATTGGTAGGTTTTGTAATTCAGCAAATTAGTACATTAGGAAATACATTTGAAAAAATAAATAATTTGATAGAACTGCACCTTTTTTTCAAAGAAACAAAGGACCAACGAATCAATAAAATCGATAAAGAAATAATAAATTTAATTGAGGAAATTATTAAGAGCGGAACGGATGGAATAGAATTTATAGTTGCAAGTAACAGAATTTTAAAACATAAGATTGTAGAGCAAGACTCGCAACTAGCGAAAATACTATTAGGGGAGGAGAAAAACTTAGATAAATTAGCTAATTTTTTAAAGGGTTGTAGGAGGCTTGGCATGATGCGTGGCCCTTTGTTTTGGGATAGTCTTTTCAAAAGCCTACCTGAAGAAAACAAATCTACAGAAATCATTAATATATTTAGAATTGCTACAGCAAATAAAGTTAAAATTTACAAATTCGATTTTATCATCGATGAAGCCAAAGATTTAAAGACATTAAAACAATATATTGAAATATTGGAAAAGATACAGGTTGAAGATTCAGCCCTTGTTCATGAACGTATTTCAATTAAACTCTTAAGTTTTAAGGAACTTGACATGGCGCTTGAATACTCAAAAAAAATCACGAAATTTAGCAATAAGGCGAATGTATATTTGGCCATTCTTGATTTCTATATAATTCAAAGTGACATTGATGCATTCAAAAAATTGCTTTATGAAATTCTTAATGAACTAAAATCAGTTACTGCCAGGAATTATTATTCATTGGTCAAAAAACTATCAAACCTATGCATTAAAAGTAAACAAACAGACGAACTAATAAATGGCATCAGAAAACAATACGGTATTTTATTCTCGGGCAAAATTGAATGTGCACTTGCTTCAGAACTGATCTGTAAAGGAAAAGCAATAGAAGCAGATAAAATCTACTTAGAAATATTAGAAAGCAATCCGCATAAAAATGAAAATAAGTTTTGGATTTTTGGGCATCTCCTTGACCTTATAAAAAACCATTCCCAATTAAAAGACAAACATTATTTGGACAATATATTAAATAAAGCACTGGCTCTATCTATAAAAAATATTGAACATTACAAGAGTAATGATAAGTCTGAAATTGAAAAGCTAATAATTGAATACTGCAGATTGGGAAGATATATAGAGGCAATAGAAATCATAAGAAATATAAGCAATGATAACATTAAATTTAAATGTTACATTTCGGTTGTTAATTCGTATTTGAGCAAGGGGAAACAAGGAGAAACAAAACTCCTTTTAGAAGAGATTAATTTGAGTCTACTCTCATCCGATAATAATTATACAAAAATCAAACGACAAGTTTCACTTGCTGGCTTTCTGATAAAAAACAAGAACATTGTAGAAGGAAATGCACTTTTAAATACCTTATTAATTGAATCCGAAAGCATGGAAAACAATGACGAAAGATTTGATGTTTTAAGCAGAATATATTTGCGCTTAAACCAATACGAAAAAGCCATTGAATGCAGCAATGCTATAGAATCTAGATCAAACAAAACCCCAGCATGGACTGCGATTATGGCGAATTTAGCCCGAAACTCAAAAGTGGAGGAGCTAAAAAAACTTGTTGCGACAATTATTACTTTGACAGATTATCGGAGTCGAGATAAACTTTTGAAAGCAGGAGCTATCGAGTTTAGCACAATTGATTTAATCGAAGATGCTTTAAATCTTTGCAATGAAATCAGTGATTATTTAATAAAATCAGAATGTCTGTTGGAAATAGCCCGTTTAAACTTGACAAAGAACAACAGAGAAATAGCTACTAAAACACTCAATGCGGCAATTGAAAATGCAGGAAAAATCGAAGATGAAAGATCAATAAAATCAAACACTTTTTTAGATATCGCTGGAGAATTAATTCTTCAAGGTCGAACTGAAGAAGCTATTAAAATTGCTGAGAGTATTGGGGTACGAAGAATAAGGGCCAATTGCTTTTTTGATATAGGCTCTATGTTCCGAAAAACAAATTCGCTAAAAAAAGGACTTGATTTGATGGCAAGCATTTCAAAAGAGGAAGATGCTTTGTATTTCAATTACGGTATTTGCAGAAATCTAGAAGCAAAAGATTCTTCTGCAGAAAACATAATAGATTTATTGGTACTCGCAGCAGAAGACCAATATGCATTAATGTATCTTTTGCATTACCACGCTGCGTATTCTGTTTTCTGCAGTGATACACCCAAAGACAAAATAGACAAACTAAATCAAACCCTTAACATCAATTGGATGCTAGAACTTACTAAAAATCTAGATAAAGAAAGCAAAACAAAAACATCAATGAATGTAGGAGATTGGATTAATGAAATTGAAGATGAAGACGACCGAGAAGAAATTTTATTAAATGCCAGAAAAGTTTCAAAAGGAAAAATCACTGAGGAAAATTTTTCTATGCTACTCAGAGAAATTTTACATTAATCAGCTCTAACAATTTGCCAATTCTAATTTTAATTGCAACAACTAATCTAGTTTAGTGGTAAAATTTAGATTTGTTCTTGGTGAAAACAGAGATAGTTTCTAAAAAGTCTATGGTCAATTTCACTTCCTTTTGGTCAAGGGTTCGAATGTTTTGACCTTCACCATTTATTCTAATTTTCTTGTGGTTGTTTTTGGGCAGGCCATTTACAAAACCTCTTAATTGCTCTAACTGTTCATTTGAAATAGAAGGTTCAAAAACAATGCTCAAGTACCCATCTTCCACTATAACTTTAGAACGCACTTTATTTGGGTCAAAACTTGCTTCTACATGATCTCTTAAAGGAGCTTGGGCAATAGGATCTGGCTTGACCGCTGAAACAGAACTCGGATTATGCTCTTCTTTTTTAGAACGGCCTTTCAACAAACTAAACCCAAGCAAAGAAACGCCCAATAATAGAACGGCGGAAGCTGTATAAAAACGCGGGTCAGATGTTACCTTTTCGTGGCGAATTATTTGATCGTTTATACTTTTAACAGCCCTCCCATTTTCATCATATGCAACCGTTTTTTGGATAATTTCATTCCCATGCATGTAATAAAAATTTAATGATTCAGGCGTTTTGCTGTTTGGTTTAAACACAATATCATTCGCTTGGTATAAAGTATCATTATATTCAAAAAAATAACTTACCCCATCGCTGTAAAAACCATCTGAGGAAGTAGAGGTAATAACGCCTGGTGCATTAGTTTCGCTTGTTTTACTTCCTTCATTTTGAATTTGCTCTTGGGGAAGTTCTTTGGTTTCGTTTGTATTGTCTATTGATTCAATTTTTGGCTCATCATTGGTTGCCAAACTCGACTCCGATTCAATAGCCTCTTGCACTATGTCAGAATCTTTCGCCAATTTCTTACTCTCTATAGCGTGAGCTTCCTTTTCAAACAAACTGTTTCCATTAATTTTTTGATGCACGAAAGCATAAGCGGCAACTACCAAGGCAATAATAACAATGTGACCAACAATTTTAGCACCTATAGAAAAATCCTCTGATAATTCGTTATACCAACCCATTAGTCCAAACAATAAGCCTAAAGCAATTATTGCCGCAACAATGGTAAATATAAGCTTCCAAAACACGAAGGCTAAAACAATCAATACAATGCCCCCAATGGGGTTTGTCGTGACAACTTTTACTGGTATTAATACAATACTTGTGGTTTGAAAGAATCCCATTTAATTTATTATTTAATGCAAATATATTTTATTTAAAATAGCTTTCAAAAAAACGAATTTGTTAAAAAGTGTAAAAAAACATTACAAAAGAGGTTTACCCAAAACCCTTTAAGGCTTTTAAACAATAAGTTCAACTCAATAAGTAAAAGTTTTATTGAATTTTTAATTTATTCTCAAATTAAACTCTATCTTCGTAATGAAAATTCATAAAATACATACAACTGATGCCTGTAATCAAAACCTGGTGAATTTTTATTTCAATATTTATAAACCATGCCAATGAAAAGCCCAATTCTGCTAATCCTCTTTTTAACCTACAATCTAATCGCTATGTCAGAAACAAAAGTCTACACCTGCAATGAATACGGATCAAATAAAAAGCAGTTTATGAGTCTCGACGCTGGAAAAGTATACAGCACCAATGAATATGGCTCCAACAAAAAACAATTCATGTTTATTGAAGCAGGTAAGGTATTCAACTGCAATGAATACGGTTCGAACAAAAAACAGTTTATGCTGATTGAAGCAGGAAAAGTATACACCACCAACGAATATGGCTCCAACAAAAAACAAATTTTATTGATCGAGGCTGGAAAAGTATTCAGCACCAATGAATATGGTTCCAACAAAAAGCAAATAGCCATATACGAAGCCAATAAAATTTTCACCACCAATGAATATGGAAGCAATAAAAAACAAATTGGACTAATAGAAGGTGGTGCCAGTCTTGCCGAAATGGTGGTAATTATGTCGAGATTTGCTTTGTTTTAAATACTAGAAAAATTTTAGAGAATTAGTAATCGAATAAAATGAAAGCCAAGTTAATAATCCCAATTATCATTGTATGTATAGTTATATCCATTATTTATTGGAACAACAGTAGCAAGAAAATACCTTTCATTTCAAAAAAAGAAATCTCATACAAATCGGACACGATTTTAATCTTGAATCTTGAGTTTAAAGAAACAAAACTTTTAAAACCCATAATGGAGAAGGTGACAAGTTTTTACCATTTGCCTGTGGTTTTAAAATCCGCCAAACTTCCTCAATACGCTTATTACAAACCAAGAAATAGATACCGGGCAGACTCTATATTAAATTTTTTAGAACGGTATAACAAAAAGCACTACCGTTTTATAGCGGCTTTAACCAGCAAAGACATCTCTCATACCAATACCCAAAAAAAAGTCAAGGATTATGGGATTATTGGCTTAGGCAGTTTGTCCAACAAAGGGTGTATCACCTCTTCTTTTAAATTAAAGAAAAAAGATACCGAAGCAAAGCTTTTAGAAAGGTTGCAAAAAGTAACCCTTCATGAAATTGGCCACAACCATGGGCTCCCCCATTGTAACAGTGCACATCCTTGTTTCATGAAAGATGCAAAGGGCAAGTTAACTACTATAGACAATTGGCCAATGGATCTTTGCGAAGATTGCAGAGAAGACATTGGTTTGAATCCATAAATAATTTGGTTAATCGTATAGATGACAATCGGTAAAACGCCACGTAACAATATTTGACTACCATCTACAACGCTTTTAAAAACGTCAATCACTTTTCAAAATATTCATGCGTGTTTTTCAAAGCATGCATTTTTTTCTTTTGAATAGTCTGTATCTTTGCAGTTCGTAAAAACCACATGGGGCTGACCGGAATTGACGGGTAGAGCGAATGGGGTGTAAGCATGTAGAGCTTTGTTTGCTGGCTCTTTAATCTCAACACTCAAAACTTCAAGAGGCGAAAATAACTTCGCAATGGCTGCTTAATCGGTGATTAAGTAAATTTCCATACACTGTCGTTGCCCTTGTCTGGGTCGGTAACGGGTTACGGTGTTCGACATACCCGGGTATGTAAGCAGT
>CANFXY010000072.1 GCA_947451105.1 Bacteroidota bacterium | reverse complement strand
TCCTACAAGGAAAAAAGCCAACAGCACCAATGCATGTGGCTTTACATCTTCAAGCAACTTTTTAAAGTTCATACGGCAAATATAGGGGCAAACTCTGATAGAAAGATTTTTTCATGAATAAAATTTTTGATGTAATTTGCCCCAATGAAATCGAGTCCTAAAATTCTGCATTTAAGTGCCAGCGACAGCGGTGGTGCTTATGGTTTTGCGGAAAACTTAATTACAGGACTTCAAGCACAAAACATTTACGCCAAACACATTGTTTTCAGTGGCGAGCACGAATCCTTCCATTTCTCCAAATTCAAGAAACTCGACCACCTCATAAAATTCTCTTTGCACGCTGCTGAAAAGTTTATGCAACTGTTTTATGAAAAGGACAAGGATGTGCGGTTCAAATTTTCGATGGGCAAACCGGGTATTCCTGCCCACATGCTCAAAAAAATCTGTAAAGATTACGACATCATTCACCTGCATTGGATCAACAAAGGGTTCATCAATGTCAAAGATTTAGCGTCAATAAACAAACCTATTGTTTGGACTTGCCATGACCTATGGCCCATCAGTGGTGGCTGCCATTTGAGTTACACGTGCCAAAACTTTCAAAAAGAATGTGGCAATTGTCAGTTTATGAAAAATCCAAGTGCGCACGATTTATCCAATTCTCTACACCAACAAAAAGCGGATTTATATAAAAACTTAAACTTAAGTTTTGTCAGCCCCAGCGCTTGGATGGACCAAAATGTTGCGAATTCAAGTTTGGGCAAAAACCACAAACACTTGAGCATTAACAATGGTGTCGACACCTCGGTATTTAAGTACAAGAAAAACAGGTCGGATAAATTTGTGATCGGTTTTGTTGCAGCAAATCTCAACGACAAAAACAAAGCTTTACACAGACTTGTTGAAGCCATAAAATTATTGCCCAATCCAAAAGATTTTAAACTGCTTTTAGTCGGCAACAAAAAACACGATTTTGAATTTGAAATTCCAATTGCGTTCGAGCATGTTTCAAATATTCAAAGCAAGGAAGCCATGGCCGAACAATACCAAAAAATGGATTGCTTGGTGTGCACATCCAGCATCGAAACCTTCCCTACAACCCTTATGGAAGCGTATTGCTGTGGAGTTATTGGACTCGGCTTTAAAGTTGGTGGCATTCCTGAAATCATTGAAAAAATGGGTGGCGATTGTGCCCCTGCTTTTGATATTAATGCATTGAGTTTGTTAATCCAAAACGCAGCAAGTGTTAGAAGCGATAAACAGCAAGTTTCAGAAAAAGCAAAAGCGGTTTTTGGATTAGAAAAAACCGCTTCTGAATATCTAAAATTATATTCCGAATTATTCAACAACAAAGCTTAAGCGCTTTGTCAATAGTTCATTTTGCATCACCATGTGGTATACACCAGGAGCCAATCTTGATGTTTCAGAAATTTCTGTCTCTCCATTTTCCAAAGAAGAACCCGCTACCAATTTTCCATCACTGCTGTATATTGTATAATCTATTCTTCCAAGCAAATCGGTTTGGATGCTTAAGACCTCATTTAATTTTAATGGATTTGGATACAATACAATGACTGGTAAATTAATCAAATCATCAATTGAACTGCCGTTGTTGCATGGGGTGTATTTCACCCGCATAATACCAGATGCTGCGTTTCCTGATCCTGCTATATTTATTCTTCCTCCGGCAACAATAGCCGATTCGCTATAAAAGGCCATTCCTTCAATAGCTTCATCAAAGCCCGTATTAAAACGCGTTACAAAAATCCCATTGCTCGCAAATGAATTGTCTATGCTTCCATTGGCTTTCATTTTTAAAATGTACATGGATCTGTATCCATTAAATACTGCGTTTCCTCCATTATAGATATCGCCTTTACAATCGACTAATATTTTAGAAAAACTAGAATAGTCTGCTGCCAAATCTGCATAATAGCCATTGCTTGCAAAAGCGCTATTTGTTGTGCCATCTAAATTAAGCGAAGCGACCAAGGCTTTTTGATTTGAGCTGATGATGCAATTGCCGTTTACGATTACTTCATTGGATTTTAAGCATACATCATAAAGATTGGTCGGGTTGCCATTGTAAACGATTTTTTTAATTGAGTTTCCATTAAAACTGTTGATGGAATTTCCGTTGGTGTCGACCAAACAAATAAATCCTTCCGGGCTAGCGCTGCTGTTGTTGCTCACTCCAACTAAGGCAATTCTATTGTTTGCCATATCCAAGTCAAGCCCATACAATCTTTCATTGAAATTGTTGGTGCTAATCCATATTCCTCCAGTTTGACCAAAACTACTATCTAAAGATTTTCCATTGGGCTTTACTTTCCAAACCACACTTTTCAATACCATAGAAATGGTCATGTATCCAGCCATGTATATAGAACCGCTTGGGCTCACTTCCATCGCCCACGCATCACAATTAAAGTTGTTGGGCGTAATGATTAAAACCCCATTTTTCCCAAAAGTATTGTCTATGGTTCCGTTGTTGTTGACACGCAAAACAAATGCTCTAAAATAGGGACCTGCAGAATTTTGTCCGCAGATTAAATACTTCCCATTGCTCAAAGCCTTTACGCAGCGGCCATAATCATAATCTGTATTGATGTCATAATTAAATTGACCTGCACTTCCAAAGCTATTATCTAGAGTTCCATTGTTGTTGTATCGGCTTAGAAAAATATTCTTGGTAGAGGAGTTGCGGTCGTGCCCCAGCAACAAAGTCTTCATGTCTTTGTCTACACAAATGCTATTGGCCGTTTCATTGCTCGAATTCACTTTTCCAGTTGAATTAAAGCTTGCATCCAACACACCATTTTGAGCTGAAAGTGTGAGAACACAAAATGAGATTACAGCGAACAATGAGAACCTTTTCATAGTTTGAAAGAAATTATTAGAGAAACGAAAATACAAATTATTTAGAGAAAATCAATTCCGCAATTTTGACACTCAACAGTTTAGCCGACTTCTCATCTAAGTGACTGGCATCGTAAGAATGAATATTAGAATCATGAACACGAATGCATTCAATGCCTTGTGCTTCTATTTTAGTAAATAATTCGTTACAAAAATCCGCCGTCAATTGGTCTTCCAAGTTTCGCATGCGGATTGTGCTTGGAATTCTTATGGCGACAATTCTGACGCCTTCCGACTTTAACTTCTGCAACATTTCCAAAAACACCCGTGCGCCAAAAGTGTCAATTTTATTGGCTTTTAATTGCTTGCTGTATTGGTTTATGGCCGCCGTCGAATCGTAGGGCAATTTACTAGAACCCACAAAACCCGAATGCAAATTAAATTTTTCTAAATAAAATTCCTTGTGCTTGTATTTCACAAAATCGGAAATGGCATAGCGCCTAAAAACAGACAATTCGGGATAAATGTTTTTCTTGATCCACAAGTCTTTGGAATCTTGTGATTCAATCTTTTTTAAATGCCCATTTTTTTGCGAACTTTCAATAAATGAATTGGGCGAGACTCCAATTAGCATAACCCGTTTGCCCCCATGCTTAAGCAAGTCTTTGGCCTTTTCAAGTATATAGGGTTCTAATCCCGCGCTGCTAAAACCAAAATTAAAGGCCTTAATTTTTGAACCATTCAATTTTAAATATTGGGCTTCAATCTCGTCGGGATCTATCCCCCTGTAGACTCTTGAATCACCAACGGCAACAAAGTCATAAATTGAATCCGCACTTACCTTATGGGCCCAAAAACTCTCCTTCAACATGTTGTTGCTGGTATTTAATTTCAGCAAAGCAAAATACACCAATACAAACAAGATTGGCAATCCCATAAGGAAAGCTAGTGTTTGTTTCTTGGCTGCTATGTTTCGTTTAAACTCCCCCATTAAAATTGAAAATAAATAAAGCCTTGTTCTTCTCCCCTAAAAAACACCAACAGGCAAACAATCAACGCCCAAAATAAGCCTTGCAAAATCCAATGTTTAAAAGGGTTAATAAATCTCTTGTACAAAGGATGCAACTCAACAAAAATGCCTATTAATATCCAAATCGTCGCACTGTTGCTTATTAATTCCATCCATTTTGCTTTGTGGTTAAACGCAAACATATTGCGTACAACCAACAAGGCATCGTCTAAGTTATTGGCCCTAAAAAACACCCATGCTACCAAAACCCCAATGAAAACAATTAAGGGATACTTTTTAAATGTTAAATAAGGTATTCTTGATGCGAAATATCGTCTGTATAAATTCTCTATCGACAAAAAGAATGCGTGCAAACCACCCCAAATGATAAAGGTAAAATTCGCACCATGCCATAGCCCTGAAAGCAACATGGTTGTCCATCGGTTGACCTCTGACCGGAACTTTCCTTTGCGGTTGCCACCCAAGGAAATATAGACATAGTCTTTGAAAAAACTTGACAGTGAAATATGCCAACGGCGCCAGAATTCACTAAAACTGCCCGATAAATATGGATGGTTAAAATTCAATCTAAAATGTATGCCGCAGAGCTTTGCCAAACCACGGGCTATGCTGCTATACCCATTAAAATCAAAATAAATTTGCAAGGCAAAACCAAGCATGCAATACCACCAAGTTAATGAATCGGTCGTGGTGTGAATAGCATCAAACTGGGCATTGACCATAATGGCAATGTTATCAGCCAAAACCATTTTCAAGAAAAATCCCCATAAAATTGTTTTGCATGCATTGACAATTTGTAGGTGGTTTAGTTGATGCGACTTGTTCAATTGAACCAAGACTTCTTTGGCCCTGATAATTGGTCCTGCCACCAAATGCGGGAAGAAAGATATAAAGGCCATGAAATGCAAAACATTCTTTGCAGGCTCTGCCTTTCCTCTGTACAAATCGATGGCATAACTCATGGAGTTGAAGGTGTAAAAACTAATCCCTATGGGCAATACCAAAGAATATTCATGAATGGTATCGGCATAACAAGTAGTCAATCCCATCTCATTCATCCAATCGTTAAACTCATGAATCAGCCAAACACTGTATTTAAAAAAACAAAGCGAGGCGATGTTGGTCACCATAGAAACAGTCAACCAAAATTTCTTGCGTTTTTCAGATCGGAAAATTTGTTGCCCGCAGAAATAATCGACACTTCCTGTTCCCAACAAAAGGAACATAAAACGCCAATCCCACCAAGCGTAGAAAACAAACGACATAATACAAATCCACAACCATTTTGCATTGTTGTTTTTTTGCACCCAAGGCCAGGCAGCAAAAAACAGTAGAGCGAAAACGATAAATGGAATTGAATTAAATATCATTTACAAATAGCTTACAAACTTCATATAGTCTTTCTTGTGTCCTTCAGTTCTTTTTTTTTCATCGACCCCTAAAATAAAAAAGCCCAAGAGGGTTTGATTTTCATTGAGCTTTAAAAAATCAGACATCGCTTTTGAATAGCTACCCAAACCTGTGCTCCAATAGCCTCCAACATGCTCGTATTGACTTAGGGACAAATACATATTTTGCACACCTGCAGCCACAGCACAAAGATCTTCCCTTTCTATACTTTTGACATCGGGATCCCTTTCCATCACGATGGCAATAGCATGCGACACTTGCTGGGCGTAGTGTTTAATTTTGTCATACTTGGCTTGGTTAAACGCTTCTTCCTTTGTTTCGGCTTGGTAAATCTCAGCAGCTTTATTCACCCAAGCTTCAAGATTTGAACCGCCAATCACCATAAAACGCCAAGGGTAGTTGCTTTTGTGGTTGGGCGCGAAATTGGCATTGCGCAAGAGCGTATCTAATACCACTTGCTCAACTTGATCGCCCGTATATTCCTTAGGATAAATACTGCGTCTGTTTTCTATGATTTCGTTAATTTGATTTTGCACGTGATTTAATAACTGAATGAATGATTACACTAAGTAATATGATTCCGGCACCTAAATAAAACTGAGGCGTTAAATATTCGTGTTCTTTTAAAATAAGGGCTGCCAATATAATTCCATATACTGGCTCCAAATTGATGGCCAAATTGGCGGTGAATGCAGACACGCGTTTCATCGCATTGAGGTTCATCACAAATGCAACATTTGTACAAACCAAGGACAGTAAGCCTATCCAAAGCAAATCCGCATATTTAGAATCAATGAGTTTGGGCTCAACCGTTATTGGCACTGCATTGAATGAATTAACCGGCAATATCTCGTCTACATGCACCTGAAAAAGCAACAACACACACAGAAAAAGAAAGCCTCCGCTGAGTTCAGCAAACGACATTACTTTTGTGTCTACCTTCTTTGCAAAGGTGGAGTTGATGGTAGAGAACAAGGCCGCCATAAAGGTTGAAAAAACACCTACTGCAATGGCCAATGCATAATTGCCTGAGCCTGCTTTTTCTTCTGGTGTATAATACGCAATAATGCAAATACCCACCAGGGCCAACAAGCCAAGAAGCACATCCAATAGCACAAAACGCTTGCGGTAAATAATTGGCTCGAGCACAGAAGTAAAGGCGCTGGTAAGACCAAAGCAGCCCAAGGTCAAGGATGCACTTTTCCCAATTTTAATTGAGCCATAAAATGTAAGCCAGTGGATGGCCACCATCACACCAATACCCGTAAGTTTGAGCAACTGCATTCTATCGGTGTTGCGCAATGTCTTTACAAATCCAGGTATTAAGAAAAACCCAAGTGCAGCCAACCACATACGGTGCCATACCAAGGTAAAGTGATCGGCACTTATCAAGGCCCCTAATATGGCGGTAAATCCAAATATAAAAACCGCTATATGCAGTTGTAAATAGGCGTTTTTATCTTCTGAATTCATTGAGTATGCGAAAATATAAATTATTTATTGCATTTAATCCGAGATTTATAAACAGCAAATTATTCTTCTAAAAATGAGTAACACAATCAATGCTGCATGCGTTTGTTTTTGCACTTGTCACCAAGCATGCTTAAGTTTGCAACATGGATGTACTCGATTATGATAAATTGTTTATGAGCAAGGCGCTCGACCAAGCACAGATGGCCTTTGATGAAGACGAAGTGCCTATTGGCGCGGTGGTTACTTGCAACAATAAAATAATTGGAAAGGGATACAACCAAACCGAACGCCTCAAGGACATTACGGCCCACGCTGAAATGTTGGCCATTACCGCTGCATCTGCCCATCTCGGCAGCAAGTATTTAGACGAATGCACTTTGTACGTAACCATAGAACCTTGCGTGATGTGCGCTGGCGCCATTAAGAATGCACGCTTTGGCAAAATCGTTATCGGTGCCTCCGAACCCAAAACCGGCTTCAGCAAATTTGTGTCTGAAGACTTCAACGCCAAAACCGAAATGATCACTGGCATGCTCGAAGACGAAGCCCGTGCTTTGATGCAGACTTTCTTCAAGGCGAAGAGAGGATGAGGATGAGAGGGTGAATGAGAGTGAGAATGAGAAATTGATAAATTGATTTTCAAACAATTTTAGAATTCATTTCGATTGTTTTTTTGGGCGCCATTGCCGTGCCCTTTGTCTTCGCTTCCCAGTTGCAGATTTTGCTCAAAGCCGCAAAAACGCGATTTTCGTTGATTTTATTTTCTGTAGAGACAGGGCATGCCCTGTCTCTACTTGAAACCAATAACTATTAACGATTAACCAATAACAAATAACTATTAACCGATAACCATTCTCAAACCCTGACCACCATCAACCCCCTTTCTTGACCACGGTCAGAATTTTAATTCTAAACCTTGCCTAGCATTGCAGAATTAAAATGGAAAACGAAACCAAATTAAAGCATTTTGAGTCACTAATTGACGCAGACAGCAACATCGAACCACGCGATTGGATGCCTGAAGATTACCGCAAACACTTAGTTCGCCAAATATCTCAACACGCCCATTCCGAAGTTATTGGTATGCAACCAGAAGGCAATTGGATTAGCCGAGCACCGAGTTTAAGGGCTAAAAAAATCCTCTTGGCGAAAATTCAAGATGAAGGTGGACACGGTCTTTACCTTTACTCAGCCGCAGAAACGCTTGGCATTAGCCGCGACGAATTGATAGAACAACTGCACAGCGGCAAAGCCAAATACTCCAGTATATTTAATTACCCTGCACTTACTTGGGCCGATATCGGCGCCATTGGTTGGTTGGTCGACGGTGCTGCCATTGTTAACCAAGTGTCTTTACAAAGAACCTCTTACGGCCCATATGCCCGTGCCATGGTGAGAATTTGCAAAGAGGAAAGTTTCCACCAAAGACAAGGTTACGAAATCATGGCCCACATGATGCAAGGCACCCCTGAACAACAAGAGATGGCACAAGATGCGATGAACCGCTGGTGGTGGCCTGCTTTAATGATGTTCGGCCCACACGACACCAACTCTCCACATTCTGGCAACGCCATTAAATGGAAAATCAAACGCGCAAGCAACGATATTTTAAGACAAAAATTCATAGATAAAACCGTTCAACAAGCCGAGTTAATTGGCTTAACTGTTCCTGATAAAGATTTAAAATGGAACGAGGAAACCAAACACTATGAACATGGCGAAATTAATTGGGAAGAATTCCAAAGTGTTATCAATGGCAATGGCCCTTGCAACAAACAGCGTATGGAAAACCACATTAAAGCACACCACGAAGGTGAATGGGTAAGAAAAGCGGCTACCGCTTATGCATTAAAACAAAACCAATCCGTAAAACAATAAGCACATGGAAAATATTCAAGATTCGCAGTGGCCTCTTTGGGAGGTCTTTATCCAATCGCAACCCGGCACACCATACAAACATGCTGGCAGTGTGCATGGACCAGATAAATCTATCGCTATGCAAAATGCGAGAGACACCTATTTTAGAAGAAACGAAGGCACCAGTATATGGATAGTTCCAAGCAATGCCATTGTGGCTTCAGACCCTAACGACAGTGATATGCTGTTCGATCCTTCAAATGACAAGGCATACCGCCATCCAACTTTTTACACCATGCCAGAGGGGGCGTTAAACATATGAGATTGCAACAAAACGAGGTCTTGTTTTTATACACCCTTCGCTTGGCCGACGATGCCCTTATTCTTGGTCACCGCCTAGGTGAATGGTGCAGCAAAGCACCCATCTTAGAAGAGGATTTGGCCTTAACCAATATTGCCTTAGACATGATTGGTCGCGCAGAAGCCATTCTCAGATATGCCGCTGAAGTGGAAGGCAAAGGCCATACGGAAGACGACTTGGCTTACAAACGCCCTGAACGCAAGTTTTACAACCACTTGTTGGTGGAACAAGAAAACGGCGATTTTGCACACACCATTGCCCGTCAATTATTCATCTCTACATTTGAATACCATTTGTATACAGCTTTGTTAAAAAGCAGCGATGAAAACATTGCAGGCATAGCGGCTAAAGCCATTAAAGAAATTAAGTACCATAAAAAACATGCAAGCGATTGGTGCATTCGCCTAGGCGATGGCACAGAAGAAAGCAAAGAACGCATGCAAACTGCGCTTAACGATTTGTGGATGTATACAGGCGAACTTTTCGAAATGGATGACATTAACGAATGGCTGCACGAAGGTGGAATAGCCGCCGACTTGCGCAAGCTGGAAGGTCCTTGGAAAACCGACATTGTTGATGTTCTTGCGCAAGCAAAACTCACAGTGCCGAGTTCTGGCTATATGCAAACCGGCAGCCGCAAAGGCATTCACACGGAAAAATTGGGGTATATATTGGCTGAAATGCAATATTTGCAAAGAGCCTACCCAACAGCGAAGTGGTAAAACACAAACAATATTTGCATACCTTTGTTAACTCAAAGTGCTGCATTATACAACCTACATACACAGTCCTGATGCCGAATGGGTAACCTTCGTGCATGGCGCTGGTGGCAGCAGTTCTATTTGGTTCAAACAAATACGCGATTTTAGCAAACATTTTAACTTGGTTTTAATCGACCTGCGTGGTCATGGCCAATCGAAAAAACCGATTTACGAAAAACTAAAGCAATACAGTTTTGACATTATTGGCGACGAAGTCATTGAGGTATTAAACCATTTGAAAATTAAAAAAACGCATTTTATCGGTATTTCACTAGGTACCATTATCATACGTGAGATATCAGAACGCTATCCGCAATACACCAAAAGCATGATAATGGGTGGGGCAGTAATGAAACTCAATCTGCGTGGCCAATTGCTTATGCGCCTTGGCAATATGCTCAAATCGGTTGTACCTTATTTGATACTTTACCGTTTTTTGGCGTGGACCATTATGCCGCGCAAGAAACACCGCGAATCGAGAAACTTGTTTATTGGTGAAGCAAAAAAATTATACCAAAAAGAATTCAAACGTTGGTTTAGCCTAGTGGCAGAAGTTAACCCGCTGCTCAACTTTTTCAGGATTAAAGACTGCGGCATTCCAACCCTCTATATCATGGGCGCTGAAGACCATATGTTTTTACCTTCTATCAGCAAATTGGTAAAGAACCATTTGTCGTCGCAGCTCTACATAATTCCCGCTTGTGGGCATGTGGTAAATGTGGAACAGCCTATAATCTTTAATGAAGAGGTTATTCGTTTCATCAAACAAGACACCAATTAACGCTTAAAATTGTCTTCAGGTATTTCAAGTCCTCTTGAATACATCCACTCGGTGTATATCTGCAACCTTAAATTCATAAAGACTTTTTCCAACAGCATTCGGTTGTAGAGTTTTAAGAAATCAGGCCCTATAAAACTTTCTTTATAAATAATTTCAGTTAAGCCAGCCATATCTGAATTTCCTTTTTCAAAACCGTATTTCTTTAAGACCCTGTTGACACTATCGGCATTGCATCCTGGATAAAAAGTGGTGTACATTCCAAAGCCAACAAAACCAAAATTCCCCAATTCTGTTTTATCATTTCTTGGCATTAAACACTGAGAAATTTTGTCGATAGATGCTTCGCTTTTTAACAGCTGTAAATAAAACGAATCGTTATAAGCATTCCCATTTGGAAACCTTACCGTCCAATATCTATTCTCATCATTAGGTCTTTGTTTAGCAAATTCAAAATTGGGGTAACGTGTTGCCAAATCAAAGATCAATTGTTCTTTGGGTTTCCAATCCTTTTTGAATGTAAAAATATAAACATTGCTATAGACCAATTTTTTCTGCTGACCAAAATCCCAATAAAACGCATCCTTGGGTTTTAAAAACTCAAGGTTATAGAAATGCATTTGTGAACCAATTTGCTGATAAGGATAGGCAATCAAAGCTTTTCCCTTATTGCTTTTCAATATAACCGTGTCGGTGCCTTCTGTAATATGTAAAGAACATACTTGAAATATATCATTCTTTACAAGCGGTTTGCAATACTGCCCATGCGCATAGGCTGTAATATCTGCTTGAATTGGGCTCTTGTAATCATTATTCAAATACGCAATGGTAATCAACTTACTCCAAGTGGTATCAGGAAGCGGCATCCCTTTATCATCCCAATATTTCCAGGTGTACAATTTCTGATTGTTAGCGCCTACTATGCCCATGCATTTTGGCAAACGCCCATTTTGTAATTTTAAGTAGAACTGACCTTCTGGATGATCCACATGGATGTTGTTGCCATTTTGAACATAAGCATGGCGCAAAACGATGTATTCAAGTTTGATGTCGTTCCAGGGACTGTAATTGGTCATGACATTTATGTTTTCTTGCACCAATTCAATATTCTCTGATTGGTAAGGGTTTATGGTATCTGAAAAATAAATATACCCCAAATGTTTGGGCTTGGTGCGTTTGCTAAAAGTAAAACGCCCCGGTTTACGTACATGAATTTTATTGATGATTAAGTCTTCTGTACCTGTATTCTCAAACACAAAAGTGTCTTGAATAATTAAGGATATATAGCCATGCGCAGAATTGTAAGGCTTTTTATTACTGGCTTCAATGAGATAGCGCTGGTGAAAGGCTCCCAAAGCATGTCGCTCGCCATTTTTCCATAGCATAAAACCATTTTGGGCCGGCAAGACCTTTAGGCATAAAATAAAACTTAGTGAAAGTACAAACCGCATAACCTTTATACCTTAAGTCGTTAAAAAGTAAATGGCTATTTTTTTGGATACGCCTGACAAGCTTTTAAAACAATGTCTTTAACAGGCAGTAATTTGTAACCAAGTGACAGTATCTTTTGGCTGTTATAGCGGTGAATCTTTACGGATGTTCTGAGGGTCTCAGGACTTAGATTGGTGTTCTTAAACAACAACCCATTGATTTTAAACAAGACTGTAGCCCAAGGCAAATAGCTTGCTTTCATTTCTATACTTGGGGCTTTAACACCCAAGCCTTCAGCCATGGTATCGAATAATTCTTTGTAGGTAAGGTTTTCTGCCACCATCACAAACCGTTCGTTTTTAACCTCAGAAAACGCAAGTGAAACCATAATATCGGCTAGGTTCTCAACCCCAATAAAACCATTCACGCCATTGGTGTAAAACTTCAGGCCTTTGTAAATATTTTCAAACAAACGGCAAGAGCCTTTTTTCCATGCACCGGCACCCAAGATAATTCCAGGATTTACCACCACGGCATCTAAGCCCTCTTCTACCCCACGCCATACTTCCAATTCAGCCAAATGCTTACTTTCTGCATACATGGTGTTGTTAAGATCATCCACCCATTGTGTTTCTTCGTCAAT
>CANFXY010000071.1 GCA_947451105.1 Bacteroidota bacterium | reverse complement strand
TTCTTTAACTTCAGTTCCCAAATAGTCTTCAGCAGTTTTCTTCATTTTTTGAAGAATCATTGCACTGATTTCTTGTGGGGTGTATAATCTATCGTCAATTTTTACTCTTGGCGTATTGTTGTCGCCTTTAACCACTTCATATGGAACTCTACCTGCTTCCATTGTTACCTGGTCGAAGGAGTTGCCCATAAATCTCTTGATAGAGAAAATGGTATTTTTTGGGTTGGTAATCGCCTGACGTTTTGCAGGATCACCAATTTTTCTTTCGCCATCTCTCATAAAACCTACGACAGATGGAGTTGTGCGTTTGCCCTCGCTGTTCGCGATAACAACTGGCTCATTGCCTTCCATTACAGATACACAACTGTTGGTTGTACCTAAATCTATTCCAATTATTTTGCTCATAAAAATGTTATTTACTGTTTAGTAATATCTCTTTGTTTTCAAACCTAGTGCCACAGCGTAAAAACTGACAAACAGGTGAATTCTGTCTAGTATAGAGGAAATTTATGACACAAAATATGTCAAAAAGTCCTAAAACATAGACTCCATTGAGAATTGAATGTTGAGATGGCTTTTAAAAGATGCCGAATTATTTCACAAAGCCCAGTACTTTGTAGTCTACAGTTCCTACAATCACATTTTTTGTGGTTTCAGACAAAGACACATCGTCGATGTAATAGGTATTGCGGGAGGCAAAAATGCCTATGCCATTGCTCACATTGGTGTACTCGCTTTGTTTTTGCACAATACCAATAGAAGGCGTGGAAGCTTGTATGTAATTGTCAAGTTCCAAGTTGCCACTCACCAATTCGAAAGCACAAGGTCTGAACTTGCGGATGACGTTTGGATTCACAGGGATGTTGCCCAACAATTGGTCGTAGAACATAATGCCTGAGACCCTTTGGAAAACAAATTCATTGCCAAAATCGCTAATGGTTCGGTAGCTTCTTAAGATTTTCCAAGCAATGGTTTTGTCGGTTTTTTTACTGGTGTCAAATTTGTCGATTTCAGTGTAGTTGAAATGAAAATAGGCATCGTAGATCTTTCCTTTTTTAGGTGCTTGGAATTGTATCTGTATGGTACTGGTGGTTTGAATGGAAATTATTTTTTGTGCTGGTGATACAGGATAAGCCACAAATGGGGTGTTTACAATATTGGTTTTGGCAATGACCTTTTTGCCAGATTTTGGCAGGGTCATTTCAAACTGATAGGTGTATGTGTTGTAGATTCTCTGGTTGGTTACATAGATATAGTTGGGAGAATTGGCAAAGTAACCACTGTCTTTTAAAGCGATGTTTGCTTTTTGAAGCTGAATTCTTCTGCCGGTTTGCAGCTCAACAATTTCAGGTTTAATGGAATCAAAATACAAGGAATCGGCAATCTTTGCCACATCACCTGCTTTGGCATTTGGATTCACAAAAACTTTATTGATTTTAACGAATTGCCACGCTTGATTTGGGTCTAATAGGCAATATACCGAAGCGTTTTCTTCGTAATTTGCAAGCACGTCAATGTTGTTAGAACACGCATTTAATAGGAAAACACAGAGTAATGGGAATAAATATCGAAAACAAAGTCTCATTTACGTAATTTGTATTAATTTTGCCTTTTTAATGGCCAATGCAAAGATGAAGAAATTAATTGTAATTTGGGTGCTTAGTTGCGGATTTTTTGCGCAGGCTCAAGAGGTCAACAAAGATTTTACCAAATTATTGCTCAATGATCAGTTTGATCAAGCGGATAAAAATTGGAACAGTACCTTCAATGCCGACAATCTTTTTATTGCCCAAAATGGTTTTTTTGAATTGTACCGCAAATCGAAAAAGTCTGGATATTATTTGTTTCCTAATAAATCAGAAGAGTATTCTGCCTTTCAAGTTGAAGCCGGTCTTGTGTTTTCTGAACACAACAACAGCAAGCAAAGTGCGGGTGTTTTGTTGATGGCCAATTCTGAAACTGGTGGCGGCTTGTTGGTGGAATTAAACCAAAAGAAGCAGTTCAGAGTGGTGCGCGTTTATAAAGACAAACAAGTTCCCCTTAACTCAAATGGTGATGGTTGGCAAAAGGCAAGTGAGGCCATTACCAAGACGGAAAACCAAATCACCATTAAAACCTACGACAAAGTATACGACCTATACATCAATGGCATATTTGTTCAAACCTTTACCGACATTGAATTGAATAGGGGTAAGATTGGTATTTATGTTGGCCCAGACAGTAAAGTAAAGTTTGATTTTTTAAAGGTGTTGGGTGAAGAAAAAACCGAATTGCTCAACATTGAAGTTAAAGATGCAAAGGGAGAGGAGCAAGCTTTCACCCAAATTATTTTAAAGCTTAAGGAGCAAATCAACAAAAGGGATAAGGACATTGATGATTACAAAACCAAATTGAAACTATGTGAATCTGGTGGTGTTGGAAGATCTGGAAGTGACACGGCGGCCAATAATCTAAAAAACCGTTTGTTGGCTAAAGTGGCTGTATTGGAAGAGGAAAACAACGACTTACAAATTAAGGTCGTGGGCATGGAAGAAGAGATCAAAGCCTTAAACGATTTCAAAACAGGGGTAGAGAAAGGCAACGATGGAGACATTGTGATCAACTTAACCAATATGGTAAGTAATCAAAAAGCCAGTTTGGAAGCCTTGGAAAAAACCAACAAATCCCTTAACGAAGAAAACAACAGTTTGTTTATGGAGACCAAAGACTTAACCAAAGCTTTAGACCGTGCAACAAACGAAATCACCTTATTAAAAGCCAATCAAGTGGTTTATCAAAATGCAATAGACAGTTTGAAAAAACAAATTTCAATTTTAAAAGATTCTATTGTAAAAAAGCAAATCGAGCTGAATGTTAAGAATGGTCTGCCAGAAAAAGAATTGACTGAAGATGAAAAACTTCAGCTAATGATAGAAAAAGAACGCGAAGAACGCCGCAAGCGCAGAGAGGAAGAAGAGCGCAAACGCAAAGAAGCAGAGCAAAACAACGGCAACGGTTAATGCGCATTGTAAGTCAACTGTTACTTTCTTTATTAACCTTTAACAATAAAAATGTATTGGCAATGGCCTTGTGGCCTTTTGTAATATACAAGGACAAGAAGACCAGTGAGAATAAGATTATTCAAAACCACGAAAAAATCCACCATAGGCAGCAAATAGAATTGTTGATCCTTCCATTTTATATTTGGTACTTTATAGAATATTGGGTGGGCATGTTTAAATTTAAATTCAAACACGAAATTGCCTATCGAAACATCAGTTTCGAAATGGAGGCCTACGACCAAGAACGGAATATGAACTATTTAAAACACAGGCCTTATTTTTCAAATTGGAAATACTTTAAAATCAAAATCAAGAAAAATGCTAAGCGTACATAAAATAACAAACAAAGAAGATCTTGAAAAGGCATTTGCCGTTAGACACCGCGTCTTTGTTATAGAACAGATGGTTGATTCGAGCGAAGAATACGACGATGACGACCACCAATGCACCCACTTTTTGGCCTTAGTAGATGGCGTGGCCTGTGGCACTGCACGCTGGCGTTTTAAAGAAAAAGGGATAATCAAATTGGAGCGTTTTGCTGTTGATGCCAAATACAGGAAAACGGGGGTGGGGGCAGCCTTGGTAAAAGCGGTAGTGGCCGACTTGCCCTATGCTGAAAAAGTAATGATGCACGCTCAATTACATGCCATTCCGTTTTATGAGAAATTTGGTTTTGTGGCCTACGGACCAGAATTCGACGAGGCAGATATTCGACATTTCGCTATGAAATTGGTCTTATAACAAAAGTAATTCTCTGTTACTTTGCCTTCAAATACCCAATAATTTTATTTAATTTCGCCCCTAAATCAAAATGTATATGTTAAAAGGAAAAACATCACTGATTACAGGTGCAAGCAGAGGAATCGGAAAAGGAATTGCCGAAGTGTTTGCTAAAAATGGTTCAAACATTGCCTTCACTTTTGCGAGTTCTGTAGAAAAAGCCAAAGCTTTTGAAGAAGAGTTATCTGCTAAATACGGCGTAAAAGTAAAAGGTTACCAAAGCGATGCGGCCGACTACAATGCGGCTATGGCGCTTGCAGATCAAGTTGTAGCTGATTTTGGCAGCATTGATGTTTTAATTAACAATGCCGGTATCACCCGCGATACCTTGTTGATGCGTATGTCAGAAGAACAATGGGATGAGGTTATCAATACCAATTTAAAATCGACCTTCAATTTGACCAAAGCTTGCTTAAAAACTTTCTTGAAAAACAGAGCAGGTAGTATCATCAATATGTCTTCAATTGTTGGATTAACTGGCAATGCTGGACAATCTAACTATGCCGCTTCTAAAGCTGGTATGATAGGATTTACAAAATCAATGGCCAAAGAACTAGGCAGTAGAAATGTACGTTGCAACGCCATTGCTCCTGGTTTTATTGAAACTGAAATGACAGCAAGTTTGGATGCAGATGTTAAAAAACAATGGATAGACACCATTCCGTTGAAGCGCGGTGGTTCTACCGACGATGTTGCGAATGCTTGTTTGTTCTTAGCTTCAGATATGAGTACCTATGTCACTGGACAAACTTTAAATGTTTGCGGTGGAATGGTGATGTAAGCCTTTATTTTAATTATTATAATTTCACGCAGCAATGGCATTAGACCAGGAACAGGAGCATACGGAAGATAAGGAAATGTCATTTTTTGACCACATCGAAACCTTGCGCAAGCATTTGTTTCGCAGTGCGGTTTCAGTTGCGCTATTTACCATTCTTGGATTTTTTTACATCGAGTATATTTTTGATCAAATCATTTTGGGCCCGCTGCGCAATGATTTTATCTCTTACAGACTCTTGTGTGACTTATCACATTACCTGTATGGCAACGACCAATTTTGCATCAACAACTTAAACATTGTTTTGGTAAATTTGGAAATGTCTGGTCAATTTATGATTTCATTCAGATTGGCTTTTCTAACGGGTATTATACTCTCCATGCCTTATTTGGTTTGGCAGTTATGGAAATTTTTAAGACCTGCTTTAACATTAAGAGAGCGTTCTAAAACCAGAGGATTTACATTTTACATTACCTTCCTATTTATGGCAGGGGTATGTTTTGGTTACTTTGTGTTGTGCCCAATTTCTGTTAATTTCTTAAGCAATTACACCTTGAGCTCGATGATTGAAAACAAATACACGGTTTCCAGCATCGTGTCGTTTTTGAGTTTGATTGTATTGGGGACAGGCTTGATTTTCGAATTGCCAATCGTGATGTATTTCTTGGCAAGAATTGGCATTATATCCTCAGAATTTTTAAAGAAATACCGCAAACACTCATTTGTGGTAATACTTATAGTAGCTGCTATTGCCACACCTCCAGATGTGGTGAGTCAAATTACGTTAACCGTTCCCTTGTATTCACTTTTTGAATTGGGTATTGTAATTGTAAAGCGCGTAGAAAAACAAAAAGAAAGCGACAATGCATAAATCTATCAATATTCAAATCGGTTCTGACCACGCTGGTGTAGAACTTAAAGCAAGCATCAAATCTTACCTAGAAACACTAGGTTATTCGGTGCAAGATTTCGGTACACACAACACCGATTCTATGGACTATCCAGATGTTGCGCATCCAGTGGCCAATGCAGTACTTAGTGATGCCAATTCTTTGGGTATCTTGATTTGCGGCAGTGGCAATGGGGTTTGTTTAACCGCTAACAAGCACCAAGGTATCCGTGCAGCTTTGTGTTGGTTGCCAGAGCTAGGTGCTTTGGCCCGTCAGCACAACAATGCCAATATTTTATGTTTACCTGCCCGTTTTATTTCTGAGCAAACTGCAAAAGAAATTGTAGACGCCTATTTAAACGCCGAGTTTGAAGGTGGAAGACACCAAAACAGAGTGGGTAAGGTTGATTGCTAAAAGCATTAGCCCCCTACCAAAAATGCGTTCTATCTGCCTTGCGCCAGTAGTACACCAAGATTAAACCGGTGAGCGCACCGCCTAGGTGGGCAAAGTGGGCCACGGGGTCCCAGGTGAAATTGCTGAAACCGAAAAACATGTCTAAGGCAATTAAGCCCGGTACAAGGTATTTGGCTCTGATGGGATAGGGAATAAACATCAACATCAATTCGGTGTTGGGAAACAAAAAGGCAAAGGCTACCACCACACCGTATATGGCACCACTGGCACCCAATAAGGTTTGGAAATATATGCCACCCAATTTGTGTAAGTCTTCATTGCTTTTGATTACCGAACCGTTAGAGAAGATTTGTTCACCTTCTATTTTTAAGCCCATATCAGACATGCTGGGCAGCCACAGGCCGGTTATGCTGTGCACTTGCCATACCTGTATGCCAAGGTGCAAAACAATGGCGCCTAGGCCTGAAAAAAAGAAGAGTTGAAAAAAGCGTTTGCCACCCATTACTTTTTCTATGATAACACCCATAGACACCAAAGCAAACATATTAAAGGCCAAATGGGCAATGCCACCGTGCATAAACATGTGGGTGATAATTTGCCATGGCTTAAACAAAGGTGAATTGGGAAAGTGCATAGCCAATAGTTCATTTAAGTCGTAAACATTACGAGACTCTAAAAGATAAGTGCCCAAAAACAAGACCACGCAAGCGATGAGTATTTGTTTAATGACTGGGGTTATTTCAATTCTATTCATGTGTGTTACCTAAAAAGGTCTGCAATTTTTTCTTGATTTAATTCGATGTAAACGGGTTTTCCGTTGGGTCTGCTGCCAGGATTTTCACAAGCAAATAAACGCTCCAACAAACCCATTAATTCTTCGTGCTCCATGGTTTTGCTGCGCAATATGGCTTCGTTTTGCGCCAAGGCCAAGGCCAAAGCTTTGCGTTTGTCGCCGGCAAATTCGTTGGCGTGGTGTTTAAAGTATTCCAATAAACCTTCTAAGAGTTCTTTTTCACTGCCCTTGGCGGTTTCAGCTGGCACGCCATTTATAATTAAACAATTGGTTCCAAAGTCGGCTACATCAAAACCGATGTCGCGCATTTCTTCCATGATTTCGTGGGCCAGGGCATAGTCGTGTTTAGACAATTCGATGGTGCGCGGAAACAGCAATTGTTGTATAGGTGCTTTGCGGCTCTGAATGTTTTGAATGTATTTTTCAAACAAGATGCGTTCATGGGCGGCGCGTTGGTCAACCAGTATTAATTGGTAATCTTTTTTGGCTACGATAAAACCATCGGGCAATTGAAAGGCTTCATCTATTCTGTTTTTCTTTTGCTCGAAGGGAATAAACTCGTTGCTGGCTTGCACGGTTTGAGGTGCTTGCTCGTCGAGGTAAGGATTGCCAAACATGGTGGCCCATTGCTTGCTTTGAACATTGCGTATGTTCATGCTGTTGCCACTAAAAGGGTTGTAAGAGCGGTCTACCTTTACCTCCGGACTTTGAGACAGGTTCATGCCCGCGTGTTGCGGTTTTATAAAACCAACGGGGTTAAAAACATTGGGGTCGCTAAACTCAATCTCGGGCATTGCGGTGTATTGTCCCAAGGCTTTGCGAACTGCTGATTTAACTAGAGAGTAAATGGCGCGTTCGTCGTCAAATTTAATCTCCGTTTTGGTGGGGTGTATGTTAACGTCTATGCGGTTCGGTTCAATTTCGAGAAATAAAACATATAAGGGAAATTGGTCTTTGCCTATCATTTGGTCGTAGGCATTGACTATGGCATGGTTTAAATAATGGTCTTTTATAAAACGGTGGTTAACAAAAAGGAATTGTTCACCTCTGGTTTTTTTAGCGGTTTCTGGTTTGCCCACAAAACCCTTAACCTCTAATAAGTCGTGGTTTTCGTCAACGGTCAAGAAATCTTTATCGTTTTTGCGGCTGAGCAAATCGGCTATGCGTTGCGCTGGCGATGCGGGTTTTAAATCGAATACCTCTTTGTCGTTGTGGGTCATGCTAAACGCAATATGCGGATGCGGCATGGCAACGCGGGTGAACTCATCGATGATATGGCGCAACTCTACAGGAATGCTTTTTAAGAAATTGCGCCTTGCGGGCACATTGTAGAATAAATTTTTAATGGAAAATTGCGTGCCGTTGTGGCAAGCCACAGGACTTTGTTCGGTTACTTTACTGCCTTCAATTTTAACCAAGGTTCCCAACTCATCTTCTTTGCGCTTGGTTTTCATTTCAACATGCGCAATAGCGGCAATGGAAGCGAGGGCTTCGCCTCTAAAACCAAAACTTTTAAGACGAAACAAATCGTCGGCTATACTGATTTTTGAAGTGGCGTGTCTTTCCCAGCACATGCGGGCATCGGTAACACTCATGCCACGTCCATTGTCTATGGTTTGAATGAGTAAAATACCACCTTCCTTTACAATGAGTTTAATGTCTGTGGCACCGGCATCTAAAGAATTTTCTAAGAGTTCTTTAACCACTGAAGCTGGTCTTTGCACCACTTCACCAGCTGCTATCTGATTGGCAATGTTGTCTGGTAAAAGCTTAATACAATCCATCTCAATTTGTTCATACGCATGAGGCTAGTCACACCACACAAAAGTAATTATTTTTGCATGGTTTACCAACCATTCAATCGATAAGTACAAACAATTTATCCGATTTAAAAACCGAGTATTTCCACAATCAATTCAGCGTTTTTAACATTGCTGAACAGGCTTTTGTTTAAGATATTTTTGCGGGCTTCTATCTCTTGTTCGCCAAACGTTTGTTTCCAATACGTTTGTATGTCGCGCACCATATCCTCTGCATTTTCAGAAATAATGCAGGCTTCTTCAAGGGTGGTGTTTTTTACCATGAGGGTATTTACCAAACAATAGCGGCCTGCGTACAAGGCATTCAAGAGTTTTAATTTGATGCCAGTGCCTTGAAAGGTTGGCAATACATTCATTTGTGCCTTGGCCACTGCATCCATAATTTGCTCGTTGTTCCAATTGTCTACCAGCTTGATGTGTGGGTATTTTACAACGGCTTTTTTCAGTTCATCGCTCGGATTGTTGCCGGCAATCACACAAGGAATATCGAGTTTTGAAAACACGTCGTTCACCAAGTACAAGGCAGCAAAATTATTTTCACCTACACCCAAGTTCCCGTGGTAGAGAATATACTTTCCTGTGCCCTTGCTGCTGCTCACACTGTCTTGCGCATGAAAGGCAGGTACAAGTACTGAATTGTGGTATTTCTTGTTTAAGTACTGGTTATCCGAAGGTGAAATGGCCAATACTTTATGGGCGTGTTTTAAGATTTTTTCGTAGTGTTTCAGGTTGTCCGATTCGTTGCGAAAAAAATATTTTTTAAAGTAATTGGATTCCACCAATTCTAGATTCTTGTAATAGTCGTGCTCAATGTTGTGGTTTCTCACCAATTTAATCCGGTCTTTCAAACGGCTGTGGTTGAGAAAAAACGTGGTGTGCATGCCTTCGAATAGAATGGGTGACTGGTCTTTGCACAGGTTGTCCAATAGCTCTTCATTGCTGCGGGTCAATACAATGTATGGAGTGCTGCCAATAAAAGGATTTCTGTATTTGCTGCGCTTGTAGTAAATTACTTTTTTACAAAGTTTTTCCAATTCTGGTGCTTCTTCGCGGCCGTATTGAAAGCAGTGCAGGGTTATTTGTAGCCCTTGTGCTTTAAGGCTTTTAATTTTATAGTAAATATCTATAACCCCACCATAGTCGGCAGGAAAAGGCACATCAAAGGCAACGATATGTAAGTGCTTTTTCAGAATGTTAAAAGATCTTTAAGTACTTCTTTCTCAAGATTCCAGTTGTTCTCTTGGGCAGCAAACTTAGTATTTTCTTTTAATTTGACATATTCTGAAGGATTATTTTTCCAAAAGTTTAATAAGGCAATCAAGGCTTCTTTGCTGTTGGGTATGCAAACCCCACATTTCCATGCTGTGTTTAATTTGAGGTATTCGGGCAATTCAGAAGATATGGAAGGCAAGGCTGCATGCATGTAATCGAAATATTTATTGCTTAAAGAGTAGTAATAACTCAAGCTTGTGCTGGCGTCTAAAAGGTTGTAACCCGCAAAGCAATTTGGGGTAATTTTTTTCAAATCAGCGGGACTTAGCAATCCTGCAAATTCAATGTTGTGATAGCCCTCTGCGCGTTTTCTAAGTGCGTGGCTTAAGTCGCCTTCACCCACCAACAAACAATGGCAATCGGGCAGCTCTTTCATGGCATCAATTAACAATTCCAATTCTCTGCCAGCGTTTAATGCCCCTTGGTAAATAATGGTTTTTTTATCTTGCGCCGGGGCAGGTATTTCTGCATTCAATGTTGGTACATTGCGCACACAGGCAAATGGTTTTCCATATATTTTTTGAAGCTCAGTGGCCAATTCAGGACCAACCGTTATGCAAACCTTTGCCTGTTTAACACCCCATTGCGTGAGTGCATGCCAAAGCTTTTTTTTCAAGGTTTTTCCATTCAGTTCAGGCACCTCAGCAAAGTATTCGTGGGCGTCGTACACCAAAGGTTTGGCCCGCAATTTACTCAATAGGGTAAAGGCCAATAAGGTATCGCTGTCTACGGCATAATAGGCAGACGTTTTTTTGAAAATCAATTTAAAAAACAAGAAGACATTAAAGGAAACATAAAACAGAACACCCGAGCGAAAAATAGAATTTAGGCTTTGTGTTTTGAAAGGAAACGAGATTGGCAATAGGGCCTTTCCCTTATTGTATTTGTAGTGGGCGCGGTAATACACTTCGGGCGACCAAGCACCTTCATCAAGTGCTGCGGCAATTCTTTGCATTCTTTGGTCAGAAAGAAAATTGCCCGTAAGCCCTATGATCAATGTTTTTTTTGCGTCCATGTCCAAATCCCTTCTTGGTTTTCCTCCAAATAATTATTGTCTTTTAACCAGCGCAATATACTTAAATATTCAAGTGTTTCAGACGACTTAACTTTCTGTTTTAATTGCTCCAATTTGAATCCACCGGCATCTATCAGCGGTTTGATTTTAGGGTAATAGAGTTCAAATTTTTCTGAGGGACTTAAGTTCTTTTTCTTCGCCAAACATATATCACAAACCCCACAAGCCTGACCGTTTTCTTCGCCAAAATATTTCACCAAATTAAGCGAGCGGCATTCGGTTTTATTGCGCACGTAATTGTTCATGAATTCTAGCTTTTCTCTATAGCGGCTGCGCAAAAAAGCAATTCGGTCTTCAGATATGTGTATGGAAGAAAAACGGTTTTCTAGCAAATACAATTGCGGTTTATTGTTTTGAGGAATGTAGTCTATAATCTCTATTTGTTTGAGTTTAGACAACTGCTCTTTCACCCAGCGTTCTGGTTTTTGCAAACGGCGGGCTATTTCATATTCGTAAATATTGGTGTAGAAATCGAACAAGCCACCGTAAGAGCGCAGCAAGACTTTAAAGAGGGCATCCACCCCTTCGTTTTGCAACTGCCATTCGTACAATTCATTGTAAGAACAACGGATGCGCATGCGCGAAGGCAAATACACCGATTCGCTGGCTTGAAAATAACCATCGGCTTCCAAAATCCTTAGGGCATTGTACACCAAATTGGCGGGTATATTAAAATAAACCGAAAGGTCGTTGATGTCAAAATTAAAGCTTTGGCCTTGGCCTGAACCTACAGCCACTTTTATATAATTGCAGATTAGTTCATATACCCTTGCAATGTCTTTAGGACTGGGGTATTTGTTCACTATATTTTTTTCGTCTTCAATAAAATCAACCGGATGGCTGAGTAAAATACAATACGATTTTTTGCCATCACGGCCAGCCCTCCCAGCTTCTTGGTAATAGGCTTCAAGGGTATCAGGTTTTTGATGGTGGATAACAAAGCGCACTTCTGGTTTGTCTATACCCATTCCAAAAGCATTGGTACAAACCATGACACGGGTTTTATTGTTTTTCCAATTGTCTTGCTTTTGGGTGCGCAATTCAGCCTCGAGGCCCGCGTGGTAATGGTCGGCGGATATGTTGTTCTGACTCAGATAATGCGCAATTTCCAAAGCCTTCTTTCTGCTTTTAACATACACCAATCCCGTGCCTTCAATCTTGCTGCAAATGGACTTTATTTTTTCCAATTTGTTCTCCTCTTCTTGCACCACATAAGAAAGGTTGGAGCGGCTAAAACTTTTGCTGAATATGCCTGTGTTTTTGAGTTCTAATTTGGCCTCTATGTCTTTTAAAACATCGGGTGTTGCAGAGGCTGTAAGGGCAATGCATTTTAGGCTTTGAAACTTGGATTTAAATTCCGCAATTTTTAAATAGGGTGGTCTAAAGTCATAGCCCCATTGAGAAATACAATGCGCTTCATCAATGGCCAAAAAATTGAGGGGCATGTGCATGGCAAAACTCATAAAATGTTTGCTCATTAAACGCTCAGGCGAAACATAAAGAAATTTGTATTTTCCATTCACACAATTCTCAAGTTCAAATTCAATTTCCCTGTGGCTCATACCGCTGAACAAAGCGATGGCTTGAATGTTTTTGTGTTTCAAATTTTCAACCTGATCCTTCATCAGAGCAATCAGCGGCGTAACCACTATGCACAGTCCATCCAGCATCATGGCTGGCACTTGAAAACAAACCGACTTACCGCCACCCGTTGGCAAAAGGGCTATGGTGTCGTTTCCATTTAAAACACTTTCAACAATATCTTTCTGCAATGGCCGAAACGCTGTGTGGCCAAAATACTGTTCTAATATGGATTCAGGAGTAGTCAAAAACGAAGGGCAAATTACTACAATTTGTAGAGTTCATTTGCACAAAATTTTAGCATTTTTCAGGGCCTATTCCTGCTATGCACTATAGTACGGATGCTTTTGGCAAATAACTAAAAACAGCAAGAGCAAGAGCCCAGTTGCAGAGAACTCCGCTTCGCTGCATTCACGCAACGGGCTTTAGCAAGGGCCCCATGGTAGAGTTATTCGTTTCTCTCATGAGATCGCTGCGCTAAGTTTTCTCAAAGCAGAAAACACACCACGGGGTGATACAGGGCAATCGATCCCGATTACTATGACATTTGCAAATTATTTTTAAAACTTTTTTTGTTGGTAATGTATAAATCCATGTCAAATAGTTGTTCTTTTTTAACTAAGTCAAAAGCAAGTTTTGCGATTTTATTCGAAATGGAA
>CANFXY010000070.1 GCA_947451105.1 Bacteroidota bacterium | reverse complement strand
TTGGGCGTTGAACGAGAGGTTCAGTAAACATACAATTGAGAAGACAATTGATTTTACTTTCAGATGCTTTTTGATTAGGTGTTTAACCATGTGTTTATGACTGAAAAATGACAATGCTAATTAGACCGCAAATATATTGCGTTATGTTCCAATGTAAAAAGTATTTATTAACAATTATTTCAATTTAGAATTATTCTACTTTAAATTTATAATCATCTATTATTTAAATAGATAAGTATTTAAAGAAAAAAGTAAATTAAGGTATTTATAGACAGTTATTGAAGTAGAATTTTTTCTGTAAAAATCTGATTTCCTACTTCAATGTTCAGAATGTACATTCCTGCTGCACATCCGTTTAAAGAATATTTACCGCTGTTGCTATCTAATTTTAGATACTTATTAATATCTCTACCATTAATATCCAAAGCTGAAATTTTAAAATCTTCGTTGCTTTTTAATGAGAATGAATTATCTCCTTGAGTGAACGTATAAGGCAAAGCATTTACTGCCACAATCGATGTTCTTTTTGGTGTCAATGTGTATATTTGTCCATTTCCTGGATAAGTAGGAATTCCCTTGGGAGTATTTGTAACTCTAATAAGCGTTGGTGCTGCTGCAGTGTTATCTATTCCTAAATATGGAACATTGTCTCCATCAATAATTCCCATGTAAAAGGCGTTGAATTTAGGATCTGTTATGACGCTATTTCCAAAGTGGTATTCAATTACATTGGTGCTCTCGTATAACCAAATTTGATTGTTGATGCTGTATACATATGAACCACCAACAGTCGCCTCGCTGATGTCTTTGTATTGAACTTTAAAAACTCTGTTGGGAGCTGAACCAGTTACTAAAAAAGTAATAGGTGATTCGGTTGGGATATTGCTTTTAGGTTTGAAATTATCTGTGCCATAAAAAATATAGTCATTTCCGGTATCTGAAAAATAAACACCATCAAAAGTGATGTAAATATCGTTGTAATCTTGACCGAAGAATTTAAAGGTAAAAGGCAAAGTTCTAACGCTAGCATTGCTCCATGCATCTACTGAAACATTTGTTGCTCCAGTTAACTCGGTGTAGGTTGCTCTTGAATAGGTTAGTGAATAGTCCAATTGCGCTTGGGCGCTGATGAATAAACTTAAGAAAATTAAAAGTAAAGTTTTTTGCATAATAAGGTCTGTTTAGTACTGCAATTATAATTAAATCGTACGACCTTAAAAAACTTTTATCAGGGCATTACGGTAACTGTGCCTTTTTGTGTATAAAATTTATTGTCCCAGCCCCTATAAGTAACGACCCAAATGAAGACATCATTCATTGCCGTTTTGCCTCTGGTAACGCCGTCCCATTGGGTTCCTTTAAAATCATTGTCCCATACTTTTTCACCCCAGCGGTTGTATACCATCATTCTAAATTCACGAACAAAAGCATGAGAGACACCCCAAACATCATTGGTGTAATCGTCGTTCGGAGAAAATGCATTGGGTACGTATACCAAAGGCGGTTGAATTAAGCGTATTTCGTTAGACAGACTTGTTGCCGAATATCCTTTTCCACTGTCGTTAAATCCTTCGTAGGCTTTGGCTACATAATAATAAGCACCCCACCAAAGATCCAAATCATCGTCGTGAAAAACCCTTAATAAATTTGTATTTACTATTTTCCTCAGCTCACCTGTATCAACGCGTCTTTGCAATTCATAAGAGCCTACACCTCCTACCCATTCGCGGTAAGGAGACCAATTTAAATCAAAAGCCAAATGCGCCACACTGCCTTTTAACACAATATTACAGGCATCGTTGCTCGGCCTGCTAACATGACCACATTTATCGTTTACCCCAATTCTATAACAATAACTCTTCTCTGCTACATTTACTTGATAGTCTATAAAATTGGTGTCCGTCAAGGTATTTAATGTTTTAATTTTTCTGTAACCAACCGATTTGCCTTCAATATTGTCTGCTCTATAAACATCATAGCTTCCAAAATCAAGTTCTTTACTTTTAAACCAATTGACTTTGATTGCTTTGTTTTCAAAAACAGTCGCATAATGCACATAGGTAGAATCTATTGGCGTATTAAATTCTTTCATGGTGTTAACACGCATGCCCGCATCATAGGCTTTGCCGCAAATATTGTAACCAACCATGTAGTATTGGTAGTTTACGGTCTTGGGGTCATACGTTGGAAAATCTTTCAATTGCCCACCTGTATTGCTAAATATCGTATCTAATATTTTTTTACTGCCATTTGGATTTTGTCTATACAACAGCACATAGTTAAAGAATTTGTTTTTAACGAAAGGTTTCCACGACAAGTTAATCGACCCATCTTCATTGAACAGCATGCAAATGGTTTCTGGTGTTATGGTTAATGGCGGATCTTTCACCACGATTCGAATAATGGCTTGGTTGCTGTCTTGGGTTGGACATCCCCTATCGTACACTTTAACCGTTAATTTAACCGTATCCAAACCAGCATGCTTACAATTCGAATACCAAACGATTTTGGCTCTGATGGCATTGACGCCAGGCAATCTGGTATACGACACTATTTGAGGCAAGGGTTTCGGAAAATTCGGGTCTTTGAAAATATCTCCTGATAAAACAATGCGCAAACTGTCGCTTTTATCTGGATCAGAAACCGTGATGTCAAAGTTCAAGGTATCATTTGCAAAAACATCATAAAGGGAATCTTTTGCTTGGGGCTTTCTATTCAAATTTTCAAAATCAAATTTGAACAAGGCATTGTTGCAATTGTTTGCCCTATTGGTATTGCTCCAAGCCCCTGGGGTAGTTGGAAAAAGACTTTGACCACCGCAACCAGCACAAACCGATTGGTACATAATGCCTTTTTTATCAAATCGACTGGTGCCTCCATCAACGTGCTCATGGGCTTGTGTACTACCGCTACTTTTACCACCAAAGTAGGTGGCATATTGTAATTCTTCAAAATTCTTGCTGAATACCGCCAAATAGAAATCATAGGCATCAGTAGTTTTTTGATAGGCATCAGTTGTTAAAGGCATATTGGCTGTGCCACCTCCAGTAAACCCAGTTGTGAAATTTATTCCACCCCAACCTGATATAAAAATCCTTTCGCATTGGTCAACCAAAAAAGCTGTTGGCGATAAGTCAGGCTTGGCTTTATTCAATGCCCCAAAAGTAGTTTCCGCTTCAATTTTATCGCAATTAAAGTCCAATTTCTTCAAAAACATTTTTGCATCCTTTACAGAATACACGCCGCTGCTCACCCCGTTAATACCTTCCGATTGCCCATAAACAAAAGGCTTTCCGTATTTATCTGTTTTAACAAAATAAGATTGATCGTACGAACTGGTCCCAATGAAAGTATAGGCGCTTACTCCAAATGAATTTAAATCAATGCGAAGTAAATATCCATCTGCCCTTCCGCCGCTGTTGATGTGATTTAGTCCCGGGCAAGAGTATCCAAAAGAACTGCTGTTGCTACCACCCGTAATATACAAATCACTGTGGGTGCCTATGTCTAAGCCATAACCGGCATCGTCAGAAACTCCTCCGATGTAAGAAGCGAAGGCCATCGCACTCAAGTCACCACTTAACTTAAACACACAAGCATCGAGTTTGCCATTGAAACTTGGGTCAAAAGCATTTAAGACAGGAAAATCGCTTGAAGTGGTGCTGCTTGCAACAAAGACATTGTCCAATTCATCCACAATAATTTCACCTCTAAAATCGTCTGCATAATTATAAAGTAAGGCACTGGTGTTGTTGCTTGGTCTATCGCCATTTAAGCCATCGTAGCCACTACCACCGACGAAAGTTCCTGCCAAAATTCGGGAACCGTCTTCAGAAAACTTGACCACAAATATATCGGACAAACCATTGTGGGAATCGTCAAACGCAGGGGCGATTCCAATTGGGAAATCGCTTGACTTGGTGGTGCCCATTACCAGCAAATTGTTTTTACTGTCGACGATCATACTATGTGGTTGCTCATTGCTTAGGGTTCCGCCTAAATAGGTTGAAAAGAGAATTGTCTTACCATCTTTGCTGTATTTTATGATGCCACAATCGCGGTCAACATATCCTATGTAATATCCTCCATTTCCCGATTCATAATCTCCTCCTGCAAATTTCATCTGGTAAGCGCCTGTGCTGGTAGGAAAACCGAAACTAAAAACCGTTCCTCCTGCATAGCCATGGCCTGCGGTATCAAAGGTTGCCGTGTATCCAAAATTATCTGCTTTTGATCCACTGAAAGTTGAGAAAACGAGTATGGGATCTATGACCAAAGTTTGATATAAATTTCTTTTCCCATTGAGTTTGAATGAAAGGACATTTTTATTCAATGTATAATTAGAAGCAATCGTTTTTCCTAGCAAGTCGCCATCCATCTCATACACCAAAGGCTTTAATTCATTGATGGCTCCAAACGTATAGTTAACTTGTACGGTTTCATTATTCAAAAAAACACTGTCAGCGCCGTTGTATTGAATTTGAATGTCATTTGGATTCCCTCCTGTCAAAACAATAAAATTGTATTTTAATCGACCTTTGTCTTCAAACAATTCAAAGTCAATGTTTTTGTAGATGCCCTTAACGTAAAGCTTTTGATAACTCTTAACATTGGATCTCCATAGGTTTGGGTTTTTTCCCCTGTAATAATTGCTGTAATCTGAATAGGCCATTTGCCCTGTATATTGGGCTTGCGGGTTTGCGTTTAAGAACTTGACCTTAATTACATGCACCTGAACAGAATCTTTTTCTTTAGGGTTGTGTTCAATTTCTGAAATTTTGGCACCATCATAAAACAGGTAGCTTAACTCACCTTCTGAGACAAACAACTTAGCAGAAACTAAGTCTGCTTTGAATTTTACTTGCGGCTCCCATTGACCAAGATTTTCTGTAATTCTAAATTGAGCATGAAGATTTAACCCTGCAAAAACACAGAACACAGACAGTAAAATATGTTTTATTTGAGCCCTCAAATACCATTCGAATATAAATATATTATATTCAATTTACAAGTTAGACTAAAAAAGGCATAAGAATGTTGCATCTAATGAAAAAAAAATGAAAACAAGGTTTAATTTTGTCCCATGCCATTGAAAGACAAATCAAGCCTTAGAATTATTTTTTTTGGCACACCTGGTTTTGCTGCCACATCACTAAAACGCATCCATGAAAATGGCTACAAGATTGTTGCGGTTGTAACTGCGCCAGACAAGCCAGCTGGCAGAGGCTATCAAGTGCAAGCATCTGCTGTTAAAGCCTGTGCATTGGAATTGAATTTGCCAGTTTTACAACCGAGCAATTTGAAGTCGCCTGAATTTGTAGAGACCTTAAAATCGTATGAAGCCGATATTCAAATTGTAATTGCCTTTAGAATGTTGCCAGAAATGGTGTGGAATATGCCTCCTATGGGCACTTTCAATTTACACGGAAGTTTTTTACCCGCCTACAGAGGTGCGGCACCAATCAACCGAGCCATTATGAACGGGGAGACAGAAACAGGCGTAAGTACTTTCTTTTTAAAACATGAAATAGACACCGGTAGCATATTACTGCAAGAAAAAACATCCATTTTACCGGAGGACAATGCTGGTACTTTGCACGATAAAATGATGGATCAAGGTGCTGATTTGGTTATAAAATCATTGAATCAAATTTGCAAAGGTGGATTTATATTGACCCAACAAGCTGAGGGCAATTTTCCACATGCACCTAAAATATTTACGGAAGATTGTAAAATTGATTGGACCAAAACGGCAAAAGAAATTCACAACCAGATTCGCGGTTTGGCCCCCTACCCTACCGCATTTACAGAATTTAAAGGCAAAAAACTAAAAGTGTTTACCAGTCAATTGTGTTTGGAGGTTTCAGAAACCCCAGGATTAATAGAAGCCGTTGGAAAGGACAAATTGTTTGCCCACTGTTCTGATTACAAATTGGAATTAACCGATGTGCAGTTGGAAGGGAAAAAACGCATGCCGGTGAGAGACTTCATCAATGGCATGCAAAGCCTTACTTAAGACAATCTGAAACTGCTTGAATGGTTTCGCTGGTAAACCAATCGATGCCTTCTACCCTTTTCAATTTTTCCTTTCCTTTTTTATCGATTAAAATGGTGGTTGGATAAGCTGATACACCCACATCGGTTTTTAATTTTGCATCGCTGTGGTAAAAACTCAAATTGGATTGAAATCTTTCTTTGAATGCTTTAATTTTCGCAATAGGCTCATCACTTACCATTAATATTACTAGGCTGTCGCCGAAACGGTTTTGCAATTTTTGAAGTTCAGGCTGCTCTTTGACGCAATCGCCACACCAGGTTTGAAAATAAGACACCACACATACTTTGCCTTTCAATGATTTCATGTCAAATTTTTGGCTATCTAAAGCGGTCAAAGCAGGGATTTTTACATCTACTGATTTGCGCATATTTTGAATGAACATAAAGGACACAATGGTGGCCAATAGCAATGAAAGAATGATGTTGGTTTTTAATTTCACCCTGCAAAGGTAAGACAGAAATACGAATCTGTGTTTATAAATTCCGATATACAAGTTACTGCATCGGATGAGCATCCATGTAGAAAAGTATTTTATCGAAAAAGCTTTAAATTAAGGCGACAAACAATTAATTTGCCAAGCTTTAATAAGTCATGACACGTAACTTACCAATAACACTACTGATTTGCCTAATTGCGGGCAGTCCGCTGGCCTCTTACGCCAAGAAAAAACAACCTGAACTGCCTGCAGCTGCGCCTAAACCAGCGGCAGCAACCATTGCAGAAAAGGTTAAAAAATGTAAAAAAATTGATGGACTTTTTACCCTTTACAGAGACACCACCAATGGTTCTTTGATGATGCTGATTAAAAAGCAACAATTGAACAGCGAGTTTATTTATTTCAGTTATGTAGAAAACGGAAATACCACCACGGGCCATAACAAAGGAACATTTAGAGACAATAAAATATTTACCATTTCTAAATACTACAATCAAATTGAGTTTATCACCAAAAACACAACGTTTTATTTCGACCCTAGCAACCCAATTTCAAAAGCTGCCAATGCAAACGTTACCAATGCGGTTATGGCAAGTGAAAAAATCATTGTGGCTGACGAAGTTAAAGGTGAATACTTAATTGAAGCCGACAATATTTTCTTAAGTGAAACTTTACACCAAATAAAAAGAGCAAGCACTGGCCCAGGCTTTAACCTTGGTGGTTTGAGCAAAACAAAAACCAAATACCAATCGGTTAAAAACTACCCTGAGAATACCGACATCGTGGTTAAATATGTATACGAAGATCCTAATTCAAGAGGCAGCAGCAGTGAGGCTATTGTTGACGGACGTTATGTAGACATTGTTTTACAGCACAGTTTCATTGAAATGCCAAAGAACGATTACAAGCCAAGAATGGATGATCCAAGAATTGGTTATTTCATGACTGAAATGAACGACATGACCACCACGGAGTCTATGAACTACAGAGACTTAATTCACCGTTGGAACTTAGTTAAAAAAGACCCAACGGCTGCGTTATCAGAACCGGTTAAACCAATTACATGGTGGATTGAGAACACGACGCCTAAAGATTTAAGACCAACCATTAAAGCGGCTATACTGCAATGGAATATAGCATTCGAAAAAGCTGGATTTAAAAATGCAGTTCAAATTTTCGAACAACCAGATGATGCAGATTGGGATGCAGGTGATATCCGTTACAATGTATTGAGATGGACCAGCAGCCCTGAGCCTCCATTTGGCGGATACGGACCGAGTTTTGTGAACCCTAGAACTGGCGAAATTTTAGGCGCTGACATTATGTTCGAGTGGGTATTTATTACCAACAGATTGAAATCTCAAAAGGTATTCGACAAAGCTGGTATTGAATGGTTGATGAATGAGATTGAATCAGAAGAAGGCCATCCAACATTTAGCTGCGAGTCTGGTGAACACATGCACATGCAAAACCTATTGGGCTTGCAGGTTTTAGCTTCACAAAATGCAAGTGAAGATGAGGTGAACACCTTCTTGAAAGAGTCATTGTATTATTTGGTGTTGCACGAGGTTGGTCACACTTTGGGATTAAACCACAACATGAAAGCAACACAATTGCACAGCATTAATGATCTTTACGACATCAATAAAACCAGAAGTATGGGATTAACTGGCAGTGTAATGGATTATCCAGCGGTTAACTTCAGCAACAGAAAAGGTGTAAAATCACAATATTATACAGACAGACCAGGTCCATACGATTTATGGGCGATTGAATTTGGTTACTACCAAGAATCAGACAGCAGCATGGACTTAGTTCGCCGCAACAACATATTGGCAAGAAGTACAGAACCTTCATTGTGTTTTGGAAACGATGCCGATGATATGCGCGCACCAGGAAAAGCCATTGACCCAAGGGTAATGATTGGCGATATGAGTAGCGATGCGATTGGGTATGCAAGAGAGCGTATTGGCTTAATCAAAACCTTACAAAGCAATTTAATGGCTGAATACGGAAAAGAAAACAGAAGCTACAACGAATTGCGCAGCAACTATTTGGTATTAAGCAGCGAGTGGGCGGTTCAAGCAGGTGTTGTTTCAAGGTATGTAGGTGGTGTTTATGTGGATAGAAGTTTTAGCAACCAAAACTCTAGCATTAAACCATTCACTGCAGTTCCATACGAAACGCAAAAAAATGCGATGAAAACCTTGAGTGAATTTGTATTTGCACCCAATGCCATGGAAGTTCCTTCTGAATTGGCTGCTTATATGCAACAGCAAAGAAGAGGCTACAACTTCTTCAGTGCAGGTGAGGATCCAAAATTACACAGAAGGGTATTGAATGTACAAACGGCAGTATTGACCCATATTTTACATCCAAGCACATTGCAAAGAATGGTGGACAGCAAATTGTATGGCAATCAATATGAAATTGGAGAAATGTTCAAAGATTTGAGCAATGCAATTTTCCAAGCGGACATGAATGGCAATATCAACACCTACAGACAAAGTCTACAAATTACGTATATCGAATTTTTGAGCTTCATTTACCAATCGCCTATATATGACCCAATTAGCAAAGCGAAAGCCCATGCACAGTTGATTAACATTCAAAAATTAATTAGCGCATCTTTACCTTCGTCGATGGGAGACGCCAAAGAACATAAGAATTATATACTTTCGTCGATAAAAACCGCTTTAGAGCCAAAATAAACTTTTTTCCAAAATTTCTTAAAAAAGCCTTAACTATCTAAATTATTGATAGTTAAGGCTTTTTTTATTGGGGGTTCAAAAGTTAAATTTTGATATCCTATTCTAAACTATAGATTTGTCTTGCATTAAAGAAAATCGCTTATTGAAATGAGAATTTACATTGGAAATTTAAACTACAGATTGCGTACAGAGGAGCTTAAGAATGTCTTTTTACCTTACGGTGAAGTGATAGGTGCCAAGATCGTACGTGATTTAGAAACCAAACGCAGCAAAGGCTTCGGATTTGTCGAAATGGCAAATGAAGCGGATGGATTAAAGGCCATCGAGGCGTTAAACGGCTTTGAATTAAGCGGAAGAAAAATGATCGTTACAATGGCTAAACCAAGAGACATAGCTGCAACGGATAATCAGGATACTGACGCTTAAAATTTTCTATTTTTCTATTTTGAAAGGCAACGTGAAGTTGCCTTTTTTTTGTGCCTAAATATTTAAATGATAGAATTGGCGACCAAGTACTTCAACAATTCAAGCACAAAATTATTTGATTTGAGTTGCACGGTAGAGAAGCGCATATCCCTTTGGGTTAATAAATTCCATTGCACCAAGTTATTGCCATTGGGTTGCGGCATTTTAGTGGCTGTGCAAACCAATGCACCAGTGGAATTGAAGATGCTGTATTGAATGATCTTTCCATTCGGACCATCCAATTCTTCTTCTTCGCAACGACCTAAAAAAATGCCATCTTGAGAAATTTCTAAATCTTCTACCTTTATCTCTGCGGCTTTATTGCGCTCAACAATAAAAAGCTTTTCGGCATCAACTTTCTTCACATTTTGCACATCAATGCTGGCGTTTATGGTTGCAAACATTTCAGATTTAAGGGTATCTAAACCGTCTTTATTGATTAACCCATATTCACAAACAATATCATTCACTTTATTTGCTTGCCCTTTGGGTTTAAAATCTGCATTCATTTGAATATTCGGGAATTCAAAATGGTAATAAACCGCATTTGTAGATTTGTTGACCATAGGTTTAACACTTAGCAGCAGACTGGTATCGTCAAGTTGGTAGTAGTATGTAGAAGCAAATGAATCGCCAGGCATTCTCACCACCATTAACTTTGACACGGGCTTTTGGCTGCAGAACAGGGTGTCGAATTGCTTGATTTTTTTTCTGTTTTTCTTAGAAGAACTTGCAGAATGTTTCAATGAATGGCTTGCTGCAAAAACTGTATTTGAATACAAGGAAAATAAGCCTAAAACTACAGATAAAACAAAGGTTTTAGGCAGGTTTGATTTGTAGATTTGAGTTTGTAAATGCATATTCAATAGGGTTGTTACCGGCAATAATGACAATTTTGTTGTTGATATCGTTCAAACAATTTTTGTACCAATCTTCCCCTTTCGCATCCATATTTGTTAATGGTTCATCCAACAAGAGAATGGGCGAATTGCTGCTTAAACACAGAGCTGTTTTTAATCTTTGTTGCATTCCTGATGAAAACAATTTTACAGCCCGATTGGCCTGTGATTTATTAAAATCACTAAAGTTCAGAAACTCATCTAAGCTAGAATTCATTTTCTGGGTTCTTACATACAATTCATGTATCTCAATAACACTAAACTCCATCGGCAACTCTAAGTAAGGGGCGCTTAAAGCAAATAGCTCATGCGGTTTGTAGGTGCTTGACCCATTGATCAAAACCTCCCCCTCACTGGCTTGCACCAAGCCATAAACAATTTGCATAAAGGTAGATTTTCCACTCCCATTGTGTCCTGTAACCGACAAACTATCACCCAATTTGAGTTCAGCATGGATGTTTCTAAACAACCATTGGTTATGATAACGTTTACCTATATTGTTGATTTGAACTTGCAAGGGGTACAAACTTAATTTTTTTTCAGGGGCTAAACAATTGCTTTTATTTTTTTGGCAACGGTAATCTCCCGTTTGCCAAAAGGGCCTGGAGGATTAACGATATCAAATCCGAGTTCCTTCAAATTCCGTTTGAATTGTCCTTGCGAACAATAGGTTACAAAAAGTCCATTTTCCGCCATTGTATCGCTTACTTTTTTCAAGATTTCAACAGTCCACATTTCAGCTTGTTTTGAAGGCGCAAAGGCATCGTAGTAAACCAAATCAAAAGGAGGAAAAGAATGCTCTTGCAATTGCAAGTCTTCCAACTTGGATTCAATTAACTTGAAATCAAAATTTTCATTGATGCTTTGTAAATTTTGAGAACGAATCAATTTAGGCAGGGCTGCTAAACTCTTTGGTTTTTCCGAAAAACCTTGGTAGTAGTTGTTCAACAAGTCTTCTGAAAGTGGAAATGCTTCAATGCTGTAATACTTAATTTGGGTGCCTGGTGCTTGATGGTCCATACTTAGTAAGGCATTTAAGCCCGTACCAAAACCAATTTCTAAAATATTGATGGTCTTTAAATCGAGAGGCACTCGCTTCAAACCATTGTTGATGTATACGTGCAAACTTTCACCAAGTGCACCATGCACAGAATGGTAGGTCTCATCTAGGGATTCATGAAACAAGGTATTGCTGCCATCAGAGGTGGCAATGATTTGCATACGAATTACGCTTTTTGTCTTACCGTTCTTTGTTCAATGCGTTTTTCATAGTTAGAACCTTGAAAAATGCGGTGAACATATATACCGGCGGTGTGAATTTGGTTAGGATCTAGGCTCCCTGCAGGCAGCAATTCTTCCACTTCGGCAATGGTAATTTTACCCGCCATGGCCATTAAAGGGTTAAAATTACGGGCAGATTCTTTGAAGATTAAATTGCCGTGGGTATCACCTTTCCAGGCTTTAACAATAGCAAAATCAGCGTCGAAGGCATATTCCATTAAATAGGTTTTGCCATTGAAGTCGCGGGTCTCCTTTCCGATCGCCACTTCAGTTCCAACACCAGCGGGGGTATAAATTGCAGGCATGCCATAACCAGCAGCCATGCAACGGGTAGCCAAGGTGCCTTGAGGAATTAATTCCACTTCCAATTCACCTGACAACAACTGTCTTTCGAATTCAGCATTTTCTCCCACATAGGAAGAAATCATTTTCTTAACTTGTTTGGTTTGCAACATCAGCCCGATACCAAAATCGTCGACCCCAGCATTGTTAGAGATGCACGTTAATTCTTTGCTTCCCTTTTTCACCAGTGCTGTGATACAATTTTCAGGAATACCACAAAGACCAAAACCGCCGAGCATAATCACTGCGCCGTCGTTGATGTCTTTAATTGCTTCTTCTGCATTCGAAACCACTTTGTTCATGCTGCGAAGATAATTAAAAAGGCCAAAGGGTAAAAACAATGAAGGGGGAAAATTTGGAGATTTATCACGCACAAATTTATTGATTATCAATAAATAATTATTGAAATATTAAATCTATTTCATAGTTTTGCTTTATGAAAGTAGTTATAGCTTCAAGCAAAGAACTTTTATTTGGACTCAGTTTAGCTGCAATCTTAATAATTGGTGCTCAATTTTTCAAAGCATATAAGTCTTTAGACTATTGTCCTAACAAAATTCATACTGAAGCCCTATTCGAGAAAAGCCGATTGGCTGAGGGAACATATATTATCAATTCAGTTGAGCAAGACAGCTTAAAACGATGGCAAATCAACTCCTATATTCAATTTGAAGGAAGCTACTCTTATGACAAAAATTTACAAATAAAAAAGTTAGATTTATATGACCCACAGTACAAAAACTTGCCTTGGTTTTATACAACCTACTACATCATTTTAGGTTTATTATGGACTGCTGTTTTTTACCAATTATACCAATACTTAAATACAATAAAGAAATCTCAGACTTTTGAAAAAGCCAATTTAAAACACCTTTATTTAAGTGGTCGTTTTATTTGGATGATCTTATTTGTATATTTTTTTAGTTTGACTGGT